>CAYXPI010000067.1:0-18755 GCA_964467005.1 uncultured Limibaculum sp. | reverse complement strand
GGCCGAAATCGTCGACCCCGCAATTGTTCGAGGCCACGGTGAGGTCCGTGACGCCGGTCTCGCGGATGGCGGCGATCAGAAGCTCGGGGATGCCGCAGAGGCCGAACCCGCCGGCCGCGATCACCATCCCATCGGCCAGCACGCCCTCCAGCGCCTCGCCCGCCGTCGCATAGACCTTGCCCATCGCCCTCTCCCGCTCCGTCGGCATTCGCGGCGCCAGGGCGCCGCGCGGACACTATCCCAGCGGCCCGGGCGCCAACAAGGGCGATCTGCCGCCGCTCAGCGCTCGGAGCCGGGCCCGCCTCCGATCCGGCCGGGCGGGGCGTCGTCGGCGGGCGCGGCGAGATCCACCCGGGTCAGGAGCCCCTCGGTCGGCTCGGCGAGCGCGGCCGGCCCGCGCGGCTGCTCGAGGAGCCAGAAGAGGAGGTTGTCGCCGAATACCGGGTTCTTCGTCAGCTCCACATGCTCGTCCGGCAGGAAGAGGGTGGTGTCGAAGCGGAGCGGCGTCTCGAGCCGGCCGGAGCTCGCCCTGCCCTGGCGCTCGTCGAGCAGCACCGAGGCGCGGAGCACGACGCCGTCGCCCTCCTCCCGCTGGGTGAGTGTGAGCGCGCCGGTCTCGGGCTCCACCTCAGCCTGCGCCGGCGTCGCGAAGCCGCCGCCAACCACGAGGAACATCTCGAGATGCTCGGGCTTGCGCGCCCAGCGGTCCATCGCCGCGTGGAAATGGCGGGCGCGTCGGATCAGGCGCGCCTGGTGCTTGCCGGCGAGGATCCGCCGCTCGAAGGGATCGGCCACGTCGGGAAGAAGCCAGGCCAGGAGCTCGCGCGCCTCCGGGTCGAGAAGGCCCCAGTTGTAGCGCTGCCAGAGGGCGGGATCGAGCGGGTCGAGCGGCGCCCCGCTGCCTTGTTCGCGGAGCCGGCCGTGGCGCGCCCGGGGGAAGAGCTGCCAGGGCGAGGCGTGGGTGGCCAGAAGGGCCGCGGGGTAGACCGGCTGGAGGGGGCCGAGACTCTTCCCGTTCACCAGGTTTTCCATCGCGAGGATCGAGCCCGCATTGGGCGTCGCGACGATCACCACGCGGCTGAAATGCTCGGCCCCCGCCCAGGTGATCGGCGGCAGGCTCCCGTCCTCAGGCAGATCCACGGCCCCGTGCATGAGGTAGTAGCGCGCGACGAGGCCGCCCATGCTGTGCGCCAGAAGGTCGAAGGTCACCTCCTCGGGCGAGACCGATCGGCCCGTGGCCAGCGAGCGCGCGGCCGCCACTTGGCGTTTGCGGGTTATCACGAAGTCGTGGAACTCGGCCGCGAGCGCCACGAGATCCCGCCGCCAGTCGTAGTCGAAGCGGAAGGAGTTCTCCTGCGCCTCGGTCAGCCGGCGATAATCCTCGGGCGAGGGGTGCGTGGCGCCCGAGGCGGCGCGCTCCACGGCGCCGGTCTCCTGGGCGGGCGCCGGCTCGCTTCGGCCGAATCGGAGCTTGTCGAGAAGCCGCGGCCGGGTGGAGGTGCGGAAGCCCCCGGCCGAGAGGGTGCGCGTGACCCCGCCATACACCTCCACGTCGATCGGCACGCCGAAGACTTCCGGAGCGGCATGGTCGAGCACGCCCGCGGCCATCACGCTGTCGCGGATCTCCGCCACCGGCACGGTCTCGTCGACGATCGGCAGCGCGATGAGCCGCGCCTCCTCGGCGATGTCGGGGTCGGCCGAGAGCCCGCGCGAGCCGCCGCCCCACACCACCGTGCCGGTGGCGCTGTCCTGAAGCCGGGAGCCGAGCGTGCCCGGCACGGTGATGAGCGGGCGCCGGGTGGCCAGCCCGCCCTCCTCCGCCACGCGGGCGTAGATCGCGGCGAGGTCCGGCAGCCCGGGCTCCGGCGTGCAGGCGCCGAGGCCGAGGCAGAGCCCCGCCGCCAGCCGCATCCGCGGCGCTCGTCGCCGGCCGTCCACAGCCCCCGCCTGCGTCATGGCGCCCTCCTTGCCTCGCGGCGCCCGCCCGGGGCGCGCGCACGAGCATATTCCGCCCACGCCCCGGCGCAATCGCGGGCACCCGCTCGCACTCCGGCGCTTGACTGCGCGCGGGACACGCTATTTGCCGCGGCATGACCCAGCGCAGCCTCCTCGCCGCAACCGCCCTCCTCGCCCTCGCCGCCTGCGGCGGTCCGGAGCTCGAGGACTACGCCGAGCAGGGCCCTGAGCTCGAGCTCGAACGCTTTCTCGACGGTCGGCTCACCGCCCATGGCATCTTCCAGGATCGGTTCGGCGATCTCCGCCGCACTTTTGTCGTCGATGTCCTCGGCGAGTGGGACGGAGAGACCCTGACTCTCACCGAGGATTTCGTCTACGAGGATGGGTCGACCGAGCAGCGGATCTGGCGGCTCACGCAGACCTCAGACGAAACCTGGACGGGCACCGCGGACGGCGTGATCGGCGAGGCCACCGGCGAAGAGGCGGGCAACGCCTTCAACTGGCGCTACACCATCGACCTCCAGACGCCGAGCGGCGAGCTCCGCGCCACCTTCGACGACTGGCTGTGGAAGCTCGACGACCAGGTGATGATCAACCGGGCCTATGTGACGAAATGGGGCTTCGAGATCGGCCAGCTCTCGATCGTGTTCCGGCGTGATGAGCCGCTCGCCCCCGAGGGGTGAACCGGGGCCTACACGCCCGCCGCGCGCCAGGCGGACCGCGAGAGACGGTAGAGCAGATGGTGGCGGAGCGGGCTCCCCTCCGGCACCAGGGGGTGGTCGAAATCGCCCTCCGCATCGCGCAGCATGCCAAGGCGCTCCATCACCCTTCGGCTCCGCCTGTTGGCGGGCACGGTGAAGGAAAGGACCTCCGCAAGCCCCACCGTCGCGAACCCGTGGGCGAGGCAGGCCCGCGCCGCTTCCGTGGCGATCCCACGCCCCCAGGCGTCCCGCACCAGGCGCCAGCCGATCTCCACGCAAGGCGCGGGCGGGGCATCGAAGTCCGGCCGGCTGAGCCCGACGAATCCCAGAAAGGCGCCGTCCGCCCGCCCCTCGAGAGCCCACCAGCCGAAGCGCGGCTCCTCCGCCCATTTCTCGAGGAACCGGCCCACGATGAGGTCGCTCTCGGCGCGCGGGCAGGGTCCGCCCAAATGGACCATCACCTCGGGATCCGCGTTCATCGCGGCGAAAGGGGCAAGATCCCCCTCCCGCCAGCCGCGAAGCCGAAGCCGCGACGTCAGGAGCTCGGGCGGCGGCACGCGCGCGCTCAGGCCCGCCGGCCCCAGAGATCGTAGTCCGACGCGTCCGTGACCTCGACCGTTGCGAGGTCGCCGGCCGCCAGATCCCCGGGCGACTCCACGAAGAGCGCGCCGTCGATCTCGGGCGCGTCGCCTTGGGTGCGGCAGACCGCGGTGCCGTCGTCGTCGATCGCGTCGACGATCACCGGCAGGCGCCGCCCGATCTTGGCCGCCAGCCGCCGCTCGGAGATCGCCTGCGCCGCGGCCATGAAGCGGTGCCACCGCTCCTCTTTGAGCTCGGCGGGCACGTGATCCGGCAGATCGTTGGCCGCAGCCCCCGCCACGTCCTCGTATTGGAAGCAGCCCACCCGGTCGATCTCCGCCTCCTCCAGCCAATCGAGGAGGTGCTGGAAGTCGGCCTCGGTCTCGCCGGGAAAGCCCACGATGAAGGTGGAGCGGAGCGTGAGGTGCGGCACCTCGCGGCGCCAGGCGCGGATGCGCTCCAGCGTCTTCGCCTCGTTGGCCGGCCGGCGCATCGCCCTCAGCACCCGGGGCGCCGCGTGCTGGAACGGGATGTCGAGATAGGGGAGCACGAGGCCCTCGCCCATGAGCGGGATCAGCCGGTCCACATGCGGATAGGGATAGACATAGTGGAGCCGCACCCAGGCGCCGAGCCGGCCGAGCGCCTCCGCGAGCTCGACGATGTGCGCGCCGTCCGCATGACCGAGGTCGAGCCCGTAGGCCGAGGTGTCCTGGCTGATCACCAAGAGCTCGCGCACCCCCGCCGCGACGAGCCGCTCCGCCTCGCGGATCACCGCCCGCGCGGGCCGCGAGACCAGCCGGCCGCGCATCGCGGGGATGATGCAGAAGCGGCAGCTGTGGTTGCAGCCCTCGGAAATCTTGACATAGGCGTAGTGGCGCGGGGTGAGCTTCACCCCCTGGGGCGGGATGAGGTCGATCTTGGGATCCGGCGCCGGCGGCACCGCCGCGTGCACCGCGTCGAGAACCGCCTCGTATTGCTGCGGGCCGGTGACCGCGAGCACCGCGGGATGCGCCGCGCGGATCGTCGCCGGGTCGGCGCCGAGGCAGCCGGTCACGATCACCCGGCCGCTCTCTGCGATGGCCTCGCCGATCGCCTCCAGGCTCTCCGCCTTCGCCGAATCGAGAAAGCCGCAGGTGTTGACGATCACCGCCTCCGCGCCTGCATAGTCCGCCGAGATCGCATAGCCCTCGGCCCGGAGGCGTGTGAGGATGCGCTCGCTGTCCACCAGCGCCTTTGGGCAGCCGAGGGAGACCATGCCGATGCGCGGCGGCGCGTTGTGAGGGGCGTGGGAGGGGGATTTCATACGCCGGGACATAGCGGAGCCATGCCCGGGCGCCTAGCCCTCCCAGCAGATGAAGATCGCGTCCCGGGTCTTCGAGAAGACCGCGCGGTGGCGCGTCGCTCCCGGCTCGTCGCCCCGCGCGATGGCGGCGAGCGCGGCGTCGGCTTGCGCCTTGTCCCGGAAATCCATGAGGAAGAAATAGGCGTGGTCCCGCGCATCGTCGGTGTCGAGCGCCGTGTCGGTCCGGCGGCGGAGCACCGGTCCCGCGCCCTCGACGAGCCCCGCCTCCGCCATCTCAGCCGCGAAGGCCCTGAGCTCGCTCTCGAAGCTCGCGAGCGCGACCCCGGTCCTGAGGTTGAAGCAGGTGAGCATCTGGAACATCGGCCCCTCCGTCTCGGCCGCCCCGCCGGGCGGCGGGGGTCCTTATGCGCCGAGAGCGAGGCCGGCCCGAGGGCGCGCGCGCCCGAGCGGGGCGGGCGGGGGTCGATCCCCCGGCCGGCCCGCCCCCTCCCGGCGCGCGGTCAGACGCGAAGCTGGTAGCTCGCCGGGACGTAGCGGAAGCCCTCGCCCAGCGTCTCCAGATAGCCAACCGCGGGCGCGGGCATGTGATAGCCGATGAACGGGATCCGGTCCGACGCGACCATGCCCAGGATCTCGGTGCGCGCCGCCACGGCCGCCTCCTTGTCCATGTCGAAGCGCACATGCCAGTCCGGCCGTTGGAGCGACATCACATAGTGGTTCGCGAGATCGGCGATCAGCATGATCCGCTGCCCCTCGCTCTCGACGTGATAGCAGTGGTGTCCCGGCGTGTGCCCCCAAGCCTTCACCGCCTCGATGCCAGAGGCCACGGCCTCGCCCGGCGCGATCATCGTCGCCCGCTCGGCGAAGGGCACCACATTGGCCTGCACGAGCCGGGCCCGGCCGGACATCGCCTCATCGTCCAGGAGGTCCTCGTTCGACCAGAAATCGTACTCCTCGGCCCCCAGCACATAGCGCGCGTTGGGGAAGGCCGGGGCGCCGTCCTCCATCAGGCCGCCGATATGGTCGCCGTGGAAATGGGTGATCACCACCGTGTCGATCTGCTCGGCCGCGTACCCCGCCGCCGCAAGGCGCTCGAGCAGCCGGCCCGCATTCGGCCGGCGGCCGGTGGCCCCGCCATTGCCGGTGTCGAAGAGGACGACCTCGCTCCCGGTGTTCACGAGCGTCACGGTGAAGGCGGTCTCCATCCGCTCGGCCGGCAGAAAGTTCTCTGCCGCGAGCGCCGCCACATCCTCCTGCGTCACGTTCTCGCCGAAGATCGGGTGCGGACCGGGCAGCTGCACCGCGCCGTCGAGGATCGTGGTCACCTCGAAGGCGCCGAGCGCGAAGCGGGTGTGCGTGGGCTGGCTCGGGCCGAGCATCGGGGCGGCCGCTGCCGCGGGGCTGGCGAGGGCGCCGGCGGCGAGGGCCGCGCCGGTGCCGAGGGCAGCGCGGCGGGTGAGGCGGGGGGTGTGCATGGGTCTCTCCCTCTTTGGAACGCGTTCCGGATGGTGGGGAGTATCGGCCGGCCGCGGCCCGTTTCCAGCGATCGCGCGATGACAGTTGCTTGACGCTCACGGGCGGGCAGGCTGGCGGGAGAGCCCATGGGCCGTCTTGTCCCACCAAAAGGGGGCCAGAACGAGCTCGATCAGCGCCTTCCACGCGGCGAGCGCGCCCAGGGTCCAATAGAGCGGCAGGGTCGGCACGCACCAGATGAGCCCGAGCTGCCCCCGCCGGCCGAGCGCCAGCGCCGCGCAGGCGAGCATCACCGCCTGCCCGAGGCCGAGGGAGAGGCTCGCCGGCCAGATCGCCCAACCCGGCAGCGCGCTCTGCCAGAGGCCCTCGCCCAGCACCGCCCAGCCGATCACCGCGGCCCAGAAGAGCGGGATCGCGAGATAGGCCGCGATGCCGCCCAGAAAGATGAGGTTGAGCGCCACCGTGCCCTTCGGCCCCAGATCCCGCCAGAGCGCCCGGGGTTGGCGCATATGGCTCATCCAGGTGAGGAGGTAGCCCTTCAGCCAGCGGGAGCGCTGCCGCACCCAGCGCCAGGCGATGCAGTTGGCCTCTTCTTCCGTCACCGAGGAGAGGACCGCCACCTCATAGCCCCTACGCGCGAGGCGCATGCCGAGATCCGCGTCCTCGGTCACGTTGTGCGCGTCCCAGCCGCCCACCGCCTCGAGCGCGCGGCGCCGGAAATAGACCGAGGTGCCGCCCAGCGGGATCGGCAGGCCGAGGGCGCGGAACCCGCGGAGAAGCACGTCGAACCAGATCGAGTACTCGATCTGGAAGCAGCGGGAGAGCCAGTTCTCCCGCGCGTTGTGATAGGCGAGCTGGCACTGGATGCAGGCCGTGCGCGCGGGCTCCGCGGCGAAGCGCGCGGCGACGTCCCGGAGCTGCTGAGGGTCCGGCCGATCTTCCGCGTCGAGGATGCCGACGATGTCGCCCTGGGCGAAGTCGAGCGCGTAGTTGAGCGCGCGGGGCTTGGTGCGCGGCCGTCCGTCGGGCACGACCAGGGGCCGGATCCAGGGCGGCAGGGGATGCGCGGCGACGGCGGCTCGGGTCGTGCCGTCAGACGCCTCGAGGAGGAGCCGCACCTCCAACTTGTCGCGCGGATAGTCGAGCCGGGAGAGCGCGCGCACGAGCTCGCCGATCATGCCGGCCTCGCGGTAGAGCGGCACGAGCAGGCTGACCCGAGGGAGCGCCCCCTGCGGCAGCCGGTGGGCCGGGGCGGGCGCCGCGTGCGCCCGGCCGGCGAGGAGCGCGCCAATGCGGAGCGCGCCGGTGGCGGCGTTGAGGAGGAAGAGAAGCCCGAGGGCGAGGGCCCAGACGCCCGGATCTCCAAGCGTGAGGGCCGCGGCGACGGCCGCCCCCGCGAGAGCCACCCGGCCGCGGAGGCCCGTAAGGCTGCGGAGGCTCATGGGCGCGGGCACCCGGGCGGCGGCCCGCGCCGCCAGCCCCCGGGGCCAGGCCTCGGCCACCGCCCGCTCGAGATCGGCCCGGGTGCAGACGACCGCCAGGGCGAGCCCGGGCCGGGCCGAGATCGCGGCGAGCGCGCGGGGGAGCGTTGCCGGGTCGACCGCGGCATAGGTCGTGACCCGTCCGCGTCGGCGCCAGGGCAGGACGCCGGCGCGGAGATAGCCGGGCGCGTCCGCCTCCCTGAGGAGCGCGGGATCCGGCGGCTGAGCGCGGAGATCGACGGCGCCGAGGCCGAGACCCCGGGCGAGCCCCGCCGCGTGCAGGCGCTCGGTCGCCTCCCGGTCCCATCGCAGCCGACGGCGGGCGGGCGTCCGGGCCTCGAGGCGCCCGCGAAGGGGCGCGTTCACGGCGCTGCTGCGGCCGAGCTCTGCGTCGTCACCGGCTGCCCTCCCGCATCAAAGACGGGATTTAGCTAAAATTGAAAAGGGTAAAGGATCGGTTAATGGGCGGCGCGGGCGCGCATGGCCTCCGCGAAGCGCGCGAAGAGATGCCGGCTGTCCTGCGGGCCAGGGCTCGCCTCGGGATGGTACTGAACCGAGAAGGCCGGGCGCCCGTCGAGCCGCAGCCCGCAATTCGACCCGTCGAAGAGCGAGCGGTGGGTCTCGACCACGCCCCGGGGCAGGGTCTCGGCGTTGACCGCGAAGCCGTGATTCATCGACGTAATCTCGACCTTGCCGGTCTCGAGGTCCTTCACCGGATGGTTGGCGCCGTGATGGCCATGGGCCATCTTCACCGTGCGCGCGCCGAGGGCGAGGCCGAGCAGCTGATGGCCGAGGCAGATGCCGAACAGGGGCGTCCCGCTCTCGACCACCGCCCGGATCGTCGGCGCGGCGTAGGCGGCCGTCGCCGCCGGGTCTCCGGGGCCGTTGGAGAGGAACACCCCGTCGGGCCTCCGGGAGAGGACGTCCTCGGCGGTGGCGGTCGCCGGCAGCACGGTCACCTCCGCCCCCGCTTCGGCGAGGCACCGGAAGATCGTGCGCTTGGCCCCGTAATCCACCGCGACGACGCGGAAGGCGGGCGCGCCCAAACGGCCGAAGCCGCGGCCCCAGTCCCAGCCGGTCTCGTCCCAGACCATGCTCTGCGCCGGAGAGACCTCGGCGGCAAGGTCCGCCCCCTCGAGGCCGGGGAAGGCGCGGGCGGCGGCGATCAGCGCCTCAGTGTCGATCGCGCCGTCGGGCGCGTGGGCGAGCGCCGCATGGGGCATGCCCGCGCTTCGGATCCGGCGGGTGAGCCGGCGCGTGTCGACGCCCGAGAGCCCGATCCGCCCCCGCTCCGCGAGCCAGGCGCCGAGCCGCGCGCTCGCCCGCCAGTTCGAGGGCTCGGTGACCGGCCAGCGGACCACAAGTCCGCGAGCGAGAGGCTCGGCGGTCTCCTCATCCTCCGCCGTCGTGCCCACATTGCCGATATGGGGAAATGTGAAGGTCACGATCTGATGGGCGTAGGAGGGATCGGTCAGGATCTCTTGATATCCGGTCATCGCCGTGTTGAAGCAGAGCTCGCCCGTGGTGACGCCCGCGGCCCCGAAGCCTTGGCCCCAAAAGAGGCTCCCATCGGCCAGCGCGAGGCAGCCGGTCGGCTGGCCGCCCGCCGCACCCGGCGGGGCCTGAGGTGGCTCGAAGCTGGACATGATCCGCGCGCCTCTCTGGGAAAACGGCCGGAAGCTAGACAATCGCCCCCGCCCGGTCAAGCGAGGGGGTCGCGTTGCCGCGCCCTGTCCGTTGCGCTACCGTTCCGCGCGTTTGCGACGCAAGCGCCCGAAGGAGCCGAGGAACCCATGAAGACGAGGATCGCCGACGCTCTCAAGGACGCGATGCGCAGCCGGGACGAGGTGCGGGTGAGCACGCTCCGCCTCGTGCTCGCCTGCCTCAAGGACCGGGAGATCGCCCTGCGCGCCGAGGAGGGGGTGGAAAGCGGCTTGCCGGAGGCGGAGGCGCTCGCGCTCCTCACCCGGATGGTGAAGCAGCGCGCCGAGTCCGCGGCCACCTACGAGCAGGCGGCCCGGATGGAGCTCGCCGAGCTCGAGCGACGGGAGGCGCGGATCATCGAGGAGTTTCTGCCCCGGCCCCTGTCGGAGCCGGAGGTGGCGCGGGCCGTCCAGGCGGCCATCGCCGAGACGGGGGCCAGCTCGATCCGCGACATCGGGAGAGTGATGGCCGCGCTCAAGGCCCGTCACCAGGGCCGGATGGACTTTGGGGAAGCCAGCGCGCTCGTTAAGGACGCCCTCGCCTGAGATGGGCCGACGGGGCACAGGATGAGCGACCCAGACGAGATCGAGCGGCGCTTCGTGCGCGGGCGCGAGCTGGTGGCCCGCGGCATCCAGGCGCTCGCCGAGGGGCACCGGATCCTGCGCCATGTGTCGGGCGATGTGCCCGTGAGCCGGGCCCGGGGGGCGATCCACCAAATGGTGTGGGACTGCGAGCGCGCCTCGGGGCGGCGCACCCAGTTCTTCAGCCAGTCGGGCCAGGACGCCTTCCTCGACGAGCGCGTCTTCGAGGGCAAGCGCGAGGGCGTGTTCGTCGAGATCGGCGGGTTCGACGGCGTGACCGGCTCCAACTGCCTGTTTTTCGAGCTCATGCGGGGCTGGAAGGGGCTGATGATCGAGCCCGCGGCCACGCCGAGGCTGAAGGCCGCGGAGTTCCGCCGCTGCCCCTGCCTCGGCTTCGCGATCTCCGAGGCCACTGGGGAGGAGGAGTTTCTCGAGGTGGAGGAGGGGCTCGTGCAGATGAGCGGACTCACCACCTCCTATCCGCCCGAGATCCTCGAGCGGGTGGAGGCGGACGCCCGCCACGAGGCCCGCCGCCGGAGCGTGCGCACCAAGCGCCTCGCGCAGGTGCTCGACAGCCAGTATCTCCGCCATGTGGACTTCATCTCGCTCGACGTTCTCGGGGCGGAGCTCCGTGTCCTCCGCGCCTTTCCCTTCGAGGAGTACGATGTGCGCGCCTGGGCGGTGGACTGCCTCACCCATGGCGACGAGATCCTGGAGCTCATGCACAACCGGGGCTACGACCGGCTGGAGGTGCTCGGCAACGACGACATCTTCGTGCGCAGGTGACGCCCGCCGCGCTCCCTTGCCGGGGGCGGGCCGATCCGCTAGGCAACCCACGCTCCGACGGGAGGCGAGGGATGGCGAAGGACAAGACGAAGAAGGCGCCGCGGCCCAAGGCGCAGACCCCCCGGGGCTTCCGCGACTATATGGGCGCCGAGGTGACGCGCCGCCGTGCGATGCTCGACCGGATCTGCGCGGTCTACCACGCCTACGGTTTCGATCCGCTCGAGACCTCGGCCGTGGAGACGGTGGAGGCGCTCGGCAGCTTCCTGCCCGATGTCGACCGCCCGTACGCTGGCGTCTTCGCCTGGCAGGAGGAGGACGAGAGCTGGGTCGCGCTCCGCTACGACCTCACCGCCCCGCTCGCCCGCGTGGTGGCGCAGCACCGCGAGAGCCTGCCCTCCCCCTATCGCCGCTACGCCGTCGGCCCGGTTTGGCGCAACGAAAAGCCGGGCCCCGGCCGCTACCGCCAGTTCTACCAGTGCGACGCCGACACCGTGGGCGCGGCCTCCGTCGCCGCCGACGCCGAGATCTGCATGATGCTGGCCGACGCCTTCGAGGCCGTGGGGCTGGCGCGCGACGACATCCTCGTCCGCATCAACAATCGCAAGGTTCTGAACGGCGTGATGGAGGCCGCGCGGCTCCTCGACCCCGCCGCGCCGGAGGCGCATGAGGCGGCCCGCGGCATCGCGCTCCGCGCCATCGACAAGCTGGACCGGCTGGGGGAGGACGGGGTGCGCGCGCTCCTCGGCCCGGGGCGGCGCGACGACTCCGGCGCCTTCACCCCGGGCGCGGGGCTGGCGGAGGAGCAGATCGCGGTCCTCATGGGCTTCACCGCCGCGCGCCGCGCCACCGGGGCCGAGACCTGCGCGCGTCTGCGCGAGCTCGTGGGGGCCTCCGCGACCGGCGCGGACGGCGTCGCCGAGCTCGAGACCATCGCCGAGCTTCTCGAGGCCCAGGGATACGGCGCGCGGGCCCTGATCGATCCGTCGGTGGTCCGCGGCCTCGGCTACTACACGGGGCCGGTCTACGAGGCGGAGCTCACCTTCGAGATCTTGGACGAGGACGGCCAGCGCCGGCAGTTCGGCTCGGTGGCGGGTGGCGGGCGCTACGACGATCTCGTGAAGCGCTTCACCGGCCAGGCCGTGCCGGCCACCGGGATCTCGGTGGGGGTCGACCGGCTCCTCGCCGCCCTCGAGGCCAAGGGACGGGACGCCGACACCGCCCCCGGCCCCATCGTGATCCTCGCACTCGACCGGGAGCGCATGGCGGACTACCAGCGGCTCTGCGCCGAGCTTCGGGGCGCGGGCCTCCGGGCCGAGGTCTTCCTCGGCGGCGGCAACATGGCCAAGCAGCTCAAATACGCGGACAAGCGCGCCGCCCCCATCGCCGTGATCGAGGGGGCGGAAGAGCGCGCGGCCGGTCAGGTCCAGCTCAAGGACCTCGTCCTCGGCACCCGCCTGGCCGCGGAGATCGAAACCCGCGAGGAATGGACGCGGCAGCCGGCCCAGCTCACCGTGGCCCGGGCCGAGATCGTGGCCGAGATCCGCGCGATGCTCGCCCGGCGCGATGGCTGAGCGGCCGGGCTTTCTCTCCGGGGCCGGGCTTGCGGAGCGGAACCGGGCGCTCGCCACCCTGCGCGGGCTGTTCGAGGCGGAGGGCCACGCGGTCCTCGAGCCGCCCCATCTCCTCGACGCCGACGTGCTGCTCGACCTCTATGGCGAAGACATCCGCACCCGGGCGTTTCTCTTCCCGGAGCCGGTGACGGCGGGAGAGCTCTGCCTCCGCCCGGATTTCACCGTGCCCGTGGCCATCGCCCACGGCGCCGGAGGCTGGGAGCGGCGCGCGGCCTATGCCTATGCGGGCCCGGTGTTCCGCATTCAGGACGAAACCGCGCGGCCCATCGAATACGTCCAGGCGGGCATCGAGCGCTATGGCGAGGCCGACCGGGCGGGGGCGGACGCGCGGGTGCTGGCCTTGGTGCTCCGCGGGCTCGAGGCGCTGGGGCTCGCGGACTGGCGCGTCGCGACCGGCGATCCGGGGCTCTTCTTCGCGCTCATCGAGGCGCTGGAGATGCCCGAGGGGCGTCGCCGCGCGCTGCGGCGGCATTTCTGGCGCCCGGCCCGGTTCCGCGCGCTCATGGCGGGCTATCAGGGGCGGCGCCCGGCGCCGAGCGCGGCGCGCGCGGCTCTCCTCGCCGCGGGCGCCGACGGGCCCGCGCGGGTGGAGGCGCTGGCGGCCGAGGGGCGCGTGGTGCTCGGCGCCCGTGGGCTCGACGAGGTCGCGGACCGGGCGGAGGCCCTCCGCCGCGCTGCCGAGGACCCGCCCATGCCCGCCGAGCAGGCCGCGCTCGTCGAGGCGGTGCTGGGGGTCAACGGCCCGTCCGGCACCGCGCTCTCCCGTTTGCGGGCGCTCACGGCGGAGGCGGGGGTCGATATCGGCCCCGCGCTCGACCGGTTCGAGGTGCGGCTCGACGCGCTCAACCGGGTGGGGATCGATGCGGAGGAGCTCCCCTTCGACGCGCGCTTCGGCCGGCGGATGGAGTACTACGACGGCTTCGTCTTCGAGGTGACGCCGCGCGTGCCCGGTGTGCCCCCGCTCGCCGGAGGCGGGCGCTACGATCGGATGACCCGGCGCCTGGGCGCCGCGCGGCCCGTGCCCGCGGTGGGTGCCATGATCCGGCCGGAGGCGGCGCTCGCCGCCAGGGGGCTGGCGTGAGCGCGCTCCTCCTCGGCATCCCCTCCAAGGGCCGGCTCCAGGCGGACACCATCGCCTGGTTCGCCGCGCGGGGCGTGGAGATCGCAGCGTCGGACCGCGCGCGGGAGTATCGGGCGGAGGTGCGCGGGATCTCGGGCCTCTCGGTCGTCATGCTCTCGGCGGGCGAGATCCCGGGCGAGCTCGCGGCGGGGCGCATCCATTTCGGCGTGACGGGCGAGGACCTCATCCGCGAGCGCGTCGCCTTTCGCGGCCGGGACGTGCGCCTCGCCGCGCCGATGGGGTTCGGCCATGCCGACCTCGTCGTCGCGGTGCCGGATTTCTGGATCGACGTCGAGACCATGGCGGATCTCGACGAGGTCTGCGCCGCCTTCCGCGTCCGCCATGCCCGCTCTCTCCGGATCGCCACGAAGTATCACAACCTCACCCGCGGCTTCTTCCGCGCCAACGGGGTGGCGGACTATCGGATCGTCGACAGCCAAGGCGCCACCGAAGCCGCGCCCAAGAACCGCACGGCCGAGGCGATCGTCGACATCACCTCCACCGGCGCGACCTTGCGCGACAACCACCTCCGCGTGCTGGAGGACGGGCTCATCCTCCGCTCCGAGGCCAATCTCTGCCTCTCCGCCGAGGCGCTTTGGACCGCGGCGAGCCGGCGCACGATGGACGCGCTCGCCGCCCGCATGGGCCTCGCCCTCGCCGCCCCTCAATAGGCCGCGGCCACAGCCTCCGTCAGCATGTCCTCCGCCCCGGGGACGAGCGCGTGCAGGAGCGCATACTCCGCAAGATCGGCGACGGCGGCGCCGTCCCCCGCCGTGGCGGCGAGGGGCGCGATCCGTGCGCCCGCGAGCCGCGCGGACGTCCGTCCAAGCACGGCGCCCCCCGGCACGTCGAGCAGCAGGGCCGTGCCGACGGCCTGCGCCTCGGTCGTCACCGTTCCCGGCACAACGCCGCCCAGAAGCGGCAGCGCCGCCGCAGCGGAGAGGAGCGGATCGTCCTCCACGCGGACCGAGAGCTCGTAGACGAGAAGCGCGTCGAGCCCTGCCGCCCGGGCAGCCTCGAGGGCGCGGGCGAGCCCGTCCGCCAGCGCGGCGCCGCCCACGGCCGCGGCAGGGACCAAGGGGCGGAGCCGGATCGGAGCGGCGAGCTGTCGATTGACCTCGCGAAGCGCGCCCCGCCATCGCGCGAGCTCGGCCGCCGGAACCGGCCCAAGCCGGCCGCCTCCCGCCCTCACGAGCCCGAGCCGCGCGGGCACAGGCAATCCCCGCAGCACCGCCGCCTCCGCCTGAACGGGAAGTGCGGCGGCGACCGCGGGCGGCAGCGGCGCGGGGGCGCAGCCGGCCATGGCAGAGAGCAGAAGAAGCGTAAGCGGCCACAGGAGCGTGAAGCGTGTCATGCATCGAGTCTGGCGCATCAGGGTTAACGAAGCGTGTCGTGCGGCGGACTTGAGCCCGCGCGGGCCGCCCGCCTATAAGGGGGCGCGGCCGGTCTAGCTCAGCTGGTAGAGCGCCTGATTTGTAATCAGGATGTCGGGGGTTCGAGTCCCTCGACCGGCACCATCCACACAGCATCGCGGATCGCGCCACCGGGCCCCACGCCTCCGGACGCTAGCGGGGGATCGAGAGCCGCGCCTCGAGGCCTGGGCGCCGGTCCGTGAGGCGCAGCGTGCCGTCGTGCATCGCAGCCACTGCCCGGACGAGCGGCAGGCCGAGGCCCGGCCGGGCCGCGGGGTCGTGACCGGACCGACCCTCCTCCAGCGCTGCGCGAACCGCATCGGGCAGGCCGGGACCGTCGTCGACGAGCGCCAGGGTCGCCGCACCGTCCGCCGCCGAGGCCGCGATCGTCACCCGTCCGCCGGGGGGCACCGCATGGATGGCGTTCTCCGCGAGATTGGAGAGCGCGAGAAACACGAGGTCTCCATGGCACCGGGCGCGCACCGGGACGGGCGCGTCGAACGCCAGCGCGACGCCGCGTTCGGACGCCATGGGCTCGTAGAGATCGGCCACATCGGCCGCGATCTCGGCGAGGTCGAGCTCGGACATCTGCGCACGGCCGGCCCCCGAACGAGCCCGGGCGATCGAGAGGAGCGCCGACAGGATGCGCTCGATGCGCGCGACTTCCGCAAGCGCCGGAGCGACCGCGCCGTGGCCATCGGCGGCCTCGAGCGTCTCGAGGCAGAGCCTCAGCCGCGTGAGCGGGGCGCGCAGATCGTGGGCGATGCCCGTGGAGGCGAAGGCGAGCGCGCCGAGCTGGGTCTCCAGGCGGGCCAGCATGCGGTTCAGCGTCTCGGCCAGGAGGTCGAACTCGTCGCCGATCGGCTCGACCGGGATGCGGCGCGACAAATCGCCGTCCATGATGGCGGTGGCGGTTTGCCGGATGCCCATCATGCGCGCAAGAAGGTGGCGGGACAGGAGCCACCCGACCGCGCCCGCGACCAACGTCGCCGCGCCGATGCCGAGAAGAAGCGCGAGCCCGAGCTCGTCGCGCGTGCGCGCCTCGATGGCGGCATCCCGGCCGATCAGGAGCCGCGCGCCCCCGGGCAGGGCGATGGCGCGCGCCGCGATCGTGGTGGGGCGGCCGAGATCCGTGCGATGGACCGTGATCCGCGCCTCTCCGGTCTCGGCGCTCTCCACGCCCTCCGGCCAGGCCGCGAGATTGCCGGCCGACACCGCACCGTCCGCGGCGAGAAGCAGGGAGACATGCGCCCCGCCCGGCCGCTCGGCGAGCCGGCGTTCGATCGCCGCGCGCAGCGCCGCGCTGCCGCCGAGGGCGTGGATCTCGGTGAGGCCGCGCAGCTCCGTCGCGACCAGCTCCTGCGCCTCCGCCTCCAGAAGCCGCTCGGTGGCGCGGTTGATCGTGCCGAAGACGAGCACGGCCGACAGAAAGACGACGCCCCATTGCACCGCCGCGAGGCGCAACGCCGTCGGCAGGTGGCGGCGGGAGCGCGCCGTGGGCGGCGTCATCCGCTTCGGGGCGCCTGGCTGAGCGCGTAGCCGACCCCCCGCACGGTGTGCAGGAGCGGCGCCTCGCCCGGACCGTGGAGCTTGGAGCGCAGGCGGCTCATATGCACGTCGATGACATTGGGATTGTGGTCGACCCGGTATCCCCACACCCTCTCCAGCAGCATCGTGCGGGTGACGACCCGGCCGGCCTGCTCGAGAAGGAACCGCAGGATCTGGATCTCCCGGCGGCGGAGATCCAGCACACGCCCGCCGCGCGTGGCGACCAGGCGCTCGGTGTCGAGCGTGAGATCCCCGCAGGAGAGCGACGCGCTGGGGCCCGGCGCGCCCGTCCGCCGGGTCAGGGCCTCGATCCGGGCGATGAGCTCGTCGGTGGAGAACGGCTTGGGCAGGTAGTCGTCCGCCCCGGCCTTCAGTCCCGTGATCCGCTCGTCGAGGGCGCCGAGGGCGCTCAAGAGCAGCACGGGGCAGGCGACCTGGGCGGCGCGCAGCGCCCGCAGAACCGCGAGGCCGTCGATGTCCGGCAGCATCCGGTCGAGGACGATGACGTCGTGACGCCCGACCGCCGCCATGGAGACCGCGGCGCGCCCGGTCGAGGCGCACACGACCTCGAAGCCCTCCGCCGACAGCCGGGCGATGAGATGTCGTGCGATCTCTGGGTCGTCGTCCACGACTAGGATCCGGTCCATCGGCGCTGCTCCTGCGCGTGACGGCGGCCGGCGAATCGCCCAGACCACCGCGCATGATCCGACGGTGGACCGCGCCGCTTTGCAATGCCCCGGCAAGGCGACGGACAGGGGCGTGTCAGGCTCCTGACAGGGTCGGCGCGCATCCGAGCGGAAACCCGGGCCATCGCCTTCCGATGCCGCGCCCCCGCGTTGACGGTCGGTCCCGCGCGGGGCACCCGACGGGAGAGCTTCGCACCGCGTTCTCGACAGGGAGACTGAGATGACCGCACGACGCGCAATCTGGACCTTCGGCATCGCCTGCGTCCTGACCACCGGGGCGCAGGCCCATTACGGGATGATCATCCCGTCGGACCAGATGGTGATGCAGGAGGACCCGAGGACGATCGACCTCACGGTCGCCTTCGGTCACCCCTTCGACCCGGCGGGCATGACCCTCGAGCGGCCGGTCAGCTTCTCGGTCACCGCGGAGGGCGAGACGATCGACCTGCTCGGAACCCTCGAGGACCGCGAGTTCCACGGCGCCCCCGCCTTCGCCACCTCCTACGAGGTTGCGCGCCCGGGCCTGCACATCTTCACGATGGAGCCACAGCCCTATTGGGAGCCCGCCGAGGACGCCTTCATCATCCACTACACCAAGACGGTGGTCGCGGCGTTCGGCGACGACGAGGGGTGGGACGCGCCGCTCGGGCTCAAGACCGAGATCGTGCCGGTGTCCAAGCCCTTCGGGCAGTGGGCCGGGAACGTGATGCAGGGCGTCGTGCTGCTCGACGGCGAACCGGTGCCGCACGCCGAGGTCGAGGTCGAGCACTTCAACGCCGATGGCCGCGCGGTCGCGCCCTCGGAATACATGGTCACCCAGACCGTCAAGGCCGACGCGACCGGCACCTTCACCTACGCCGCGCCCGCCCCCGGCTGGTGGGGCTTCGCCGCCCTCAACACGGCGGACTACACCATCGCGCATGAGGGCGAGGACAAGGCGGTCGAGCTCGGCGCCGTCCTCTGGGTGCATTTCGAAGCCTGGGCGAGCGAATGACCGCGCGCCTCCTCGCCCTGGCCCTCGGGCTCGCGCTGGCGGCCGGCTCCGCGGCCGCGCACCGGCTGATGGTCTTCGCGTCGGTCCAGGACGGCACGGTGGTTGTGGAGACCAAGTTCTCGAACGGCCGGCTTCCCGCCGCCGGCACCGTGGTCGTCTACGACGGGGAGAACCGGGAGCTTCGCCGGATGCCGCTCGGCGCGGACGGCATGGTCCGCTTCCCGGCCGAGGGCGGCGAAACGGGGCTTCGCATCGAGGTCGAGACCGGCGAGGGCCATGACGAGTACTGGATCCTGACGCCTGAGGACATCGCCGCCGGCGGCGGCTGAGCCCGGAGATCTCGGAGATCGCGCCCGCCTTTCCCCATGGGCGGGCGTCTCGCGGGTCGCGGCCGCCCAAACCGGCCGCGGCCCGCCCCATTCCATGCGTCACTGAGGCCGTGCGGGCGCAGCCGCAGGCCCGAAACCGGAGGCAGTCCATGACCCGCCCGACCCCCCTCGTCGCCGCCCTCGCCGCGCTTCTCGCCGCAACGCCCGCTGTGGGGCACGAGTTTCTCGTAAAGCCGTCGGCAATGTCGGTCGCCGCCGACGAAAGCGTCGACTTTCAGGTCCTCTCGACGCATATCTTCTTCGAGCCCGAGGAGATGGAGGCGGCGGCGAGCGTGGAGGTCTCTCTGGTGGACAGCGCCGGCCGCGTGCCCGTCGAGATCTCCGAGAACGCGGAGGCCCAGATGCTGGAAGGCCGTGTCGCCGGCACCGGCGAGCCCGCCTGGTTGACCGCGCACCGCCTCGGCCAGGTCT
>CAYXPI010000066.1:0-18772 GCA_964467005.1 uncultured Limibaculum sp. | reverse complement strand
GCTTCAACGCCACCATGGAGGGCATCCACCGCTGGGCCTGGTGGTTCGCCGTGCTGACCCCGATCACCGGCGGCATCGGCATCCTCCTCACCGGCACTGTGGTCGACAACTGGTATCTCTGGGCCGTCGAGCACCACTTCGCCCCGCCCTATCCGGACTACTGGCAGCCGGTGCCCGACCCGCTCATGACCCCCGAAGGCCAGGCGGCCGAGGCGGCCGCGAACGCTGGAGCGATGGAATGACCGACCACAACACCAACGGCCCGACGGAGCCCAAGGGCACCAAGGGCAAGCTCCTCCGCCCCGATGTGGTGGTGGGCGCTCTCATCCCCGGCGCCGCCTTCGCCACCCTCTTCGTCATCTGGCTCTTCTGGCCGCTCCAGACCGAGCAGACGCAGACGGGCTTCCGCGGGGTCGGCATGGTTCAGTTCACCACGGAGGAGGACAAAGAACTCCTCACGATGCTGAACGAGATCCCGGAGAACGAGGCGGGCGGGCCGATCCCGCCCGAGCCGGACGAGCCGCTGATGCGCGATCTCGACTACTACGAGAACGTGAAGGTGCTGGGCAACCTCACGGAGGCGAACTTCACCCGCCTCATGGCGGCCCTCACCCAGTGGGTGAGCCCGGAGCAGCCCGATTGCTCCTACTGCCACTACCAGGACGACGAGGGCGTCATCAACTTCGCGGACGAACGGCTTTACACCAAGCATGTCGCCCGCCGGATGATCCAGATGACCCAGCACATCAACGAAAACTGGACCACCCATGTGGGCGACACGGGCGTCACCTGCTACACCTGCCACCGCGGGCTGCCGGTGCCCCAGTATCACTGGTACATCGAGCCGCGGCCGGACGCCTCGGCCCTCATGGGCGACAACACGATGCTGCAGAACCGGTCGGATGCGACGGTGGGCTACTCCTCGCTGCCGGGCGATCCGCTGACCGCCTTCCTTCTCGAGGACCGGCAGATCCGGGTGGGCGACACCTTCCCCCGCGTCCCCTCGGCGGGCACCCCCTCGATCCAGGACACGGAGTGGACCTACGGGCTCATGTTCCACTTCTCGTCCTCGCTGGGCGTGAACTGCACCTACTGCCACAATTCGCGGGCCTGGAACCAATGGGACCAGTCGCCCCCGGCCCGCGCCACCGCCTGGTACGCGATCCGGATGCTTCGGGACGTCAACGCCAACTACATGCACAACCTCGAGACCTATCCGCCGAGCCGGCTCGGGCCCACGGGCGACGCGCCCAAGGCGAACTGCACGACCTGCCACCAGGGCGTGAACAAGCCGCTCTACGGCGTCTCGATGCTGGACGACTGGCCGGAGCTCAAGACGACGGGCGACCCGGTTTACGATGGGGAGAGCGCCGCGGGCCCGTTCCGCCGCAACCTCGACCACGCGGCCGCGGGGACGATCAGCGCCAACTGAGCCCGCGCCTCATCAGCGCTCCGCCGCCTCCGCCCTTCCAGGGCGGGGGCGGTTGCCGTCTCTAGAGGTCCAGCCCGTCGGCGAAGTCGAGAATTGGGCCGAGCACCCGCTCCGGCGCCTCCTCATGGGCGAGGTGGCCAAGGCCCTCGAGCCGCAGGATCTCGCCGCCGCCCGCCCGGGCGCGGATCTCGGTGGCCTGGCGGGGCGGCACCGCACGGTCCCGGCTGCCGGTCATGAGGAGAAGCGGCGCGCGGAGGTCGGGCAGCGCCTGGCCGAGGGGCTCGAGATCCCAATGCGCGATCATGGCGAGCGTGCCGGCGAGGTGCGAGGGCGCGCGGAAGAGCCGCCGGTAGATCGCGAGGCTCTCGGGCGGGGGGCGCGAGCCCGTGCTCCGGATCATGCCGGGCACGGCGTTCGGGTCGATCGCGGCGGTGGCCAGAGCCGGGGCCGTCAGCGGGTTCCAGTGCATGAGCTTGGCCATGGCCGGCAGCACGAGCCCGGACAGGCCGCGGAAGGGGAGGAGCGCGCCGTTGACCGCGGCGATACCCGCGAGGGGCGCGCCGTCGAGCGCCATGCGCGCCAGGATCGCGGCCCCCGCCGAGTGTCCGAGGCCCAGGGCCGGGCGCAGACCCAGGGCGCCAACTAGCGCGGCCGCCGCCTCCGCGGCCCGGTCGAGCGGCAGGGCGGCCCCCTCGGCCGGGCCCGAGAAGCCATGCCCGGGCAGGTCCGGCGCGACCACGGTGAAGCGCTCGGCGAGGCCCGGGAGGAGGCCGGCCCAGCTGTGGCTTGCCGCCCCCGCGCCGTGGAGGGCCAGGAGCACCGGCCCCGATCCGGCCACCTGCACATGCCAGGAAATCCCGCCCGCGCGCAGAAACCGGCTTGCGGCGCGGTTCGGCCAGGCACGCCCATCCAGCGCCCAGTCGAGCCGCCCGAGGCCGAGGCTCATCGCACCGCCCGCGCGGCCTGGGAGAGCGCAGCCGCGTCGGCCCGGGGCAGCAGCAGGTAGCGCGCGCCGAGGGCCTCGGCCAGCGCCCGCGCCTCGCCGCGGGGCCGCGCGCCTGTGTCGATGACCAGCGCCGGCAGCCCCGCGCGCCGACAGGCCTCGGCCACGGCCTCCGCGTCCTCCGCCGCCGCGGCCCGGCCCGGATTGCCGGCAAGGTCGATGTTCGCGCGCCCATCGGTCAGCACCAGCATCTGCGGGGTCACCCCCGCCGCCGCGAGCCGCCGCGCGAGCGCGAGCCCGGCCTCGAGACCGGCCGCAAGGGGGGTCGCCCCGCCGCCGGGCAGGGCCGCGAGCCGACGCTTCGCGAGCGCGGGAGCCGCGGTGGGGGGCAGGAGGATGTCCGACCCCGACCCGCGAAACGCCACGAGGGCCACCCGGTCGCGCCGCACATACGCCTCGGCGAGGAGGAGCTCCACCGCCCCCTTGGCCTCCGCGAGCCGGGCGATCGCGGCCGAGCCCGAGGCGTCGACCACGAAGATCGAGGCCGTCGCGCTCCGGCGCTTGAGCTCCTTCACCCGGATGTCCTCGGGGCGGATGGCGATGGCCGCGTGCCCGGGCCGGCGGCGGAGCGCCTGCCACGGAGCGGCGGCGGTGAGGGTGGCGACAAGATCGATGCGGGCGCCGCCGCCGATCCGACCGGGGCGCGCGCCGATGGGCCGGCCGCGGTCCGGCGCCCGGCGTTCGGTGCCGGCGCGGCCGAGCGCGGCGGAGGCGGTGACCCGGCCCCGGGCGGCGAGCTCGGCCAACAGCGCGTCGGGCAGCGCGGCGCGCACGGCCTCGAGCACCCGGTCGGCCAGGGCCCCGTCCCCCTCCGGTGCAGTCTCCGCCTCGGGCTCCGGCGTGCTCTCTGGCGGCGGCGGGGCGTCCTCGGGCTCGGCCGGGGCTTCGGGGCGCTGGGTCGCCCTGGGCGCGAGTACCAGGCGGGCCGCGATCTCGAGCGCCGCCGCGGGCTCGAGCGCGGGGCCGAGGAGCGCGCGCGCCGCGCGGGCCGCCCGCAGTGCGAAGAGGGGCGCGCGGAGCGATGCGATCCCGGAGGCCGCTGCGGCCCGGGTCAGCGTGTCGAGGGCGGCCGCCCCCATCTCCGTCTCGGACAGCGCCGCGCGTGCGGCCAGAATGTCCGCGCGTTGAAAGACGGCCGGCGGCGGGCGGGCCGGCACCCCCGAAAGATCGGCGGCGAGCGCCAGGCGCTCGGCGAGCGGGGGGGCCGCCCGATCCTCCGCCTCCGCCCCTTCGTCGAGGGCGACGAGGGCGATCCGAGCGGGAGAGACGAGGGAGAGGCCGTCGCGCTCCGTGCGCACCTCGCCCGTGTCGAGGGCCGCGGCGAGGCGGGCGACCAGACCCGGCGTCGCGCGCTCGGCCATCGGCAGGAGGAGGAGCCCGCCATCGGCGTCGGCCAGGAGCCCTCGCGCGGCGAGCGGGCGGCCCGAGGCGAGCGTGGCGGTGAGGTCGAGCCCGCCGAGGAGGCGCGCGTCGTCCGCCGTGGGGGGCAGGCGGCGGAGCGGTGTGTCCTCGGGCAGCAGGGCCGCGAGATCGGCGAGCCAGCGGTCCCGCGCCGGGCCGTGGCGCGCCCGGAGCACGAGCCCGCCGAGGCCCCTAGGGTCGACCGCCAAGAGCGCCGCGGCCAGGCCGGCGTCGCCCCAGGCCCGGGCGGCCTCGGGGCTCACGCGCCGAGATCCGCCATCGCCCGGTCGAGCCGCGCGCGCGAGCCGGCCTCGTCGAGGGGGTCGCGCCGCAGCCGGTGGCCGAGCGCCATGGGGGCGACGCGCCGGAGATCGGCCTGGGTCGCGGCCGCCCGGCCCTCGAGGGCGGCGAATGCCCGGGCCGCGCGCATCACCGTGAGCTCGCCCCGGAGCCCGTCGGTGCCGAGGGCGATGCAGAGCTGCGCCGCGGCCTCGAGCACCTCGTCGCCCACCTCCACGGCCGCGATCCCCTCCCGTGCGGCGAGGATGCGCGCGCGCAGAGCGGCCTGTTCCTCGGCCCAGACCGCGCCGAAGGCGTCCGGATCGCGCTCGAAGGCGTCGCGCCGGCGCACCACCTCGATCCGGGCGGCCAGCTCCTTGGGTGTGGTGACCTCCACCGACAGCCCGAAGCGGTCGAGCAGCTGGGGGCGGAGCTCGCCCTCCTCCGGGTTGCCGCTGCCGACGATCACGAACCGGGCGGGGTGGCGGACCGAGAGCCCCTCCCGCTCCACCACGTTCTCTCCGGAGGCCGCGACATCGAGAAGGAGGTCCACCAGATGGTCTTCGAGGAGGTTCACCTCGTCGATGTAGAGAAAGCCGCGATGGGCCTTGGCGAGGAGGCCGGGCTCGAAGCGCTTCTCGCCCCGGGTGAGCGCGCTCTCGAGGTCGAGGGCGCCGACCACGCGGTCCTCCGTCGCGCCGAGGGGCAGGTCGACCACGGGGCAGGGCACGCGCACGGTCTCGGCCCCCTCGCACGCGGCGCAGAGCCCCGCGGGACGGGTGGGCGCGCAGAGATAGGGACAGCCCGCGCGGGTCTCGATCTCGGGCAGAAGGGCCGCGAGCGCGCGCACGGCGGTGGACTTGCCGGTCCCGCGGTCGCCGAAGGCCAGCACCCCGCCCACACTCGGATCGACCGCCGCGATGAGGAGCGCCTCCTTGATCTCCTCCTGGCCGACGATCGCGGTGAACGGAAAGGCGCGGGACATGGGGCTCCTCCTCTGTCGAGCGCCCGAACCCTGACCGGCCTGTCGGCCGGTGTCAATCGCGCCTTACAGCCCTCAGGTGCGTGCGAGGCCCATGAGATGCGCCAGGTCCTTGAAGAAGATCCGCACATGCGCCATCGGCTTTTTGCGCACGAGCTCCTTGTTCATATAGGCCTCGAAGGTGAGCCGCTGGACGTCCTTGTCCTCGCAGATCTTCACGAAGCTCTCGCGGCGCTTGTCGTTCTTGTACCAGTATTTCTGCATGATCCCGAGGATCCAGAACACCCGGCCATGGGCGCGCATAAAGCGCTTGCGGGCCCCGGCCAGCGCCCGGACATTGCCGGTCTCCAGCACATCGAGGCAGGCGGTGGCGGCCTCCCGGCCCCCCAGCATGGCGTAATAGATCCCCTCGCCCGAGGCCGGGGCCACGACGCCCGCCGCATCGCCGGCCAGCACCACGTCGCGCCCATTGTCCCACCGGCGGAGGGGCTTCAGCGGAATGGGCGCGCCCTCGGTGCGGAGCGTCTCGGCCTCGGTGAGGCCCGAGGCGGCACGGAGATCGGCGGTGGCGCGTTTGAGGTCGAAGCCGCGCTTCTCCGTGCCCATGCCCACCGAGGTGCACGGCCCGTGCGGGAACACCCAGCCGTAGAAGTCCGGCGAGATGCGCCCGTCATAGACGACGTCGCACCGGTCCGGGTCCCAGTCCTGCGCCGGCGAGCGGACGATCTCGTGATAGGCGATGACATAGGGGATGCGGTCGCCCCCCGGCACGCATTGACGCGCCACGCCCGAGCGGGCGCCATCGGCCCCGATCACCAGCCGTGTGGCGGCGCGGCGGGTCTCCGCGCCCTCGCGCCAGCGCACGAGGGTGAGGCCGTCATCGGTCCACTCCACGGCCTCGAAGGTGCCGGTCACGCGGGTGGCCCCGGCCGACGCCGCACGGGCGCGCAGGAACTCGTCGAACTTCTCCCGGTCGACCATGCCGACGAAGCCGTTCTCGATCGGGATGTCCACATGCTTGGCCGAGGGCGCGATCATCCGCGCCTTGCGGATCTTGGCCACGAGCTGGCTCTCGGGGATGCGGAAGTCGCGGATGAGGCGGGGCGGGATGGCGCCGCCGCAGGGCTTGATGCGCCCCGCCCGGTCGAGGAGGAGGACGGCGCGCCCCTCGCGGGCGAGGTCCTCCGCCGCGGTGGCGCCGGCCGGGCCGCCGCCGACAACGATCACGTCATACTGGGAGAGGGTCTGGTTCATGGGGGTCATTCTCCGGCTACGAGGGCGGGCGCGGGCGCGGTCCGACGGTCCGGCAGCGCGAGGCGGGTGGCGATGGCGGCGGCGACGAGGAAGAGCCCGGCCTCGAGCACGAAGACCGTGCCGTAGGCCGCGGGCGGGGCGCCGAGGGCGAGATGGGCGAGGTCGGCGCTGCCGGCGCCCGCGAGGATGCCGAGGCCGAAGGCGATGCCCTGCGCCGCACCCCAGAAGCCGATGCGCGTGCCCTCCCGCCCGGGCCCGTGGCTGGCGGAGGCGAACATCTGGCCGATGGCGGTGGCGGTGAACATCCCGTTGCCGAGGCCGAGGGCGAAGACGGTGGGGGCGAGTGCGGCACGCTCGCCGGCGAGCCCGACGGCGGCAAGGGCGACCAGGGCCGCGGCCGAGAGCGCGCAGCCCGAGACGATCCAGCCCCGCATGGTGCCGATCCGCAGCCCCGAGCAGGCGACGGCCGCGATCAGCATGCCCAGAAACACGCCCTGGTGCTGGGTGGAGGCCAGGAGCGTCGTCTCGCCCACGCTCATGGCAAAGACCTTGCCGGCGAAGGGCTCGAGGATCGGATCCTGCATGTTGAAGGCGAGCATGGAGGCGAAGATGAAGCAGCCGAGCATGCGCGCCTCGCGGTCCTCCCACACCTCGGCCAGTGTCTCGAGGAAGGGCGCCTGGGGCCGGGCGGTCGGGCGCTCGGCGGGTGCACGCTCGATGCCGAGGACGCCGAGGAGGGCGAGCGCGACCGCCACGGCGGCGACCACGGCGCTCACCTCAAGGAGGCGGGGGAAGGAGAAGGGGTCGAGGAACTGGCCGGAGACGCCGGCGGTCGTGGCGATCCCGGCGATCATCATGAGGAAGACGATGGCGCCCGCGGCCGCCCGGCGCTGCGGCGCAACGGATGTGGCGAGGAGGGTCAGCACCGAGGTGCCCGCCGCACCCACGCCCACCCCGATGAGCGCATAGGACGCCGCGGCGAGCGCGAGGCCGGCGGCGAGCCGGCTCTCCATCACCCAGGTGCTGGCCGCCGCGCCGATCCCTGCCAGAGCCAGGAGCGCGACGCCGCCCAGGATCCACGGCGTGCGCCGGCCCGTCCGGTCTCCGCCATAGCCCCAGCGGGGCCGGAGCGTCTCGAGCGCGTAGTAGATGCCGAGGAGAAGGCCGGGGACCAGGGCTGCGAGGGAGAGCTCGACCACCATGATCCGGTTGAGTGTGGCGTTGGTGAGCACCACCACCGAGCCGATCGCCGTCTGCACGAGGCCGAGGCGGACGATGCCGAACCAGGAGAGGTGCCGGGTCATGGGAGGCCTCCGAGCGCGAGGGCGGCGGTGAGCATGCCGAGGACGTAGAGGAGGACCCCGGTCGCGTTGTACCAGGGGGCGCGGGCCTCCGGATCGTCGAGAAGCCGGCGCATGGCAAGGAACTGGAGCGCGAGGAGGACCGCGACGACGCCCGCATGCCAGGGCGCGCCCCAGGCGAGGAGGAGGGCGACGACCACCGCTTGCGGCAACGCCATCGTCCAGCAGGCGAGGCGGGCGGCGCGCTCAGGTCCCAAAAGGACGGGGAGGGAGCGGAGGCCCGTCTCCCGGTCCCCGCGAATTGCCTTGAAGTCGTTGAGCACCATGATCCCGTGCGCGCCGAGGCCGTAGAGGAGGGCGATCGCCACGGTGTGTCCGCTGGGCATCGCCTGTGTGAGCACGGCGACCGCGGTGAGCCAGGGCAGCGTCTCGTAAGAGAGCCCGCAGACGAAGCAGCTCAGCCAGCCATTGGATTTCAGCCGGATCGGCGGGGCGGAGTAGGCCCAGGCGGCGGCGATGGCGAGGCAGGCCGCGGCGAAGCCCCAGGGCCCCAGGAGCGCGGCGACGGCGAGGGAGATCCCCGTCCAGATGAGTGCGATCCAGAGGCCCCAGCGGCCCGGAATGCGGCCCGAGGGGATGGGCCTGTGGGGCTCGTTGATCGCGTCCACATGCCGGTCGTACCAGTCGTTCGCCGCCTGGCTCATGGCGCAGACCAAGGGCCCCGCGAGGATCGCGCCGAGGAGGGCCAGCGGCCACGCCTCCCCCGGGCCGCCGACCGAGACGACCCCGCAGCCGAAGGCCCAGATCGGCGGGAACCAGGTGACCGGCTTCAGAAGTTCGAGCACCGCCGAGGGGGCGGGATAGCGGCGCGGTGGTGTGATGTCGTTGACGCTCATGCGTCAATTAAACATGACACTCGCGGCGAGGGCAAAAGGAAAGTTTAGGGCTGCGCGCCTCGGCCACAGTCGGGCTCAGCTGTCGTCGCTCGACGGCTCGGAGAGCCCGTAGCGGCGGAGCTTCACATAGAGGCTCTGGCGCGAGAGGCCGAGGAGATCGGCGGCGGAAGCGCGGTTGTCGTCCGTCATCCGCAGCGCCGCCTCGATGCAGAGCCGCTCGATCACATCCACCGTCTCGCGCACCAGGTCCTTCAACGGCACGCGGCCGATGAGCTCGGTCAGCTGCTCGGGCGAGCGGGGCAGGGGGCTCGAATTCGACGTGGCGTCCGACGGGCGGAGGGCGGCGTTGCGGAAGATGAAGCCGTATCCGTCTTTCCCGTCCTCGGAGAGGCGGACGCTCGAGACCTCCACCTCGGTGGCGATGCCGTGGGTGCCCGAGAGGCTGGTGGCGTAGAAGCGCAGGCGCCCGCCCTCGCGAGTGTTGGAGAGGATGAGCGGGAGATCGATCCCCGGGCGGGTGAAGAAGCTGTCGATGCTCTCGCCCCGCACCTGTCCTTCGACCGCCACCTGCACGATGTCGAGGAAGGCGTCGTTGGCCCACTCGATCCGGCCCTCCCCGTCGGTCAGCACGATGGCCTCGCAGGCGCGGCGGAAGAGGTCGATGATCTGCGCCTCGGATTCGGTGGCCGAGAGCCCGCTGGCCGCCGCGGCGGTGAGCCGCACGAGCACATGCTTGCCGTTCTCGGCGCGGAAGAGGGAGAGAAAGGCGTCCACCGCCTCGCCCTCGGCAAGCGCCACCGAGACCGCCTCGGGCCGCCCGCTGGCGCGCACCGAGGCCAGGGCCGCCGTGAGCGCCTGGGTTCCGGCCTTGTCGAAGCCGAGGGGGAACCGCTTGCGGTTAAGCTCGTCGGGCGCGAGGCCGAAGAGGGCGGAGGCCGCGGGGTTGCCCTCGAGGATGCGCAAGGTCGCGCTGTCGACGATCAAGAAGGCTTCCGACGCGCTCTGGAAGAGGAGCCGGTAGCGGGTCTCCATCTGGAGAAGGCGCGTGTAGTCCCGGTCGAGCGACTGCTGGATGCCGACGAGCCGGCGCTGGAGCGCGGCCACCGGGCGAAGATCCCGGCCGAGGAGCATCACCCGGCCCACCTCGTCCGCCCGCACGGCGCAGTACCGGACCGGGAAATCCTCCTCAGAGCCGGCGATCGGATGGTTCAGCTCGCGCCAGCGGGGGGCTGCGTCGCGCCGCGCCTCGGCCAAGAGATCGGCGGCCTTGGGCCGGCTCTCCACGGTCAGGATGGCGTCCAAGGGCTGGCCCAACCAGTCGGCGAACTCCGCGCCGTCTACGCCATCGGCGCCGATGGCGAAGTCGCTCACCGTGCCGTCGAGATCGACGATGAGCGCGATGTCGGAGGCCGAGGCGATGATGGTGCCGATCGTGCTCGGATCGGCGCCGGCGAGGTAATCCTCGGGCTTCGAAAACTGGGTGGCTTTGGGTCCCGACATCATGGTGCGATCACCCGGACCGGCAGGGGGGGGGAGCGGCGGACATGAGCGGGCCTATCACGCATCGGAGGACGCCTCGTAAAGTGTCTGTTCGGCGAGCCGAATCGCTTGCGACGGGTCGTTGGCCAGCGCGTCGGCGCCGACCTCCGAGGCAAGGCCGGGTGCGCGATGGAAGGCGGGGCCGCCGACGAAGATCGTCCGCGGCGGGCAGGCCGCGCCGCGCAAGGCGGCGACGGTGGCGCGCAGGCTCTCCGCGTGGCGGTCGCAGCTCATGGACAGGCCAACGAGCTCGAAGCCGTTGTCCTCCTGCAGGGCGATGAGCGCCTCCCGGCTTTCGCCGAGCTCGGTCCAGCAGTTCCACCCGGCGCGGGCGAACATCTTGGCGACGATGAGGGTGCCGAACACATGGGTCTCTCCCGGCACCGGCGCGAAGAGGGCGCTGCCCGGCGCCTCGGCCATGGCGCCGGTGGCGTCGTCCTCGACCGCGAGGCGAAAGAGGATCTGGTGCAGCGTGCAAAGGCCCACCGTGACATCGACGAAGCTCACGCGGTCCTGCTCCCACATATCGCCGAGGAGGCGGGCCGAGGGGCCGAGGAGCTGGAGATAGATCGCGTCGAGCGGGATGCCGGCGGCGGCGAGGCCGGCCACATACTCGGTCGCCCCGGTCACGTCACGGTCGAGCGCGAAGCCGCAGATCCGCTCGATGTCCGTCATCGTGGGGCGTAGGGCCGCCTGGCGCCGGCGCGAGCGGGCGAGGAGGAGGCGCGGGATCACCTCGGCCTCCACGGCGTTGATCAGCACCCCGAGATCCGGCGCGTTGCAGGAGAGAGGCGCTGCGGCCGCCAGGTTCTTGGCGCGCATCTCGCCAGGGCCGCCTGTTTCCCGGGCCGGCGCAGGCGCCCTGTGGGCCGTATTCTTTACGTGACCGTCCATCTCCGGCTGCCTTCCCGCAGTGGGCTGGGCCGAGAGCCTCCTCGGCCAGTCTTTGTATCAGATCATCCCACGGCCTTGATGTCAATTTCTCTTGACGCGTGCGCCGGCCTCGGGCGCCCCGCGCCGACGCGTTTGTTCGCAGTGTATGAAATATTGACACGGATTGGTTAAGATTCCGTTGCGCCCGGCAAAGCCGCACCCGCGACGTGGGACCGCACCCTCCAAGGGTCTGGCCAAGCGACTCTTTTTGCCGCGCGAGTGTCAGCCGAGCTTGCGTAAATCAAAGTTGACACACGGCGGGGGCAGGGCTACCGTCGATCCAAAGGGAAACGCAAAGACGGGAGGAGGCGCGTGGTCGAGCGCGGCACGGCAGGGGCGAAACGCCAGGGGCTCTACACGGCGGCGGAGCGCGCGCGCCGGGATGCGAGCGTCTGGACCCTCGTCCAGGGCGTGCTCGCGCCGCTTCAGTTCCTCGTCTTCCTCGTGAGCCTCGGGCTGGTGCTCCGCTACCTCCTCACCGGCGGCGGCTACGAGGCGGCGACCGTCTCCATCGTGCTGAAGACCGCGGTGCTCCTCACCATCATGGTGACCGGCGCGATCTGGGAGAAGGTCGTCTTCGGCCAGTATCTCTTCGCCCCCGCCTTCTTCTGGGAGGACGTGGTGAGCTTCGGCGTGATCGCGCTGCATCTGGCCTATGTGGCGGCGCTCCTCTCGGGCGCGTTCGCCCCGGCGTCGGAGATGGCGATCGCGCTCGCGGCCTACGCCGCCTATGTGGTCAATGCCGCTCAGTTCCTCCTCAAGCTTCGCCAGGCGCGGCGCGAGGGCGAGGCGGCGGGGGTGCCGGCATGAGCGGGGCGCTGGAGGGTTGCCGCGACGCGCCGGTCCTGCACGAGCGAGGCCAGCACGAAGTGTTCTGCGGCCTCACGGGCATCATCTGGCTGCATCGCAAGATCCAGGACGCGTTCTTCCTCGTCGTCGGCAGCCGCACCTGCGCGCATCTCCTCCAGGCCGCGGCGGGGGTGATGATCTTCGCCGAGCCGCGCTTTGCCACCGCCATCCTCGAGGAGAAGGACCTTGCGGGCATGGCGGACGCCAATGACGAGCTCGACGCCGCCGTGGCGCGCCTGCTCGAGCGGCGGCCGGATATCCGCACGCTCTTCCTCGTGGGGTCCTGCCCCTCGGAGGTGATCAAGCTCGACCTCTCCCGCGCGGCCGAGCGGCTGACCCAGGCCCAGAACGGCCGCGTGCGGGTGCTGAGCTATTCGGGCTCCGGCATCGAGACGACCTTTACCGAGGGCGAGGACGCCTGCCTCGCGAGCCTTGTGCCCGGCCTGCCGGAGGATGCGAGCGGGACGCCCTCGCTGCTCCTGGCCGGCAGCCTGCCGGACATCGTGGAGGACCAGCTGCTCCGTCTTCTGGAGGCGATCGGCTTGGGTCCGGTGCAGGTGCTCCCGCCGCGGCGGTCGGACGCGCTGCCCGCCATAGGGCCCGGCACCAAGGTCCTCCTCGCCCAGCCCTTCCTCAACATGACCGCCCGGGCGCTCGCCGCGCGGGGGGCGGAGGTGCTGACCGCGCCCTTCCCCTTCGGTGTCGGCGGCACCACGGCCTGGCTCACGGCGGCGGCCGAGGCCTTTGGGATCCCCGCGGCGACCGTGCTGGCCGCCACCGAGGCCCCCCGGGCCCGGGCCGAGCGCGCGCTGGCCCCGCACCGCGCGGTGCTCGAGGGCAAGCGCATCACCTTCCTGCCGGACAGCCAGCTGGAGATCTCGCTCGCGCGCTTTCTCCAGGAGGAGCTCGGCATGGTCCCGGTCGAGGTCGGCACGCCCTATCTCCATCGCGCGCGGATGGCGCCGGAGCTCGCTCGCCTCGCCGCGGGCACCCGCCTCTCCGAGGGCCAGGATGTCGACCTCCAGCTCGCGCGCCTCCGCGCGGACCGGCCGGACCTCACGGTCTGCGGCCTCGGCCTCGCCAACCCGCTCGAGGCGGAGGGGCTGCCCACCAAATGGGCGATCGAGCTCGTCTTCTCCCCGGTCCATGGCTACGAGCAGGCGGCGGATCTCGCCGAGCTCTTCGCCCGGCCGCTCCGCCGGCGCGCGCGCCTCGCGGGCCTCCTCGCGGAGGGCGCGGCATGAAGCTCACGGTGTGGACCTATGAGGGCCCGCCCCATGTGGGCGCGATGCGGATCGCCACCGCGATGGAGGGTCTGCACTACGTCCTCCACGCGCCCCAGGGCGACACCTATGCCGATCTTCTCTTCACGATGATCGAGCGCCGGGCCGCGCGCCCGCCCGTCACCTACACCACCTTCCAGGCCCGCGATCTCGGCTCGGACACCGCCGAGCTCTTCATGACCGCCTGCCGCGAGGCCGCCCGGCGCGAGCGCCCCGAGGCGATGATCGTGGGCGCGTCCTGCACGGCCGAGCTTCTGCAGGACGATCCGGGCGGGCTGGCCGCCACCATGGATCTCGGCCTCCCCGTCGTGCCGCTCGAGCTCCCCTCCTATTCCAAGCGCGAGAATTGGGGGGCGTCCGAGACCTTCTACCGCCTGGTGCGCGCGCTGGCCCAGCCGCAGGAGCGCGCGGAGGGCCCCTCCTGCAACATCCTCGGCCCCACCGCCCTCGGCTTCCGCCACCGCGACGATCTGGCCGAGATCCGCCGGCTCTTGGAGGCCCTCGGCGTGCGGGTCAATCTCGTGGCGCCCTGGGGCGCGCGGCCATCGGATCTCGTGCGGATCCCGGCGGCGGATTTCAACGTCGTCCTCTATCCGGAGATCGCGGAGACCGCCGCGCGCTGGCTCGAGCGGAGCTTCGGCCAGCCCCGCACCACGGTCGTGCCGATCGGCAGCCGCGCGACGCGGGCGTTCCTCGAGGAGGTCGCCGCTCTCGCAGGGCTCGAGGCCGCGCCCATCGACTCCCTCGTCCAGCACGGCGCGCGCCAGCCCTGGTGGTCGGCCTCGGTCGATTCGACCTATCTCACAGGCAAGAAGGTCTTCGTTTTCGGCGACGCCACCCACGCCCTCGCGGCGGCCCGGGTGGCGACCGAGGAGATGGGCTTCGACCTCGTGGGCCTCGGCACCTATTCGCGGGAGTTCGCCCGCGATGTCCGCGCCGCCGCGGCGGAGCACGGGCTCGAAGCGCTGGTCACGGATGACTATCTCGAGGTCGAGGCTGCCATCGCCGAGGCCGCGCCCGAGCTCATCCTCGGCACCCAGATGGAGCGCCACACCGCCAAGCGCCTCGGCGTCCCCTGCGCGGTGATTTCCGCTCCCGTCCATGTGCAGGACTTTCCGGCGCGCTTCTCGCCCCAGATGGGCGTCGAGGGGGCGAACGTCCTCTTCGACAGCTGGGTGCACCCCCTCGTCATGGGGCTCGAAGAGCACCTTCTCGCGATGTTCCGGGAGGATTTCGAGTTCCACGACGCCGCCGGCGCCAGCCACCTCCACGGCGCGGCCCCGCAACGCGCCGGCGGAGACGCCCGGCCCGGCGAGGCGCAGCCCGCCGCGGCCGAGGGGGGGGGGGCGGGGCGGGGGGCGGGGGGGGGGGGGGGGGGGGGGGGCGGGGGGGGGGGGGGGGGCGGGGGGGGGCGGGGGGGGGGGGGGGGCGGGGGGGGGGGGGGGCGCGGGGGCGGGGGCGGCGGGGGGGGGGGGGGCGCGGGGGGGGGCGGGGGGGAGGGGGGGGGGGGCGCGACGCCCCCCGAGGCCGCCCCCCCTCCCGGCTCAACCCCCATCTGGGTCGGCGAGGCCGAGCGCGAGCTCCAGAAGATCCCGTTCTTCGTCCGGGGCCGGGCCCGGCGCAACACCGAGCGCTTCGCCGTCGAGCGAGGGCTCACCACCATCACCCTCGAGACGCTCTACGATGCAAAAGCCCATTTCTCCCGCTGAGCTCGCCGTCCCCCGAAGGCCGCACGGCGCCCCGGCGCCTGGCCCCCGGGTCGTCCTCATCACGCTCGACCGCCACCTCGCCGGCGCGGTGGAGCGCGTGCGGGCGCGCCTCGCCGCTGAGATCCCGGGCCTCACCCTCACGCTCCACGCCGCGACCGACTGGGCCGAGAGCCCGGAGGCCCTGTCCGAGGCCGAGGCCGCCATCGCGGAGGCCGACATCGTCGTCGCCACCATGCTCTTCCTCGAGGACCAGGTGCGCGCCATCCTCCCCGCCCTCATGGCCCGTCGCGAGAGCTGCGACGCCATGGTCGGCTGCATCGCGGCTCCGGAGATCGTCAAGCTCACGCGGCTCGGAAGCCTCCGGATGGACGCGCCCAGCAAGGGCCTCATCGGGCTCCTCAAGCGGCTCCGCGGCAAGCCCAAATCCGGCGCGGGCTCGGCCTCCTCCGGCGCGGGGCAGATGGCCATGCTCCGCCGGCTGCCCAAGATCCTGCGCTTCATCCCCGGCAAGGCGCAGGACCTCCGCGCCTACTTCCTCACGATGCAATACTACCTCTCGGGATCGGACGAAAACCTCGCCAATCTCGTGCGCTTCCTGGTGGACCGCTACGCCGCCGGCCCGCGGGGGTGGCTGCGCGGCGCGCTCGCCCCCGGCCAGCCCGTCGACTATCCGGAGACCGGCGTCTACCACCCGGAGATGGCCGGTCGGCTGTCGGACAACGCCGACGATCTGCCCACGCGGCCCGGCGCTCGTGGCCGGATCGGCCTCCTTCTCATGCGCTCCTATCTCCTGGCGGGCGACACGGGGCATTACGACACGGTGATCGCCGCGCTCGAGGCCCGCGGGCTCGAGGTCGTGCCGGCCTTCGCCTCGGGGCTCGACGCCCGACCGGCGGTGGAGGCCTTTTTCCGCGGGCCCGAGGGCGCGCGGGTGGACGCCGTGGTGTCGCTCACCGGCTTCTCCCTCGTCGGCGGGCCGGCCTACAACGATGCGGCCGCGGCGGGCGAGACACTGTCCGGCCTCGACGTGCCCTATCTCGCGGCCCATGCGCTTGAGTTCCAGCCGCTCGAGGGCTGGGCGGGCTCGGTCTCGGGCCTCTCCCCGGTCGAGGCCACGATGATGGTCGCGATCCCGGAGATCGACGGCGCGACCGGGCCCATGGTGTTCGGCGGGCGGGCCCAAGGCGGCCCCTGCGGCGGCTGCTCGCGGGCCTGCGACTTCGGCCCCGAGACCGCCGAGCGGCGCATGGTCGCCTGCCCCGAGCGCGCCGAGCGGTTGGCCGACCGGGTGGCGCGGCTCGTCACGCTCCGCCGCACCCCGCGGCCCGAGCGCAACCTCGCGATCGTCCTCTTCGGCTTCCCGCCCAATGCCGGCGCGATCGGGACGGCGGCCTTCCTCTCCGTCTTCGAGTCGCTCCATGGGCTCCTCCACCGCCTCGCGGCCGAGGGCTACGACGTGACCCCGCCCGAGACGGTGGACGATCTCCGCTCCACGATCCTCGGCGGCGGCGAGCACGGGCAGGAGGCGGCGATTGCGGCCCGCGTCTCGGCGGACGATCTGGTGCGCGCCACCCCCTGGCTCTCGGAGATCGAGGCGGTGTGGGGCCCGGCACCCGGGCGTCAGCAGTCGAACGGGCGGGAGGTCTTCGTCCTCGGCGCGCGCTTCGGCAAGGTCTTCGTCGGCGTGCAGCCCGCCTTCGGCTATGAGGGCGACCCGATGCGCCTTCTCTTCGAAGGCAGCTTCGCGCCCACCCACGCCTTCTCGGCTTTCTACCGCTGGCTGGCGGAGGAGTTCGGGGCCGACGCGCTCCTCCATTTCGGCACCCATGGCGCGCTCGAGTTCATGCCGGGCAAGCAGGTGGGGCTCTCGGAGGGCTGCTGGCCGGACCGGCTGATCGGTGACTTGCCCAACATCTACTACTACGCGGCCAACAACCCCTCCGAAGGGGCGCTCGCGAAGCGGCGCGCGGCGGCGACGACGGTGACCTACCTCACCCCGCCCCTCGCCCAGGCCGGGCTTTACAAGGGGCTCGCGGATCTCAAGGCGACCGTCGAGCGCTGGCGGGGCGCGGGCCCGGAGGCAGAGGTGGAGCGCGCGCGCCTCGCCGAACTCGTGCAGGCCCAGGCGGCGGAGCTCGATCTGGCCGCGCCAGAGCCCGCCTGGGGGCCGGCGGCCGAGACGGAGGTGCCGCGGCTCTGGGCCGAGGTGCTGGCGCTCGAGGAGACGCTCATCCCCCACGGCCTCCATGTGCTCGGCCGCATCCCGAGCCTCTCGGAGCGGGTCGACACGCTCGCCGCCATGGCCGCCGCGGCCGCCGAGGCCGAGGGTTGCGCCGAGCCGCCTCGGGCGGCGCTCGAGGCGCTGGCGGCGGGGCAGGGCCCCGGCGCCGCGGACGCGCCCTGGGCACCGGTTCTCACCCGCCTCGCCCGCGCCGCCGAGCTCTTGGCCGAGGACAGCGAGACGCCGGCGCTCCTCCACGCGCTCGATGGCGGTTTCATCCCGCCCGTCGCCGGCGGCGACCTCGTCCGCAGCCCCGAGATCCTGCCGACGGGGCGCAATCTGCACGGCCACGACCCCTTCCGCATGCCATCGGCCTTCGCGCTCAAGGACGGCGCGACCCAGGCCGAGCGGCTCCTCGCGCGGCATCGCGAGACGACGGGGGCGCTGCCCCGGTCCATCGCCATCGTGCTCTGGGGCACGGACAATCTCAAATCCGAGGGCGGACCCATCGCCCAGGCCCTCGCGCTCATGGGCGCGCGCCCCCGGTTCGACAGCTATGGCCGGCTTTCGGGCGCCGAGCTCGTGCCGCTCAGCGAGCTCGGCCGGCCGCGGATCGACGTGGCGATGACCCTCTCCGGCATTTTCCGCGATCTCCTGCCGCTCCAGGGCAAGCTCCTGGCCGAGGCCGCCTGGCTCGCCGCCTCCGCCGAGGAGCCCTTGGCGGAGAACCATGTCCGCGCCAACGCGCTGGCGCATCAGGCGACCCATTGCTGCGACCTCGAGACCGCCGCCCTCCGGGTGTTCTCCAACGCGGAGGGGGCGTACGGCGCCAATGTCAACCAGCTGATCGACGCCGGAAGCTGGGGCGAGGCGGACGAGCTCGCCGACGCCTATGAGACGCGCAAATGCTACGCCTACGGGCGCGACGGCAAGGCGAGCGCCCAGGGTGCCCTTCTCGCCTCGATCTTCTCCCGCGTCGACCTCGCCTACCAGAACCTCGAGAGCGTGGAGCTCGGGGTGACCACGATCGACCACTATTTCGACACCCTGGGCGGCATCTCCCGCGCGGTCTCCCGGGCCAAGGGGACGGACGCGCCGGTCTATATCGGCGACCAGACCCGCGGCGGCGGCACCGTGCGCACCCTCGCCGAGCAGGTGGCGCTCGAGACCCGGACCCGCGCGCTCAATCCGAAATGGTTCGAGGGCATGCTCGCCCACGGGCATGAGGGCGTGCGCAACATCGAAGCCCAGGTGACCAACACGCTCGGCTGGTCCGCCACCACCGGCGCGGTCGACCCGTGGGTCTATCAGCGGCTCTCGGAGACCTTCGTCCTCGACGAGGCGATGCGCCGCCGCCTCGGAGAGCTCAACCCCGCCGCCTCCGCCCGCCTCGCCAACCGCCTCCTGGAGGCCCACGAACGCCAATACTGGACGCCCGACCCGGACACGCTCGCCGCCCTCACCGCCTCGGCCGAAGAGCTTGAGGACCGGCTCGAAGGGCTCGACCCGGTCGCGGCTTGAGAGAGGAGACACCCATGGCCCCGCTCGAGACCCCGCCCAGCCTGCCCCGCCGCACCCCCCGCGAGGACGGGGAGGGTTCGGTGCAAGTGAAGCTCGCCCCCAGCCACAAGATCAAGGGCGCCAAGGTATTTTACGTCTACGGCAAAGGCGGGATCCGAAAATCCACCCC
>CAYXPI010000065.1:0-18960 GCA_964467005.1 uncultured Limibaculum sp. | reverse complement strand
GCGGTGCAGAGCATGGCGCCGATCGGCTGGTAGCCGGCGCCGAGCCCCTTGGCGATGACGCAGATGTCGGGGCTCACGCCGTCCTGCTCGCAGGCGAAGAGGGTGCCGGTGCGCCCCATGCCGCACATCACCTCGTCGAGGATGAGGAGCACCCCATGCGCGTCGCAGATATCGCGGATCCGCTGGAAGTAGCCGGGCACCGGCGGCACGGCGCCGAGGGTGGCGCCCACCACGGGCTCGGCGATGAAGGCGGCCACCGTCTCGGGCCCGAGGCGCTGGATCTCGGCCTCGAGCGCGTCGGCCACCCGGCGCCCGTAGGCCTCCGGCGTCTCGTCCTCCGCCCGGCCGCGGTATTCGTAGCAGGGGGCGATGTGAGAGGTCTCGACCAGCATGGGCGCGAAGGGCTCCCGGCGCCAGGCGTTGCCCCCCGCGGCGAGCGCGCCGAGCGTGTTCCCATGATAGCTCTGGCGCCGCGCGATGATCCGGTGGCGGCTGGGCTCGCCCGCCTCGAGGAAGTATTGCCGCGCGAGCTTGAGGGCGGCCTCCACCGCCTCCGACCCGCCGGAGACGAAATAGACCCGGTCGAGCCCAGCGGGCGCCTGGGCCACAAGAAGATCCGCCAAGGCCTCGGCGGGCTCGGAGGTGAAAAAGCCCGTATGCGCGAAGGCCAGCTTGTCGATCTGGTCCTTCATGGCGGCGGCCACATCCGGGTCGCCATGGCCCAAGCACGAGACCGCGGCCCCGCCGGAACCGTCGAAATAGCGCTTGCCGTCGGCGTCGATCAGATGGCAGCCGGCGCCCGCGACCGCCACGGGCGGCGCGACCCGGGTGTGGCGGGGAAAGACGTGGGACATGGCGGCGCTCCTTTTCGTCTTAGCGAAAACACCCGGCGCCCGGACGGTCAAGGCGGCGAAATCGCTTGACGCAGGGTCTGGCATCCGGACCATTTGGCAGCAGAAGAGCCGGCGCGCGCGACGCCCGGCCGCCAGTCACAGGGAACCTGCCATGACACACATCACCGCCTGCATCCGCGCCGCGGCCCTCGGCCTCGCCCTCGCCGCCCCCGCCGCCCCGGCCGCCCTTGCCGACACGCTCGCCGACATCATCGAGGAGGGCAAACTCGTCGCCGGCGTGAAGACCGACTACGCCCCCTGGGGCATGCGCGACGCCGAGGGCAACATCGTCGGCATGGAGATCGACATGATCCGCGACTTCGCCCGCCAGATCGGGGAGAAGGCCGGCAAGGAGATCGAGGTCGAGCTCGTGCCCGTGGTCGCCTCCAACCGCATGCAGTTCCTCGAGCAGGGCAAGATCGACGTGATGATCGCCACCATGTCCGACAAGCCCGAGCGGCGGAAGGTGGTGGGCATCGTGCAGCCCAACTACTACTCGTCGGGCGTGGCGATCCTCGCCCACAAGGACAGCGGGATCGACGGCTGGGAGACCGTGGAGGGCAAGAAGATCTGCGGCATCCAGGGGTCCTGGTACAACAAGGAGCACGGGCTGAAGAACGGCGCCGAGATGGTGGTGTTCAAGGGCGTGCCCGAGGTCGAGGCCGCGCTGCTCGACGGCCGCTGTGTCGGCTGGATCTACGACGACAGCGCGTTCATCCCGCGCAAGGTGAACGAGCCCGAGAAATGGGCGGAGTACGACATCGCCACGCCCGTGGTCGCCGATGTGCCCTGGGGCGCGGCGGTGCGCCTCGACGAGATCGACGAGCCGATCGGCCAGGCCCTCTCCGAGGCGATCATCGGCTGGCACGCCTCGGGCACGCTGGTGGCGCTCGAGGAGAAGTGGGGCATCCCGTCCACCGCCTGGCTCTCCGAGATGTCGCTCAAATGCGAGGCCGGCGAGAAGATCTGCGACGCGGTTCGCGACGAGGGCGAGTGAGGGCGACCGGGGGCCCACGGGCCCCCGCCCGGCCTTGAGGGGGGCGCGGCGTGGACGCGGTCTGGGACTGGTTCCGGTGGCTGTACGACACCCACGGGATCAAGCTGACGATATTTTACGACGATTGGGACCGGGGCCGGTTCTTCGAGGGGATCTGGACGACGATCCACCTCTCGATCGTCTGCGTCGTGCTCTCGGTGCTGATCGGGATGGCGGGGGCCTGGCTCCAGTCCTCCCCCTACCGGTGGCTGCGCGCCGTGGTGGGGGGCTACATCGCCTTCTTCCGCAACACGCCGCCGCTGGTGCAGCTCTATTTCTTCTATTTCGCGGTGGACGCCGCCCTTTCGGACGTCTTCGGCGTCTCCGGCGGGCTCCTCTCGAGCTACGGATGGGCGGTGGTGTCCCTCTCCTTCTTCGCCGGCGCGTTCAATGTGGAGATCTTCCGCGCCGGCATCGAGAGCGTGCCCAAGGCGACCGTCGAGGCGGCTGAGAGCCTCGGCTACACCCGGCTCCAGATCTATCGCTATATCACGCTGCCGCTGGCTTACCGGGTGTGCCTGCCCGCGCTCAACAACAACCTCATCAACCTCGTGAAGACCACGACCGTGGCCTACGCCATCGCGGTGCCGGAGACGCTCTACATCGCCAACCAGATCTGGTCGGACGAGTACAACGTGTTGGAGATGATGAACGTGGTGTGGGTCGTCTATCTCCTTTTGGTCGGGGTTCTGGTCTGGCTCATGCATCGGTGGGAGCGGTCGATCCAGGTGCCGGGGTTCGGCCGATGAGGAACCCCTTGCGCCAGACCACCGACCTCCCGGTTATGCGGCCCTTCCGCCCCGGCGGGCGGAGCTGGGGGCCGGAGGACTGGGCGGCCGTCGCCACCTCGCCCCGCCTCGGCCTCGCGCTCGCGCTCACCCTCGCGCTCTGGCTCTCGGTCGACGCCGCACACGCCCAGATGCAGGGCGATGGCGAGCAGACGACCTGGGAGACCATCGTCAAATGGACGCCGCTCATGTTCTGGGGCCCGCCGGGCGAGTTCGGCGGCTTCCTCCTCAACATCGCGGTCAGCTTCCTCGCCATGGGGATGGGCACGGTGATGGGCCTCTTCCTCGGCCTCGGCCAGGTCTCGCCCAACGGGGCGGTGCGCCGGGTCTCCTGGGCGATCACCCAGCTCTTCCGAAACTCGCCCTGGCTCGTGCTCCTCTTCTATTTCATGCTGCTCCTGCCCTTCCGGGTGGAGATCTTCGGGGTCGACTACGACATCCCCGGCTGGTGGAAGGCGACCTTCGCGCTCTCGCTGCCGATCATGGCCAACATGTCGGAGATCGTGCGGGGCGCCATCGCCTCCATCCCCACGGGCCAGTGGGAGAGCGCCGAGAGCCTCGCCTTCAGCCGGCGCCAGACGCTCTGGCGGATCATCCTGCCGCAATGCGTGAAGCGGATGATCCCGCCCTGGATGAACTGGTACTGCATCCTCACCATGTCGACGCCGCTCATCTCGATCCTCGGCGTGACCGATGGCATGACCCTCACCCAAGACGCGCTGGCCTCGGAGGGGCGGAGCGAATACCTCATCCCGCTCTATCTCTGGCTCATGTCCTGGTTCTTCATCTACACCTACCCGATCGCCGCCTACACCCGCCGGCTCGAGCGGCGCTTTGCGGTGGCGGGCTGAGGAGGACGCCGATGAACGCCCCCTGGACCCCGGATCAGCCCATCGTCTCGCTCAAGAACGTGCACAAGAGCTTCGGCCCGGTGGAGGTGCTGAAGGGCATCTCCTTTGACGTGATGAAGGGCGAGGTGATCTGCATCATCGGGCCGTCGGGCTCGGGCAAGTCCACGCTCATCCGGTGCATCAATGCGTTGAACGACATCCAGAAGGGCTCGATCACCGTCGAGGGCCAGGAGGTGCACGACCCCGATCTCGACAAGCTGGAGTTGCGCAAGAAGGTCGGCATGGTCTTCCAGCAGTACAACCTCTTCCCTCACAAGACGGCGCTGGAAAACATCATGATGGCCCCGATCCTGGTGCTGAAACAGCCGAAGGACGAGGTGGAGGCCCGCGCCAAGGCGCTCATGAAGAAGGTGCGGCTCGAAGGGAAGGACCACCAGTATCCCGGCGAGCTCTCCGGCGGGCAGCAGCAACGGGTGGCGATCGCCCGGTCCCTCGCGATGAGCCCAGACATCATGCTCTTCGACGAGGTCACCGCCGCCCTCGACCCCGAGACGGTGAAGGAGGTGCTGGTGACGATCAAGGACCTCGCGGCCGAGGGAATGACCTGCATTCTCGTCACCCACGAGATGGGCTTTGCCCGGGAGATCGCGGACCAGATCTACTTTACCGATCGCGGCGTGATCGTGGAGCACGGGCCGCCGGCCACCTTCTTCGACGAGGCCAAGGACCCGCGCACCCGCGAGTTCCTGAGCCAGATCCTCTAATGGCGCCGCTCTGGGCCATGCCCGCGGCGGCGGTCGCGGCCCTCGTGCGCGCGCGCGAGGTCTCGGCGCGGGAGGTGGCGGAGAGCGCCCTCGCCCGGATGGAGGCGGTGAACCCCGCCATCAACGCCGTGGTCGCCGCCACGCCGGAGGTCGCCCTGGCCGCGGCGGATGCGGTGGACCGAGCGCTCGCGCGTGCCGAGGATCCGGGGCCGCTCGCCGGCGTGCCGGTGACCGTGAAGATCAATGTCGACATGGCCAGCCAGGCCACCACCAACGGCCTCCGCCTCCAGGCCGAGACCATCGCGGCGGAGGACAGCCCCGCCGTTGCCAATCTCCGCCGCGCCGGCGCGCTCATCCTGGGGCAGACGAACACGCCCGCCTTCTCCATCCGCTGGTTCACCCGCAACAGCCTGCACGGCGCCACGCGGAACCCGCGGGACCCCGGGCTCACCCCCGGCGGCTCCTCGGGCGGGGCGGCGGCGGCGGTCGCGGCGGGCATCGGGGCCGTGGCGCATGGGACGGACATCGCGGGCTCCGTCCGCTACCCGGCCTATGCCTGCGGGGTGCACGGGCTCCGCCCCTCCCTCGGGCGCGTGCCAAACGCCATCCCCTCGGGCCCGCCCCGCACCATCGGCGGGCAGATCATGGCGGTCTCGGGCCCCATGGCCCGGCGGATCGCGGATCTCGAGCTCGCGCTCACGGCCATGGCGGTCGGCGACCCGCGGGACCCCTGGTGGGTGGGCGCGCCGCTGGCCGGCCCGCCGGCGCCGAGGCGCGTGGCCCTCTCCCTCGCGCCGGACGGTATGGAGACCGCGCCGCAGGTGCGCGCGGCCCTCGAGGCCGCCGCCCGGGCGCTCGAGGCCGCCGGCTGGGCGGTGGAGCCGCGCGAGCCGCCCTCCCTCGCCGCCGCCGTGCGGATCAACATCGCGCTCTGGATGGCCGAGTTCCGCGCCAATCTCACGGAGAAGCTCGCGGCGGAGGACGACCCGGACGCCAACCTCGTCGCCGCCGAGCTCCTGGCCCGCGCCGACCCCGCGCTGGATGTGGGCGCGGCGCTCACCTTGCGCGTGACCGAGGTCGCGGCCTGGCAGGCCTTCCTCGCGGAGTGGCCGCTTCTCCTCTGCCCCGTCTCGGCCGCGCCGCCCTTCGCCGACCACGAGGACGTCTCGGGCGCGGCGGCCTTCGCCCGGATCTTCGACGCCCAGCTCACCCAGATCGGCCTGCCCGCGCTCGGGCTCCCGGGGCTCACCGTGGCTTGGCCTGGCGCGGGGCCTGGCGCGGGGCCGATGGGCGTGCAGCTCGTCGCCGCGCGGTTCCGCGAGGATCTCCTGCTTGCGGCCGGGCGCGCGATCGAGGCGGCAGCGCCGCCCGTGGCCCCGGTCAACCCGAGGGCCTGAGCCCTCGGACCCGCCGGGCGATGAGGCCGAGGAGGTTGCCGAGGCCGACGGGGCGGGTGTCGACGACGCGCCCCGATCCGCCCCGATCCGCCGCGAGAGCGCAGAGCGGGAGGGCGCGCGCGGCGGCGAGGTGGCGGAACATGCGGGCCTCCCGCGCGCGCCAGTCTCCCGGGCCCCGAGGCGGCGGATCCGCGCCGCGAGCGAGGCCGGAGTGGCGACGAAGAGGATCTCTGAGCGGAGGCCCCCAGCCCGTCGCGGACCCCTGGGGGAGGTAGACGGGCGAGGCCGCCCGCCGAGCGTCGGGCCGAGGGCGGAGATGCCCACGAAGATGCGCCGCACCGCGCGGACCAGCACGGCCGTCGCACCGGTCGGGAGCCCGAAGCCGGAGAGGTTGAGAGCCGAGGCCGCGGCGCATGCCGCCGTGGGCGTGGCTCACGGTCCAGTTGAGACAGCTCCGGCCGGTGGGCGCGCGCGGGGTGACCCGGAGCGGCACGACGGCGGCGTCGAGGACGGCTGCGGGTGACGGTCGTGTGCCGCCGAGCGGGGCCGGATGCGCCCTTTGCGTCTCCCGTCCGGCCCTCGCAAGAGGATGGTACGCCCTAGGGGACTCGAACCCCTGTTTCCGCCGTGAGAGGGCGGCGTCCTAGACCACTAGACGAAGGGCGCCCGGGGGCGCGGCGCTGGTACGCCCTACGGGACTCGAACCCGTGTTTCCGCCGTGAAAGGGCGGCGTCCTAGACCGCTAGACGAAGGGCGCATTCCCGCAGTGCCCGGGTAGATAGCGGAGGGGCGGCCGGGGCGCAAGGCCCATCGGGCATGTCAGACCGGGCCCGGCACGGCCAGGTCCTCGATCCGGAGCTTGCTCCGCCGGCGCCCGCCCCAGTCGTCGATCTCGAGCCGGCCAGCCGCGTGCACGGCGTGCTTGGTCTCGGCCGCGGCGCGGAGGGCGCCGCCGAGCGGCGCGCCCTCGGCGCGGAAGGCGATGGCGTCGACCCGGCCGCCCGCGCCCTCGAGGCGGCAGGCGAGATGCGCCGTCCCCACCGTGCGGAGCCCCGCGACCCGCACGCCCGGCAGCGCCAGGCGCGGGGCCGGGTTGGCCGCGCCGTAGGGCCCCGCGGCCTCGAGCGCGGCGACGAGATCGAGCCCGGCTCCGCCCGGGGCGAGGGCCCCGTCGATCGCCAGATCTTCGGGCCCAGAGGCGCCGGCGCCTTGGGCGGCCAGTCGCTCGGCCAGCGCGGCCATCGCCTCGGGCAGCGCGTCCGCCGCCACCGAGAGACCCGCCGCCATCGCGTGCCCGCCGCCTTTGAGCAGCCGCCCCTCCCGCGCGAGGGCCGCCACGGCGGAGCCCAGATCCACCCCCGGCACCGAGCGGCCGGAGCCCTTGCCCGCGCCGCCCGCAAGGCCCACGACCACCGCCGGGCGCCCGTAGCGCTCCTTCAAGCGGCTCGCGACGATGCCGAGGACCCCGGGGTGCCAGCCCTCCCCCGCCGCCCAGACGAGCGCGCCGCCGGTGCCGCGACGCTCCGCCTCCGCCTCGGCCGCCGCGAGCACCTCGGCTTCGATCTCCCGGCGGTCGCGGTTGAGGGCGTCGAGCCGGCCGGCCAGCGCCGCGGCCTCGTCGGGGCACGCGGTCGAGAGGAGCCGCGCGCCGAGATCGCCGTCGCCGATCCGCCCGCCGGCGTTGATCCGGGGGGCGAGGGCGAAGGCGAGGTCCCGCGCCGTGGGGGGCGCCGTCAGGCCGGCGACATCGGCGAGGGCGGCGAGGCCGGGGCGGGCGCGGCCCGCGAGCACGGTGAGCCCCTGGCGGACGAAGGCGCGGTTGAGCCCCGTGAGGGGCGCCACATCGGCGATGGTCGCAAGCGCCACGAGATCGAGCGACCGGCGGAGATCGGGCTCGGGTCGGGCGCGAAAGGCGCCCCGGCCGCGAAGCGCGCGGTTGGCGGCGGCGAGCACGAGAAGCGCCACCCCCGCCGCGCAGAGATGGCCGAGGCCCGAGTCGCAGCCCGCCTGATTGGGGTTCACCACGGCGGCGGCGGCCTCGGGCACCGTGTCGGCCAGATGGTGGTCGACCACCAGCACCTCGGCCCCGGCGGCCCGGGCGGCGGCGATGGGCTCGGGCGTGGCGCTCCCGCAGTCGAGGCAGAGGACGAGGTCGTGCGCCCGGCCCAGGGCGGTCATGGCCGGCGTGTTGGGTCCGTAGCCCTCGTCGATGCGGTGCGGGATGTAGACCGTGGGGGCGAGGCCCAGGGCGGAGAGCCAGCCCGCGACGAGGGCGACGCTCGCCGCCCCGTCCACGTCGTAATCGCCGAAGAGGGCGATCCGCGCGCGGGCCTGCACCGCGTCGGCCAGGCGCTCCGCCGCGCGGTCGAGGTCGCGGAGCACGCTGGGATCCGGCATGAGCGCGCGCAGGGTGGGGGCCAGGTAGGCCTCCGCGGCCTCGGGCGCCACGCCGCGGCGGGCCATCACGAGCCCGACGAGCGCGGGCTGCCCGGTCATCTGCGAGATCGCCTCGCCCAGGCGCTCCTCCGCAGCATCGGGGCCGGTCCACCGCCGCCCGGTGACGGAGCGCGCGACCCCGAGATATGCCGGCCTGTCCAACATCACCCACATCTATGCACGGAATCTGCGACCACCGCAATATGTTGGCACCCGACGCCTCCAATCTCGACACGCTACTTTCGAAAAATCTGACAACGGTCAAATGCGGTTCCCGGCCAACGGGTTAGCATGATCCCGGTCGGCCCACGACGCGATCGCGACAGCATGCTCGGGGCCGAGCCTACGACATATAGATCCGAGAGGAGCCACCCGATGGAGACCCACTCCGCGCTCGCGGCCGCGCTGGCCGTCGCCGCCCTCACCGCCGCGCTGATCGCGGCCCCTGCCATGGCCGAGGAGGACACCCCCGGGGCCGCCGAGTACCGCCGCTCCTGCCTCGCCTGCCACGGGGCGGGCGCCCGGGGCGACGGCCCGCTGGCCGCGATCATGACCGTGCCCGTGCCGGACCTCACGCAGATCGCCGCGCGCCGGGAGGGCACCTTTCCGGTGCAGGACGTGTTCATGATCATCGACGGGCGCACCGAGATCCGCGGGCATGGCTATCCCATGCCGGTCTGGGGCACGCGCTACCGCGAGGAGGCGGGGGAGCGCTACGGGCCCTACGGCGCCGAGCGCGTCGTGCGCGCCCGGATCCTCGAGCTCACCTATTATCTCCACGGCCTCCAGCGATGAGGCGGCGGCTCAGAAGTTCTTGGTGCGGTAGATCAGCCGACGGACCGAGCCGGTGCGCGAGCGCATGAGGATCGTCTCGGTCTCGAGATAGGGCCCGTGGCGGCGGGCGCCGCGGAGGATCGAGCCGTCGGTCACGCCCGTCGCCGCGAAGATGACGTCGCCGGAGACCATCTGGTCGCGGGTGTACTTCGCGTCGAGATCGGCGAGGCCGGCGCGCTTGGCCCGGGCCACCTCGTCGTCGTTGCGGAAGATGAGGCGCCCCTGGATTTGCCCGCCCATGCATTTGAGCGCCGCGGCGGCCAGCACCCCCTCGGGCGCGCCGCCCTGGCCCATATACATGTCGATGCCCGTCTCCTCGGGCTCGGCGCAGTGCATCACCCCGGCCACATCGCCGTCGGTGATCAGGCGGATGGCGGCGCCCGTGGAACGCACGCCCTCGATGAGCTCTTTGTGGCGCGGCCGCTCGAGAATGCAGACCGAGACCTCGTTCGGCGCGCAGCCCTTGGCCTCGGCGAAGACCCGCACCCGCTCGGCCGCGGTCATGTCGAGATCCACGAGGCCCTCCGGATAGCCGGGCCCGATCGCGAGCTTGTCCATATAAACATCCGGCGCGTGCAGCATCGAGTGCCGCGGCCCCATGGCGATCACGGTGATGGCGTTGGGCATGGCCTTGGCGGTGAGGGTGGTGCCCTCGAGCGGGTCGAGCGCGATGTCGACCTCCGCGCCCTGGCCGGTGCCCACCTCCTCGCCGATGTACAGCATGGGCGCCTCGTCGCGCTCGCCCTCGCCGATCACCACGGTGCCCTTGATGTCGAGCTTGTTCACCTGGGTGCGCAGGGCGTCCACCGCCACCTGGTCCGGCTCCTTCTGGTCGCCCCGGGCGATGAGCCGCGCGGCGGCGATGGCGGCGGCCTCGGACACGCGGGCGAGGCCGAGGCTCAGCATCCGGTCCTGGAAGGTGTCGGCGACGGTCATGGCGGGTCTCCCTCAGATCCGGCGCCCCGCGCGTCGGGCGCCCCCGGGGAGGCTTCTAGGCCGGGGCGGGGGCGTTCGCAAGCCGAGGCGGCGGCGGGCGCCTCAGATCTCCTCGATGCCGATCACGACCGGCGCGGCCGCATTCACCTCCATCCGCTCGATCCGGGCGGTCGCGGCCTCGATGGCGTCGCGCCGGGTGTCGTGCGTCACGATGACGACGGGGACAGGACCGGCCTCCGTTCCGCCTTGCCCGTATTGGCGCATGCGGTGGATCGAGACCCCCGCCTCGCCGAGGGCCGCGGCCAGGGCCGCGAGCGCGCCCGGCCGGTCGTGGAGCGCGAAGCGGAGATAAAAGGGCGCGTGCTCCCGGTCCTGCGCCAGCCGGGGCGCCGCGGCGAGGCTGGCGGCCGGACGGGCGAAAAGGGGGTCGCGCCGGCCGCGGGCGATGTCGACGAGATCGGCCACCACCGCCGAGGCGGTCGGCCCCGCCCCTGCCCCGGGCCCGGTGAAGGCGCAGGCGCCGAGGGGCGCGCCCTCCACCACCACCGCGTTCGTCACGCCGGGAAGGCTGCCGATCAGCGTGTCGCCGCGCACCATATGGGGGCGCACGCTCTGCTCGAGCCCGCCCTCCTGCATCCGCGCGACCGCGAGGAGCTTGATGGAAAAGCCGAGATCCGCGGCCGTCTGGATGTCGGCGGCCGAGATCCGCTCGATCCCCTCGGTCACCACGCCGTCGAGGTCGATCCGGGTGCCGAAGGCGATGGCCGCGAGGATGGCAAGCTTGTGCGCCGCGTCCACCCCGCCCACATCGAAAGCGGGGTCGGCCTCGGCGTAGCCCTTCCGTTGCGCCTCGGCCAGGACGTCGGCATAGGCCCGCCCGGTGGCCGCCATCTCGGTGAGGATGTAGTTGCAGGTGCCGTTCAGCACGCCGTAGACCCGATCGATGCGGTTCGCCGCGAGGCCCTCGGCCAGCGCCTTGAGCGCAGGGATGCCGCCCGCCACCGCCGCCTCGGCCCGCAGGGCCACGCCCGCGGCCTCCGCCGCCTCCGCCAGCGCCTGGCCGTGATGGGCGATCAGCGCCTTGTTGGCCGTGACGACATGGCGGCCGCGGGCGATCGCCCGCTCGACCAGCGCCTTGGCCGGCCCGTCCGAGCCGCCGATCACCTCGACGACCGCGTCCACATCCTCGCGCTCGGCCAGGCGCGTCGGGTCGTCCTCCCAGGCCAGGCCGGAGAGATCCACGCCCCGATCCCGCCCCCGGGAGCGGGCCGAGACCGCCACCGCCCTCAGCGGGCGCCCGGCCTTCGCGGCGACCGCCTCCGCCTCCGCATCGAGCGCCCGGAGGACGCCGGTGCCCACGGTGCCGAGCCCGGCGATGGCGATGCGGAAGGGCGTGGGGTCGGCGTGCATGGGGGCTCTCCGGGCTGTCGGCAGGTGGGACCGCCAGCCCCTAGCGCGTGCGCCCGCCGGGCTCAAGGCGCGAGCGCGTCAGCCCGTGAGAAGCCAGCCATGCGGGCCGAAGCCGTAAGGCAGCGCGATGCGGCTCGTGGTCTCGTCCACCTCCCAGATCTCGGCCTCGGTGAAGTCGAGATCCCGGGTGATCGCCACCGCCTTCGGGTTCTGTCCGTCGGCCTCTCGAATGCGGGCGGGGTAGCCCGCCGCCTTGAGCGCGGCCATGAGCTCCTGCGGCATCGCCCCCGGCACCTTGGGCACGAGAAGGAAGACCACGACCACGGGCTGCCCCTCGACGAGGCGCGTCTGCTGCCCGATCTCGGCGAGGGCGGCGGTGAGGTTGGCGCGCTGGCCGTCCCAGTCCCACCCGTCGGGATCGATGAGAGGCCGGGACACGGGCTCACCCACGGGCGACCCTCCGCCTCACTCGGCCTCGGCGGCCCGGCGGGCCTCGCGATTGGCCTCGGCCTCGGCGAAACGGCGGGCATCCGAGGGGCCGAGAAGCGGCCCCGACGGCCCGCGCGCGCGCGCCGTCGCCTCCCCCGCCTCGAGCCGCGCCCGGCCAGCGGGGTCGATCACCGGGGCGGCCAGCGCGTCGGCCCTCGGCCCCGCCTGACGCGCCCCGTCGGACAGCGCGCTCTGCACCGCCACGCCCACGGCCGGGTCCGGGATATCCTCGGTGAAGGTGCCGGGGGGCGGGGTCTCTGGCGTGTCGACGAGCCGCGGCCAGGGCGCGGTCGCCACATCGGGGCTCTCGACCACGCGATAATCGTTGAACAGCCGGAAGCTCTCGCAAGCCGGCAAGACCGCCAGCAGGGCGATGGCAGAGAGCGCGGCAAAGCGCTTCATTCCCGGCCCTCCTCTCTGATATGCATGGTGCCCGGGAGGCGAGTGTCCTGCGGTGTGACCCTAGCGCGCCCGGCGGCACCTGGCCAGAGCGGACCAGTGAGGAGGCCCGCGCAGAGCATGCGGGCCCGGCGGAGGGAGGAGGACCCCATGGCGAACGACCGGAGCGTGCCCGCGGCGACGACGGAGGCGACCGGCACCGATCTGCCCGCCCTCTCGGAGCGGATCGGCCGGCTGGTCGAGCGGAGCTCGCGGGTGTGGGCCGACGCGCTCGACCGGCACATCGACGACATCGGCCTTCTGAAACCCGACCCGCTCAACACGGTGCCCGCCGTCGCCCGCTGGGCCTACGACATGTGGGATCATCCGAGCCGCATGATGACCGCCTGGGGCGAGCTCTGGGCGGCGCAGGCCGATCTCCTCACCCGCACGGTGCAGCGGGCCTGGCTTGGCGGCGAGGCCGCGGAGCCGCTCATCACGCCGGAGCGGGGCGACAAGCGCTTCAAGGACAAGCTCTGGGACGAGAGCCCCTTCTACGACTATCTCAAGCAGTCCTACCTCCTCACCGGGCAGTGGCTGCGGGCACGGCTCGAGGAGGCGGACGGCCTCTCGCCCCAGGACCGGCGCAAGCTCGGCCTCATCACGCGGAACTTCATCGAGGCGCTCTCGCCCTCCAACACCGCCATCAACCCCGAGGTCCTGCGCACCACCCTCGACGAGAAGGGGGACAACCTCCTCCGCGGGCTCGAGCACATGATCCGCGACCTCGAGCGCGGCCACGGCCAGCTCTTGATCCAGCAGACCGACATGGACGCCTTCAAGGTCGGCGAGAACATGGCGATGACCCCGGGCTACGTGGTCTTCGAAAACGAGATCATCCAGCTGATCCAGTACACGCCGACCACCGAGGCGGTGCACAAGACGCCGCTCCTCATCTGCCCGCCTTGGATCAACAAGTTCTACATCCTCGACCTCAACGAGAAGAAGTCGATGATCAAGTGGCTGGTGGCGCAAGGCTACACGGTCTTCATCATCTCCTGGGTCAATCCGGGCCACGCCCAGAAGGACGAGACCTGGGAGACCTACATGACGAAGGGGCTCCTCACCGCCATCGGCAAGGTGCTGGAGGAGACGGGGGCGGAGAAGACCAACCTCGTCGGCTACTGCATCGGCGGCACCATGGTGGGCGCCACGCTGGCCTATATGGCCGCGACGGGCGACGATCGGGTGAACACGGCCACCTTCTTCACCGCCCAGCTCGACTTCTCGGATGCCGGCGAGCTTCAGGCCTTCGTCGACGACGAGGTGCTCGACACCATCGAGACGGCGGTGGAGGAGCGCGGCTATCTCGCCGCCGAGAACATGTTCGCCGCCTTCAACTCGCTCCGCTCGGCCGACCTGATCTGGGGCTTCGTCATCAACAACTACCTCCTCGGCAAGGACAACTTTCCGTTCGACCTGCTCTATTGGAACTCGGACTCGACCGCGATGCCGGGGCGGACGCATATGTTTTATCTCGACACGTTCTACAACAAGAACCAGCTCGCGAAGGGGGAGCTGGCGCTGGCCGGCGTGCCCCTCGATCTCGCGCAGGTCCAGGTGCCCTGCTACCACATCGGCACGGTCGAGGATCACATCGCGCCGGCGGCCTCCACCTTCCGGGCGGCCAAGCTCATCGGCTCCTCGGATCAAACCTTCATTCTCTCGGGCTCTGGCCACATCGCGGGCGTTGTCAATCCGCCGGCCGCCGGGAAATATCAGTATTGGACGCAGGACGGCGTCGCGGGGGAGGATCTGGAGGCATGGCGGCAGGGCACGGTGGAAACCAAAGGCTCCTGGTGGCCGCACTGGGATGCTTGGCTGGCCGGGCAATCCGGCGGCTCGGTGCCGGCGCGGGAGCCGGGGGCCGTCCTCGGGCGGATCGAGCCGGCGCCGGGGCGCTACGTGCAGGCGCGGTTCGACGATCCCTGATCGCCGCGGCGGCGCTGGCGGGCCTCGCGACCCCGGCCGTTGCCCAGCCGATCAACCCCTGCAACTACACGAGCCTCGACGGCCCCTGCCGGATCTCGGACGGCGAGTACCGCGTGCTGCTGCCCCAGGGGCCGGGGCCGTTTCCGGCCATCGTGTATCTCACGGGCTCGCTCGGCCTCAGCCGCACGATCACCGAGGCGCGCTATTTCCGCGACATGGTGGTGAGCGAGGGCTATGCGCTCGTGGTGCCGACGGCGCTCGACATCACCTATCAGGGCGGGCAGACCGGCACCGGCTGGGGGCGGCGCATCCGCGCCCACAGCCATCCGCGCGACGATTTCGACTTTCTGAAGCGCGTGCTGCGCGAGGTGGAGCTGAAGCACCGGGTGGATCTCTCGCGCCTCGTCTGGGCCGGGCAGTCCGACGGCGGATTTATGATCTACGACATCGCCTGCCACCGGCCAGAGCTCGGGGTGGCCTTCGCGGTGCACGCGGCGGGCTATGCGGGCACGCTGCCCAGCACATGCGAGAAGCCGGTGCGCTTTCTCCACACCCACGGCACGGCGGACGAGATCGTGCCCTTCGCCGGGCGCCTCGTCACCGGCCCCGTGCTCCAGGCGAACGACCTCAGCGAGACCCTCGCCGTGATGGCAAAGAGCAACGGCTGCGAGGCCAAGCCCGAGGTGGAGGACGACTATTTCGGCTTCGAGCGGCGGAGCTGGCAGGGCTGCGCCCAGGGGGCGGCGCTCGATTTTCTGGTGCATGAGGGCGGGCACAGCTGGCCGCTCAACTGGATGCCGGCGGTGCTCGACTGGGTGGCGGAGACCACCTTCGTGCCCGCGGTCGCGCGCACGGTGCGGGTGGGCGAGGGCGAGGGCGGGGCCGCGCGGCCCACGCTCCGGCCCTCCCCCGGCGCGGGGAGCATCGGCAGCACCGGCACGGCGGTGCGCAAGCAAGTGCCCACGGGCGCGGCGGGAGGACGGTTTATGACGGTGCCGAAATGAGCGGGACAGGGCGGCTCGAGGGCAAGACGGCCCTCGTCACGGGCGGCGGCTCAGGCTTCGGAGAGGCGATCTGCGCGCGCTATGTGGCCGAAGGCGCGCGGGTTCTGGTGGTCGACATCGACGCGACCCGCGCCCAGGGCGTGGCCGAGCGGCTGGCCGCCGAGCGCCAGGGCGCGGCCGACGCCGTCCGGGCCGATGTGGCCTGCGCGGCCGACGCGCACGCGATGGTGGACGCGGCGGTCGAGCGCTTCGGCCGGCTCGACATTCTGGTCAACAATGCCGGCATCAGCCACCGCAACCGGCCGATGCTCGAGGTGACGGAAGCGGAGTTCGACCGGATCTACGCGGTCAACGTCAAGGCGCTCTACCTCGCCGCCCAGGCCGCCGTGCCGGTGATGCGGAGCCAGGGCGGCGGCGTGATGCTGACGGTCGCCTCCACCGCGGGCGTGCGCCCGCGCCCGGGCCTCACCTGGTACAACGGCTCGAAGGGCGCGGCGATCGTCACCTCGAAATCCATGGCCGTGGAGCTCGCGCCGGACAACATCCGGGTCTGCACCCTCAACCCGGTGATGGGGGAGACCGCGCTTCTCGAAACCTTCATGGGGATGGAGGACACGCCGGAGAACCGGGCGAAGTTCGTCGCGACCGTGCCGCTCGGGCGCCTCAGCAAGCCGATGGACGTGGCCAACGCCGCGGTGTTCCTGGCCTCGGACGAGGCGGAGTTTCTCACCGGCGTCTGCCTCGAGATCGACGGCGGGCGCTGCGTTTAGGCCTCGGGCTTGCGCGCAAGGCCCGCGAAGACATCCGCCGCGGCGATGGTGCCGACCGGCGCGCCACCGCGGGTGACGGTGAGGGGCGCCGGGTCCTCCGCCAGGAGCGCCATGACCGCGCGGAGCGGCGCCTCGGCCGCCACATCGCGCCCGCCCGGGGCCGCGCCCGCGCGCATCACATCCTCGGCCCGCGCCACGTCCAGCGGGTTGAGATGGGCCACGAAATCCGCCACGTACGGGCTCGCGGGCGCGCGCATGATCTCCTGCGGCGTGCCGCATTGCACGATGCGCCCGCCCTCCATAATCGCGATCCGGTCGCCGAGCTTGAACGCCTCGTCGAGGTCGTGGCTGACGAAGAGGATCGTGCGCTTGAGCTCGCGCTGGAGGGTGAGGAGCTCGTCCTGAAGCCGCGTGCGGATGAGCGGGTCGAGCGCGGAGAAGGGCTCGTCCATCAGGAGGATCGGCGCCTCAGTGGCGAAGGCCCGCGCCAGGCCCACCCGCTGCTGCATGCCGCCCGAAAGCTCGGACACCCGCTTCTCCGCCCAATCCGAGAGGCCGACGAGGGCGAGCTGCGCGTCCGCCTTGGCCTGGCGCTCGGCGCGCGCCATCCCCGCCATCTCGAGGCCGAGGGCCACGTTCTCCCGCACATTCCGCCAGGGCAGGAGCGCGAATTGCTGAAACACCATCGAGACCGCCTGGCGCCGGAGCCGGCGCAGCGTGGCCGCGTCCGCCCCGGTCACCTCGGTGAGGGCGCCGCCCTCGGCCACCGCGACGCGCCCCCGCGCCACCGGATTGAGCCCGTTGACCGCGCGCAGAAGGGTCGACTTGCCCGAGCCCGAGAGGCCCATGAGAACCAGGATCTCGCCCTCCGCCACCTCGAGCCCGCAGGCATGGACGCCGAGGACCTGGCCCGTGCGCTCCTGGATCTCCGCGCGGGTCAGCCCCTCGTCCATGAGCGGCAGCGCGGCCTCCGTCCGGTCGCCGAAGACGATGCAGACATCCTCGAGGCGGACGGCGGTCACTTCGGCTCTCCCACCCGGAGCATCCGGTCGAGCAGGATCGCGACGACGACGATCACGAGCCCGGATTCGAAGCCGAGGGCCGTGTTCACCTGGTTGAGCGCGCGCACCACGGGCACGCCGAGGCCGTCGGCACCCACCAGCGCCGCGATCACCACCATGGAGAGGGAGAGCATGATCGTCTGGTTGAGGCCGGCGAGGATCTGCGGCCAGGCATAAGGGAGCTCGACCTTGAAAAGCGTCTGCGCGGCTGTGGCGCCAAAGGCCTGCGCGGCCTCGAGAAGCGGCTTGGGCGTGGCCGAGATCCCGAGATAAGTGAGGCGGATGGGCGCCGGCAGCACGAAGATCACCGTCGCCACCAGCCCCGGGACCATGCCGATCCCGAAGAACACGATGGCCGGGATGAGGTAGACGAAGGTCGGCAGCGTCTGCATGAGGTCGAGCACCGGGCGCAGGCCCGCATAGATCCGCGGCCGGTGCGCGGCCCAGATGCCGATGGGCACGCCCACCCCCATGCACACCACGCAGGCCGAGAGGACGAGGGAGAGCGTCTCCGTCGTCTCCTCCCAATAGCCCTGGTTCAGGATGAAGAGAAAGCCGAGGGCGGTGAGGAGCGGGGTCTGCCAGTTGCGCCGCAGCACCCAGGCGAGCCCGGTGAAAAGCGCCACCATGACGAGGGGGTGCGGCGTTTGGAGCACCCAGAGGAGGCCGTCGATCAGCACCTCGAGCCCGTCAGAGAGCCCGTCGAAGAACCAGGCGCCGTTCACCTGCAGCCAGTCGAAGGCGTCCGCCGCCAGGCGGCCCACGGGGATCTTGGGGATCTCGAGCTCCATCTCAGCGCCCGCTCGCGGCCAGCGACGCGCCCGAGGCCATGAGAAAGGCGCCGGTGCCCCGATTGAGGAGGCGGAGGCGGGCCGGACGGTCGAGCACGCCGCGCGCCACGCGGCCGGCCGCGGCGTAGAGCGCCAGCGCCAGCGCCTCGAGCACCAGGAACGCGGCCCCCATGGCGGCGAACTGGGCGGCGGCGGGGGCGTCTCGGTCGATGAACTGGGGGAAGAAGGCGGTGAAGATCGCGATGGCCTTGGGGTTGCCCGCGGCGATCCAGAACTCGCGGCGGAACTGGGTGCCGAGATCGCGCGCGCCCGGGGCTGTGGCCATGGGCGGCGGCGCGGTCCAGAGGCGCCAGCCCACATAGACGAGATAGAGCGCGCCGGCGATCTTGACGGCGGTGAAGGCGAGCTCCGAGGTGAGGAGGAGCACGCCGAGCCCAGCGGCCGTGATCGCGATCATGCCGGCAAAGGCCACGAGCCGCCCCGTGCCGCCGAGGAGTGTGTGCCGAAAGCCGGCCTCCGCCGAGGTGGCGAAGGCCAGCACGTTGTTCGGCCCCGGCGCCATGTTGAGCGCGAAACAGGCGGGCGCGAAGGCCCAGAGCCAGGACCCGTCGACCACCTCAGAGCCCGAGGGCCGCGCGCACCGCCGGCAGGCCGGGCTGGCCGTCCAGCGTGGTCACCCCGTCGAGCCAGGTCTCGAGCATCGCAGGGTTCTCCGCGAGCCAGGCCGCGGCCGCCTCGCCCGGGTCCTCCCCGTCGTTGAGGATCGCGCCCATGATCTCGTTCTCCATCGCGAGGGTGAATTCGAGATTGGCGAGGAGGGCGCCGAGATTGGGGCACTCGGCCGAGAAGCCCGCTCGGGTGTTGGTGAAGACCGTGGCGCCGCCGAAATCGGGGCCGAACACGTCGTCCCCGCCCGCGAGATAGGTGAGCTCGAAATTCGCGTTCATCGGGTGCGGCTCCCAGGCGAGGAACACCACCGGCTCGCCGCGGCGCGCGGCCCGGCCCACCTGGGCGAGCATCCCCTGTTCCGAGCTCTCCACGAGTTCGAAGCCCGAGAGGCCGAACTGGTCGCCCGCGATCATGTCGAGGATCAGCCGGTTGCCGTCATTGCCGGGCTCGATGCCGTAGAT
>CAYXPI010000064.1:0-19275 GCA_964467005.1 uncultured Limibaculum sp. | reverse complement strand
ATGGGCGACGACTCCGGCTTCGTCTGCGAGCCGTGGTGAGTTCTTCAGCAGCCTGGTAAATGGCTTCCGCGAGGGTCACGGCTTCCTATGCCACTGACCTAGCGAGGACAGTGGCATAACTTGGGTACAGGGTCGAGGTTCAGCGCCAGAGGCGGTCGCCGTGCTCGGCCTCGAGCCCCGCATAGAGATGCGCGACCTCGGGCCCGTAGCCGTTGTAGATCTCGGTGGGGACGCGCTCGTCCGAGCCCAGCACCCGCTCCGTCGCCTGGCTCCAGCGGGGGTGGTCGATCTCCGGATTGACGTTGGCCCAGAAGCCGTATTCGGCCGACTGAAGCTCCTCCCAGAAGCTCACGGGGCGCTCCTCGGTCAGCGTCATCCGCACCACGGACTTGATCGACTTGAACCCGTATTTCCACGGCAGGTGCAGCCGGATGGGCGCGCCGAAGGGCTTGTGCAGCACCTTGCCATAGGCGCCCACCACCATGAAGGAGAGCTCGTTGGCCGCCTCGTCGATGGTCAGCCCCTCCACATAGGGCCAGGGGTACCAGAACTGCCGCTGGCCGCGGGCGATGTCCGGATTGTGGAAGGTCTCGAAGCGCACATACTTGGCGGAGGAGAGGGGCGCGGCCTTGTCGAGCATCGCCTGCAGGGGAAAGCCGATCCAGGGCACCACCATCGACCATGCCTCGACGCAGCGGTGGCGCACCACCCGCTCCTCGAGCGGCATCTGGGCGAGGATCTCGTCCATGCCGAGGGTGAGGGGCGTCTCCACGAGGCCGTCGATTTCCACGGTCCAGCCGTCGGTCTCCAGCGCCTCGGCGGCGGAGTAGATCCGCTTGTGGCTGCCGAATTCGTAGAAGTTGTTGTAGGTCGTGTTGAGCTCTTCGGAGGTGATCGGCCGGCCCGCGCTCGCATAGGCCGGGTTGCGGGGCGGCATCGGCGCGAAGGGCTCGGCCGGCGTGGGCGCGGCCTCGGCGGCCGGGGGCGTCATGCCCCCCGTGAGCGCGAACGCCCCCCCAAGGGCCGCGATGCCGGCCCCGCCCGCCAAAAGCGCGCGGCGGCGCAGAAACACGGCTTCGGGCGTCGCTTTGGCGTCGCTGAGAGCCCAGCGCGGCCGCTTGAGATAGAACATGAGGGCATAACTCCGGTGATGCGGTCACTCGGGATGTAGTTTCGCGGTGCCGCCGCGAAAAGCCAAATGACATGGGCTCACGATCCGCGGAGCGTCAGGTCTCGACGAAGGCCCCGCGCGGGATGCCCTGGAGATGGAGGAGCGCGGTGAGCGGGCTGTGGATGAGCACCGCGTCGGCCACCGCGGCGAGCGCGGGCTTCGGCCGGTAGCCGACGCCGAGCCCCGCCGTCTCGATCATCGCGATGTCATTCGCCCCGTCGCCCACCGCCACGACCTCCGACGGGCCGATGCCGAGACGATCCGTTAGCTCGGCCAGGATCTCCCGCTTGGCGGCCCGGCCCAGTACCGGATCCGCCACTCGGCCGGTGAGGGCGCCCCCCTCGGCCAGGAGCGTGTTGGCCCGGTGCTCGGAAAAACCCGCGGCGGCGGCGACCCGCTCGGTGAAGAAGGTGAAGCCGCCGGAGACGAGCGCCGTGTGCGCCCCCCGCGCGGCCATGGTGCGCACCAGCGTGGCAGCCCCCGGGGAGAGGCGGACGGCTCTGTCGTAGACCTCGCCGAGCGCACCTTCGGCGAGGCCCGAGAGGAGCGCCACCCGGTCGGCCAGCGCGGTCTCGAAGTCGATCTCGCCGGCCATCGCCCGTTCGGTCACCGTGGCGATCTGGTCCTTCACGCCGGCGGCGGCGGCGATCTCGTCGATGCACTCGCAGGTGATGATGGTCGAGTCCATATCGGCCACGAGGAGGCGCTTCTCACGTCCCTCCGCCGGCACGAGGTTCACATCCACGCCGGGGATCTCGACCGAGGCCGGCGCGGCCAGCGTCATCTCCGCCGCCTCGGGCCCGAGCCGACGCACCTCCGCCGCGCCCAGTTCGCGCGCGGCGCGGTCGATCTCTGCGCCGGAGAGCCCCCGCTCCGGCGCGGCCGTCAGCACCGCCACCCACATAGGCTTCAGCCCAGCGCCGTCCGCTTCGCCGCCTCGGGCACCGACTTCTCGAGCCGCTCGGCGATGAGGAAGGCGAGCTCCAGCGCCTGCGAGGCGTTGAGACGCGGGTCGCATGCCGTGTGGTAGCGGCTGGAGAGATCCGCGTCCGTCACCTCTGCGATGCCGCCGGTGCACTCGGTCACGTCCTGGCCGGTCATCTCCACATGCACGCCACCCGGATAGGTGCCCTCGGCCGCGTGGATGTCGAAGAACTCCTGCACCTCCGACATGATCGCGTCGAAGGGCCGGGTCTTAAACCCGCTGTCGGATTTCACGGTGTTGCCGTGCATCGGGTCGGACGACCAGACCACCACCTTGCCCTCGCGCTCCACCGCGCGGATCCAGCCCGGCAGATGGGTCGCCACCTTGCCCGCGCCCGTGCGGCAGATGAGCGTGAGCCGGCCCGCCCGGTTCTCCGGGTTGAGACGGTCGATGAGGCGGAGGAGATCGTCTGCCTCCAGGCTCGGCCCGCATTTGAGGCCGATGGGGTTTTGCACGCCGCGGCAGTACTCCACATGCGCGCCGTCCACCTGGCGGGTGCGGTCGCCGATCCAGATCATGTGGCCCGAGCCCGCCACGGGGAGGCCGGTGGTCGAATCCGTCCGCGTCAGCGCCTCCTCGTAGGGGAGGAGGAGCGCCTCATGCGAGGTGTAGTACTCCACGCTCGAGAGGGTCTCCGCGGTCTCGGGCGTGATCCCGCAGGCCGACATGAAGTCGACCGCCGAGGAGATCCGATCCGCCAGCTCGCGGTAGCGCTTCTCCGACGGCGAGCCGGAGGCGAAGTCGAGGTTCCAGGCGTGCACCCGGTGGAGATCGGCGAACCCGCCGGTCGCGAAGGCGCGCAACAGGTTGAGCGTCGCGGCGGATTGGAGGTAGGCGCGCTCCATCCGCGCGGGGTCCGGGATCCGGGCCTCCGGGGTGAAGGCGATGTCGTTGATGATGTCCCCGCGGTAGGAGGGGAGCTCGATCTCGCCCTTCTTCTCCACCGGCGAGGAGCGGGGCTTGGCGAACTGGCCGGCCATGCGCCCAACCTTCACCACCGGCACCCGGGCGGCGAAGGTGAGCACGACGGCCATTTGCAGCATCACCCGGAAGGTGTCGCGGATGTAGTCCGCCGTGAATTGGCCGAAGCTCTCGGCGCAGTCCCCGCCCTGGAGGAGGAAAGCCCGGCGCTCGGCCACCTCGCCGAGCCGGGCGCGCAGCGTCCGCGCCTCGCCCGCGAAGACGAGCGGCGGATAGCTCGCGAGCCGGCCCGTCACCTCGGCAAGGGCCGCGGCATCGGTGTATTCCGGCATCTGAAGGCCCGTGTGCTTGCGCCAGCTGTCTTTCGTCCAGGCCGTGGTCATGGGATGTCTCCTCCTTGGTTGGCCCTTCCATAGCTCAGGCCGGGCAGGCGCGCAAAGCCCCCCGGCTCCCTCGGGAAAATGCGGGCGCCCCGCTTGACGCCGACCCCGGGGCCCAGCCAACTGGGTTGAATGCTCAATCCGAGGGAGAGGGCGCATGTCTCCTCCTGCCACATTTGGCCTGGCCGAAACCCGCCCGCGCGAGTTCGTCTTCCTGCTCTCGCCGGAGTTTTCGATGATGGCCTTCGCCGCGGCCGTGGAGCCGCTGCGCCAAGCCAACCGGGTGACGCGACGGCCGCTCTACCGCTGGCAGCTCGTCTCGGAGACGGGGGCGCCGGTGCGCTGCTCGAACGGCACCGAGATCTTGGTGAATGCGGGTCTCGTGGACCTCCGCCGGGGCACGACGATCCTCGTCTGCGCGGGTCTCGATCTCGTGAGCGCCGGGGCCAAGCCCGTGCTCACCTGGCTTCGCCGTCAGACGCGTCTCGGCGTGCGGATGGGCGGGGTGTGCACCGGCGCCCATGTGCTGGCCAAGGCGGGGCTCCTCGACGGCAAGCGCGCCACGATCCACTGGGAGAACCAGTCCGCCTTCGCCGAGGAGTTCCCGCAGGTGCATCTCTCGAACCTCCTCTATTGCGTGGAGGATGGGGTGGTCACCTGTGCGGGCGGCACCGCGGCCTGCGACATGATGCTGTATCTCATCGGCCAGGATCACGGTCCCGATCTCGCCTCGCTGGTGGCGGACCGGCTCATCCACACGCCCGTGCGCTCGGCCTCGGACGAGCAGCGCCTCTCGGTTCCGGCGCGGATCGGGGTGCGGCATCCCAAGCTCGTGCAGGTGATCCAGACGATGGAGCGCGCGACGGAGGAGCCGATCTCCCCGGCGGATCTCGCGAAGGGGGTCAACATGTCGACCCGCCAGCTCGAGCGGCTGTTCCGGCGCTATCTCAACCGGAGCCCAAAGCGCTATTACATGGAGCTGCGGCTGGAGAAGGCGCGGAACCTCCTCCTCCAAACCGACATGTCGGTGATCAACGTGGCGCTCGCCTGCGGGTTCACCTCGCCCTCGCATTTCTCGAAATGCTACCGCGCGCATTTCGAGCGCACCCCCTATCGGGAGCGTGGAAGCCCCGCCGCCAAGGAGGACGCGCCCCGGCCCGGCGCCCTCGAGCCGGGCGGGGACCTGGCCGAAACCGGTGAGGTCTGAGCCCATGGCCGGGAAGCCGGAGCCGCCTCTGCGCGCGGATTTCGCCGCCTTTCGCCCTCTGACCACCCGCTGGGGCGACAACGACGTGTACGGCCATGTGAACAACGTGGTCTACTACGCCTTCTTCGACACGCTGGTGAACGGGTGGCTCTGCGAGCGCGGGCTCCTCGAGGTTCAGCGCTCGGAGGTGATCGGCCTCGTCGTCGCCTCGGCCTGCGACTACTTCGCGCCCGTCGCCTTTCCGGACCGGCTCGAGGGCGGGCTTCGCGTGGAGCGGCTGGGGCGAAGCTCGGTCACCTACGGTCTGGCGATCTTTGCCGAGGGTGCCGAGACGGCCGCGGCGGCGGGCCGGTTCACGCATGTGTATGTGGGCCTGGAGGGCCGGCGGCCCGTGCCGTTGCCCGCGCCCATGCGGGCCGCCCTCGCCGATCTCGTCGTGACCTGAGGGGGAGGGGCGGATGGGACCCATCGTGGTGCTGACGGGGGCCGGCATCTCGGCCGAAAGCGGGCTCGGCACGTTCCGCGATGTGGGCGGGATCTGGTCGCAATACGATCTCGCGGAGGTGGCGACGCCCGAGGGGTTCGCGCGCAACCCCGATCTCGTGCACGCCTTTTACAATGCGCGCCGGCAGGGCCTCCTGTCGGCCGACCCCAACGCCGCGCATCACGCGCTCGCCCGGCTGGGAGAGGCGATGGGAGACGCGCTCACCCTCGTCACGCAGAACATCGACGACCTGCACGAGCGGGCTGGGTCGCCCCGGGTGGTGCACATGCATGGCGAGCTCTTGAACGCGCTTTGCGCGGCCTGCGGCCATCGCTGGCCCTGGGCGGCGGAGATGGGCCGGGCAGACACGTGCCCGGCTTGCAGCGCCCGGGGCAGCGTGCGGCCTAACGTCGTGTGGTTCGGCGAGATCCCTTACCACATGGACGAGATCCTGGAGCGGATCGCGGCCGCCCGGCTCTTCGTCGCCATCGGCACCTCGGGCGCGGTCTATCCGGCCGCAGGCTTCGTCGCGGAGGCCCGGGCCGGGGGCGCGGACACGTTGGAGATCAATCTCGAGCCGAGCGAGGTGAGCGGGCTCTTTGCCGAGCGGCGCCTCGGCCCGGCCACCGAAACGGTGCCCGCCTGGGTCGACGACATCCTCAGGCGCTGAGCGCCGCGACGACCTGCTTTTTCACCTTGAGCGCGCGGGGCGACAGTTCCTCGTCGCGGCTCTTGAGGAGAAAGGCGTCGAGCCCGCCCCGGTGGTCCACCGTGCGGAGCGCGGCCGCGGCGATTCGGAAGCGGAAGCTCCGCCCCAGCGCGTCGGACTGGAGCGTCACCTGGTTGAGGTTCGGCAGCCAGCGGCGGTTGGTCTTGATGTTGGAGTGGCTGACCTTGTGCCCGGTCGCCACCCCTTTGCCGGTCAGTTCGCAACGGCGGGACATGGTCTCACCTCTCTCTGGTCTCGACGCGGCGGGGGCCAACCCGCCCGGGTCGGCGATCGCCCGCTTCGCGATCTCTGGAAGCCCGCCGCTTACAGCGAAATCCCGAGGGGCGTCAAGCGTGCGTCAGATGATGCGGGCGAGCGGCACGTCCCAGGCCCGGTTCGAGACGAAGTCGCGGAAGACTTCGTTCTGCCGGTCGAGATCCACCGGAGAGAGCGCGCGCATCACAAGCCGAAAATCCGTGTTCCCGCTCCGGGGCGAGTACCGGTGGATCTCGCAGATGGTGCCGCCGCCGCCGTGGATGCGAAACTCCATGGGCGCGGGCAGGTCCACCGCCCGGTTGCCATAGACCGGGTTGTTCGGCGCGTTGAGGCCCGCGCGCACCTCGTCGGTGATGTCGTCGACCTCGCCGCTGTCGAAGCTGAAGCTCCGCCGGTCGAGATCGTAGTCAAGCGTGATGCGGATCGTGCCGGAGGACAGGTCGCGGTCCCACCGGCTGTCCGGCATCGCACGGTAGCAGACGGTCATGAACTCGCGGCGGACATTCGCCGAGGGCCGCAGGAGCCGCCCGTCGGAGAACTGCTCGGTGAACACGATCCAATCGCGGGCCGCGCTGCCGAACACGTACTCCTGGTCGGCCGGGAAACCGTGGGCCTCCTTAAACACCCGCTCGAGGCCCTCGTACATCTCGCCGATCCTCTGCTCGTTCATCTGGTCAAAGCTGTGAACCCAGGCATCCTTGGCGTCGCGGATCGAGGGCTGGCTCGGCAGCGTGCTCTCATAGGCGCGCTGTGCGAGATTGAAGAGGTTGTTCGCCACGCCGACCGCGGTGGCGATGTGGGGCTGACCGGCCAGGCTGAGCGCGGTGCGGGCGAGGGCGACGAGGTCGCCGCGCGGGACCGAGCCACCGCTGTCCTGGTCCGTCAGCATGTCGGTGGCGATGGCGCGCACGGCGTCGCGGCAGTTGTTGCGCCAGATCAAGACCGAGTTGAACACGATCTGCCGGCGCTGGTTGAAGAAGGACCGGGCGGTCACCTCGCCCTCGACGACCCCCGCCTCTGCCTCGCTGAAGGTCACGGTCTGGCCCTGGTCCAGAACCGTGCCGTCGAAGGGGTCGTTTTCCAGCTCGCGCTCGAGCCGCCGCATCAGGGGCAGCATCCGCCGCTCGATCCGGCTGATCTGCGCGGCCTCCCGGTCGTCGATCCGGCCATCATTCGCGAGCGCCTCGGCCCGCACCCGATCGACCCGCCCCTGGATCTCGCGCAGCTGCGCAAGGATCCGCTCGACGCGTGTGGTCATCGCATCCCCTCCCGGCCGGCTCCGCCTCGCCCGCGGCGGGAGCCGCGGCTCCGACACTGTCTCAATGTGGTAGCAGATCGCGGCCGACACGACCATCGATTGCGTGGCCTCGGCGGCCTCTGCGCGGTCAGAACCGCTCGACCCAGGGGCGAAGCTCGATCTCCCAGGCCAAGGCGCTGCGGGGCTGGGCGAGGAGGTGCCAATAGGTCTCGGCGATCGCGTCCGGGTCCAGCATCGAGTCCGGTGCCTCCGCGGGCTCTCGGCGCTCCGGACGGTCCGCGTTTCGGATCGCGCCGTCGATCACCACATGCGCCACATGGATGCCCTGGGGGTGCAGCTCCCGCGCGAGCGACTGCGCGAGGCCGCGGAGCGCGAACTTGCCCATGGCGAAGGGGGCGGAGTGGGCAAAGCCCTTCACGCCCGCCGAGGCGCCGGTGAAGAGGAGCGCGCCTCGGCCCGCGGGCAACATCCGGCGCACCGCCTCCTGCGCGGCGTAGAAGGCGCCGAGCGCGGTGACCGCCACGGCCTGGGCCACCGCATCCGGGTCGAGCTCGACCAGCGGCCCGCGCACCCGGGCCGAGGGGTTGTAGACCATCACATCCGGCGCGCCGGGACCGGCCTCGAGCTCGGCAAAGAGCGCGGCCAGCTGAGCGCGATCCGCGGCGTTGCAGGCATGGATGCTGGCTCGGGTCTCGGCGGCGAGGGCGGACAGATCCGAGGGGTCGCGGGCCGCCAGCGCCACCTCGAGACCGTGGGACGCGAAGCGCCGCGCGAGGCTCGCCGAGAGGCCGGACCCCGCCCCGATGATGAGCGCGCGACGATAGCGATCGGTCATGGCCTTCCCCTTGCCGGGATCCTAGGGCGGAGGGTGCCCTGGGCGCAAGGGCTCGCCAGGCCGGCCGCTGCGGGCTAGGCTCCGGCCAGAGAGGCAAGAGACGGGGCGCGCATGTCGAGAACGATCCTCATAACCGGGGCCAATCGCGGGATCGGCCTCGCCCTCGCCCGCATCGCCGCGCAGCGCGGAGACCAGGTGATCGCCCTCGTGCGCCGCCCCGGAGAGGCGCTGGCCCTCGTCGAGGCCGCCCGCGCCACCGGTCGGATCGACGTCCTCGGCGCCGACGTGACCGAGCCCGGCCAGCTCGCGGCCATCGCCGAGGACATCCAACCGACGATCGACCTCGCGGTCTGCAACGCCGGGCAGTTTCGCGCCCGCGGCGGGATCGACGATCCCGAATACACGCCGGACGCCTGGCACGAGATGTTCATGACCAATGTCGCCGGCGTCTTCTTCACCGTGCGCGCGGTGCTGCCGAAGCTCGAGGCCGCCTCGGGCAAGGTGGCGGTCATCTCCTCGCTCATGGGATCGACGGAGCGCGCGCCCGGCGGCTCCTACATTTACCGTGCGTCGAAGGCCGCGGCGAGCAACCTCGCGCGGAATCTCGCGGCCGAGCTCGCGCCGAGGGGCGTGGCCGTTGGCGCCTACCACCCTGGCTGGGTGCGCACGGATATGGGCGGCGAGGCGGCGGATCTCGCGGTGGAGGAGAGCGCGGACGGGCTTCTCGCCCGGTTCGACGCGCTCACCCTCGAAACCACGGGCGCTCTCGAGGATTTTCGCGGCGATGCAGTGCCTTACTGAGGGGCCTTAATCCGCGTAGTCCGGCTCCTCGGCGCTTAGGATCGCGTGGATCTCCCGAAGATGCGCGACGCCAGTCTGCCCGTAGCCCGCGATCTGGGCCGAGGTCTCCGACGCCACCTCGTGGGAGAGGACCCGGAGCGGCCGCCCGGTCCAGAGCGCCTGGATGTAGGTGCGGCAGGCCCGTTCGAAATAGTAGAGCCGGTCGAAGGTCTCGGCGACCGTCCGGCCCACCGCCATCACCCCGTGGTTGCCCATGAGAAGGATCGTCGTCCCGGGGTCCTTGAGGTGGCTGCAGGCGCGCTCCGCTTCTTCGCCCAGCGCGAGGCCGCCATAGTCCGGGTCGAACGCCACGCGGCCGTAGAAGAACGCGGCGTTCTGGTCGAGCGGCGGCAAGGTCGGGTCCTCGAGACAGGCGAGCACGGTCGCGAAGGGTGGGTGCAGATGAATGGCGCAGCGGGCATGCGGGCAGAGCCGGTGCACCGCGCCGTGGAGGCCCCAGGCGGTGGGGTCGGGCGCGGCCTCGCCCTCCATCGTGCTCGGGTCGTTGGCGTCGAGGAGAAGAAGGTCCGAGGCGCGGATCCGGCGGAAATGCCGGTTGCGCGGGTTGATGAGGAACCGGGTGCCGGCCTCGTCCACGGCCACGGAAAAGTGGTTCGCCACGCCTTCGTGGAGATCGAGCCGGGCGGACCACCGAAAGGCCGCGGCGAGGTCGCGGCGGAGCGTGTCGACCGATGGGGCGGCGGCGTCGGTCGGGCGGATCTCGTCGAGGCTCATGGCCGGTCTCCTCTCAAGCCTGGACGGAAGCCTCGTGCGCCGCGGGGTGCGGGTCAAGCCCGGCGCGTCCTAAATCTTCCGTAACCCATCCGTGCCTAGACTGGGGCGTCGATTTGGGAGGGGGGTGCGATGACTGTCCACAAGGCGGAGGGCCGGGCGCCAGCGCTCTGGGCGACGGAGGTCGATCTCGACGGGGATCACTTGAGCGAGCTATCCGAAGACTACGGGCCGGAGCTCATACGGGACCTTGTCGAAAGCCTGCGGGACGAGGCGGAGGCGGATTTCGAGACGCTCGCCGCCAGCGCGCGGGCCGGCGACGGGGCGGTGGCCGCGGCGCGCCTGCATGCGCTGCGGGGCGCTGCGCTCAATCTCGGCTGCGTCGGCTTCGGCGCCGCGGCGCATCATCTTGAGGCGGCCGCGGGGGCGGGTCGGCTGCCGGCGCCTGAGGAAGTTGCGGCGCTCGAGGCGCTGCTGGCGGCCTCGCTCGACCGGGTGGAGCGCGGCTGGGGCCGGCCCTGAGGCGCCGGAGGCCGCTCGACGAGAAGGGCCGAGAGGTCGTCCTCGAAGCAGGTGCGCCCGGTCTCCGCGGCGAGGCTCGCGAGGAGCCCGGGCAGGATCTCCGCGACAGGCCGGGCCGCATGGGCGCAAAGAAGGGCGGCGATCCCCCCGGCCTCGATCATGGTCCCGTCCGGGCGCGCGGCCTCGAAGAGCCCGTCGCTCGCGAGGAGCAGCTTCTCCCCCGGTGCGAGGCGGAAGCGCTCGCTCGCAAAACCCATGCCCGGGAGAAGGCCGACCGGCGGCCCGCCCGCGGCGCCGAGACCGAGGAACTCCACACGCCCGTCCGTGCCGATCCGGGCCGGCGGCGGATGTCCCGCCCGGCAGAGCCGACCCTGTCCGGTGGCGAGATCGATCGTGGCGAGCGCCATCGTGAAATAGAGATCGTGGGCCTCCGCCTCGGCGAAGCGTGCGTTGAGATCCGCCACCGCCTCCGCCGGGTCCCGTGCCGCGCCGTCCGCCTCGAGCGCGAGGTTGGCGGCGGGGTCCCGCGGGCTCAGGAGCTGGGAGAGGTGAACGGCCCTCAGGGCCGCGGCGATGCCGTGCCCTGACACGTCGATGGAGTAGACGCCGATCTGGCGGCGGCCGATGGGGAAGTAGCCGAGCACGTCGCCCCCCACCGGCCCGGCGGACTGGTAGGCCACCGCGCAGACCGCGCCGTTGCACCGCGCGAGCCGGGGCGGCACGAACTCGGCCTGGAGGAGGCTCGCGGTCGCGAGATCCGCTTCAATGGCTGCCTGCGCCTCCTGGAGCGCCGCCAGCGCATCCGCTGCGACCGTCTTTTCGGCCTGGAGGCTCGCCTGCATCTCGACGATTCGCGCGCCGGCGAGGAGACGCGCGGCGAGTTCGACCTCATGGACGGGTTTGGTGAGGAAATCGTCCGCCCCCGCCGCGATGCCGCGGGCGATGTCGCCATGGTCCTGCTTGGCGGTGACGAGCACGATGTAGGTGCGCCGTGCGATCTCCGAGGGCTCCGCGCGAATGGCGGCACAGAGCTCGGGCCCGGTGAGCCCGGGCATCATCCAGTCGCTGATCACGATGTCGGACGGGACGGCACGCAGCATCGCCAGGGCCTCCGCGCCGTCCGACGCCTCGCGCACCCGATAGCCGAGCCGGCCGAGCAGCGAGCGCAGCAGAAGCCGGTGGGTCCGCGAGTCGTCGACGACGAGAACGTCGCGCACCGACCCTGCCTGCGCCGCCCGCGCCTCCTCCGCCATCGTCGCGCTCCTCGCCTCCCGTCGCCGCCGCGTTGTGCCTCCAGAGAGGTAAACGCCGGATGAACGCGCGCGACGCGGCGCCGTCGCCGGGCCTTCGCATTTTGTTAAGCGCGGTGGGGTAACCACGGGGTCTGCAACACGGATGGGAGTGGCCATGCTGATCGAGACAGAGACGACCGCGAGCGGCCTCGTGGTGCGCGTGGCGCGGTCGCGGCTCGACGCCTCGGTGGCGGTCGAGTTTAAGGCGAAGGCGCTGCAGGCGGTCGAGGGCGCGACACCGCCGGTGCGGATCGACCTCGGCGAGGTCGAGTTCATCGACAGCTCGGGGCTCGGCGCGTTGGTCGGCGTTCTCAAGCATTGCGGCGGGGCGGGCAGTGTGGAGCTCGTCGGGCTCACGGGGCCGGTGCGCAAGGTGTTCGACCTCACGCGGATGACCGCCGTCTTCCGGATCCGCGACGCGGCGCCAGAAGGCCGCTGACCGGTCCGCTGCGAAGGGGCGAGCGGGTGGATCCGACGGCGCTCAGGCTGATCCCGCCGCTGCCGGGGACGGAGCGGGTCCGCCGGCAGTGGGTGCTCTCGAGCCGGCTTCGCGAGGTGGGGCCGGCCGTGGACGCGCTGGTGCGCGCCGCCGCCTCCGCGCTCACGGTCCGTGGGTCGGTGGCGTCGGACGCGCTGTGGGAGGATCTCCGCATCGGCGTGAGCGAGGCGGCGACCAACTCGGTCCTCCACGCCTATGACGGGCGGCCGGGTCAGCCGCTGTGCCTCGAGCTTGCCGGCAACGAGCGTCGGGTCGTCGCCGCCCTGGCCGACCGGGGGCATCCGCCACCGCGCCACCTGATCGACGCCCGCCCCCCGGCGATGCCCGCGCCGGACGGGCTGCCGGAGGGCGGCTGGGGTTGGCCGCTCATCCGCATGATCTCGGATCGGGTGACACTCTGCCGGCGCGACGGCTGGAACGTCCTTTTGCTGGAGCGCGACCTTGATCGATGAGCGGCCGAGCGATGTGTGGGGCCCTCGGATGCGGCGCACGGCCCTCGGGTCCTGGATCGGCGTGCTGGTCGGGCTCGGCGTCGCGGCCATCGGCTTCGGCGCCTGGGAGGTGCAGAGGCTGACCGGACGCGGCGGGGCGGCGATCACGCTCACGGATTTCGCGCTGATGGGGCTGCTCGTCCTCTCCGTGCTGGGGGCGGTCCTCCTGATCCTGCGGAGCCCCGCGCGCCTCGCCGCCCGTGCGGCGGACATCATGAACGAGACCTTCTCGGTGATGAGCCAGGGGGTGATGGTGACGGATGCGGACGGCACCGTGGTCTATTGCAACACACGGCTCGGGGATCTTCTCGAATGCCCCGAGGAGTGGACGCCCGTGGGTCAGAACATCGCCGAGGTGATCGCCATGTTCGCCGAGCGCGGGGACTACGGCCCGAGGCTTCTGCCCGGAGAGCCCTTTCGCCACGAGCTGGCGCGGAGCGGCGATTTCGAGGGGATCTATCACGAAACCCTCTCCGGCAGCACGATCTCCGTGGCCACGACCAAGCGGCGCCGGGGCGGCTGGGTCTTCACCTTCACCGACACCACGAAGCAGAAGGAGCAGGCGCGGGTGCTCGCCGCCGCCGAGCGCGAGGCCGCCGCCAACGCGGCCCGAGCCGAGGAGCTCGCGATCGTCGCCGAGCACACGTTGGATCTCGTCCTTCTCCTCGACCGCCAGGGCCGGATCACCTGGGTCAACTCCGCCTTCACGCGGTTCACCGGCTATGTGGCCTCGGACATCGCGGGGAGCCACATCAGCTTCCAGATCGGGGCGGAGACCTCGGACACGGCCTTCGAGGAGGTGATGACCGCGCTCGGCGCCTCGCGTCAGGCGGCTTGCGAGATCCTGCTCTACCGGCGGGACGGGCGGCCCTATTGGGCGGATCTTTCGCTCAGCCCCGTGCATGAGGAGGCGGGGTCGGCCCGGGTGGAGGGGTTCGTCCTCACCCAGCGCGACGCGACGCGGCGCCGTGAGATGCAGGATCGGCTCGCCGCCTCCGAGGCCCATGCGCTCCAGCTTGCCGAGCGAGCGGAGGCTGCGAACCGGGCGAAGTCGGCGTTCCTCGCGTCGATGAGCCACGAGATCCGCACGCCGATGAACGGGGTGATCGGCCTCGCGGATCTCCTTTGCGAGAGCGGGCTCGCGCCGGAGCAGCGGGTGCTGGCCGAGACGATCCGGCAATCCGGCGAGGCGCTCCTCGTCATCATCAACGACGTGCTGGATTTCTCGAAGATCGAAGCGGGCAAGCTCGAGCTCGAAAGCGCTCCCTTCGATCTCGTGGCGGCGGCGGAGGATGTGATCGCCCTCTGCGCCCCGCGCGCGGTCGACAAGGGGATCTCTCTCGTCCTCGACTACGACGCGGAGCTTCCCGCCGGCTTCATGGGGGATTTCGGCCGCGTGCGCCAGATCCTCATCAACCTCGTCGGAAACGCCGTCAAGTTCACCGAGGCCGGGGCCGTCCGCCTCTCGGTGAGCGGGGTGGCGGAGGGGCGCTCGGCCGTGGTGGAGATCGCGGTGCGCGACACCGGCATCGGCATCCCGGCGGAGCTGCTGCCGCGGATCTTCGGGGAGTTCGAACAGGCGGCCCAGGGCACGCGGCGCAAGATCGAGGGGACGGGCCTCGGGCTCGCCATCACCAAGCGGCTGGTGGACCTGATGGACGGCGACATCTGGGTGTCGTCCGAGGTCGGTCGGGGGTCGGTCTTCACGCTCCGGATCCCGCTCGCCCTCGCCGACCTTCCGGATGGGGCGCTGCCGAGGGGGCTCTCGGCGCTCGCCGGGCGGCCGGCGGTGCTGGCCGCGGACGACCCGGACATCGCCGCCGAGCTTGGCTGGCGCCTTCGCCGCTGGGGTCTCGTGCCGGTGCCGGACCGCGCCGCGGCGCCCGCGCGCCCGGGCTTGGCTATCGTCGAGCGGGCGGGGCGCGACGGCCATCTTCTGGCCGAAGGCTTGGCCGCGGACGGGGTGCCAGTCATCTGGATCGGGGAGGCGGACACCGCGCCGCCCGCCGCCCGCTCGGTTCAGCGCCCGCTCCGGAGCGCGCTGCTCATCGAGGCGGTGCACCGCGCGCTCGACGGCGAAGCGCCGGACCCGCGGCCGCGGCCCGCGCCCGAGGCGCCGCCGGCGCCGCCCCGCGCCTCGCAGGGCGGGCCGCGGGTTCTCATCGCCGAGGACAACGCCACCAACCGGTTGGTCTTCGAGCGGATGCTCGCCAGCGCCGACATCGATCTCAGCTTCGCGGGGAACGGCTTCGAGGCGCTCCAGATGTCGGAGCGGCTGCGCCCCGCGCTCGTGCTCATGGATATCTCGATGCCGGAGATGGACGGTTACGAGGCCACCGCGAAAATCCGCGAGACCGAGCGGTCGGAGGGCCGGGCGCCGGTGCCCATCGTCGCCCTCACCGCCAACGCCATGACCGGGGACCGGGAGCGCTGCCTCGCCGCGGGGATGGACGACTACCTCACGAAACCCGTGCGCAAGCGCGACCTCTTGGCCGTGCTCGACCGCTACGCCATGCCGGGGGCGCCGCGGAAGGCCGGGTGAGGCTCAGAGCGCCTCCATCCGCTCGGCGAGGGCGATGTCCTTTTCGGTGAGCCCGCCCGTGTCGTGGGTGGTCAGCCGCACCTCGACGCGATTGTAGACGTTGGACCACTCCGGGTGGTGGTCGAGCGCCTCGGCGGCGAACCCGGCCCGCACCATCCAGCCCATCGCCTCGGGAAAGGTCTTGAACGTGAATGTCTTGGTGATCGCCGTGCCGTCCGCGCTCGCGGTCCATCCGGCCGCGGCCAGGGTCTCGGTCAGGGTGCTCATGCCTTGCTCCTCTCCGGTTCGCCCTCGAAGGTGGTGCTGTCGACCACGAGTTGCACCCGGTCCGAGCAAAACCAAGTCCGGCCGAACTCGATCGGACGGTTCTCCGGGCAGACATTGAGCCCCTCGGCGAGGAGCACCGGGTGCACCTCGGGCATGCGCAGATGGCGCGAGATCATCACCCCCGGGCGCTCGGCGGTCAGCCGCGTCCAAAGCCGGCGATAGTCGTGAATGCCGAGGGCCGCGAAGGCCCGGGTGACCGAGCGCTCCGCGCCCAGCGCGGCTTCGAGGCCGGGCAGGCGCTCGAGCGGAAAGGCCGAGCGGTTGTAGGTGATGGGCACGTCGTCCGCCTCGCCGATCACCTCGGTGACGAGCACCGGCGCCCCCTCCGCGATCTCGAGCGGCTTGGCCTCGGCCTTCTGCGCGGGCAACTCCTCCATCCGGAGCCAGACGCGTGTGGCACTCCGCCCCCGATCGGCGAGATTTTGGCTGAGCCGCGTGCGCGGGCCGATCTGATAGTCGAGCCGGCCTTGCGTGACATAGGCGCCGGAGCCGCGCCGGACATGGATGCGGCCGTCGCTCCGCAGCCCCTCGAGCGCGCGGCGCACCGTGTGGCGATTGACCCCGAAACGCTGGGAGAGCTCCGCCTCGGTCGGCAGCTTCGCGCCCGGGGGGTAGAGCCCGCCGTCGATCTCGGCGCTCAAGGTGTCGAGGATGCGCTGCCAGAGCGGCATTTGCCGCACGCGGTCGACGCTTGTCACAAAAATTTCTCCATGCGCAGGCACATGACCGTGGACCCCTTTCCGCCCGTCCCGTATTGTATATACAAATCAGAGCCTATACAACCCTGAAGTCTGTTCGCAAAGGCGCATTGCCTGATGCCTGATCCGTTCGAAAACCGCAAGGGCTGGATGAGCCTTTTGGCCAAAGCCGAGGCCGACCGGCTCTCGGAGCTTTGGGAGGCGTCCGGCTTGTCGCCCGGTTTCGTCTGGCTCCGCCGGCCCGAGACGGGCGCCGTGATGATCCGCGGCCGAGCCGGGGCGACGGGCGCGCCCTTTCATCTCGGCGAGATGACGGTGACGCGGGCGAGCCTCCGGCTGGAGGACGGTGCCGTGGGCCATGCCTATGTGGCCGGGCGCTCGGCCCGAAAGGCGGAGATCGCCGCGCTCTGCGACGCGCTCCTCCAGGGGCCGCCCGGCGCCGCGGAACCGGAGGCGGTGCGCCGGCGGGTGCTGACCCCCTTGGCGGCGGCGGCGGCGGCGGAGGGGCAGAGCCGGGCGGCCAAGGCCGCGGCCACCCGTGTCGAGTTCTTCACCCTGGCGCGGGGAGAGACGTGATGGACGGCGCGACCGCCGCCCTTGAGGGGGGGTTCACGGACCCGGCGCAAGATGCGGCCCGCGCCTTTCGCGCCGCGCTGTCGGCGATGGCCCGTCCGGGACGGTGCGTTTCGTTGGCCGGCGCCCGCCCGCCAGAGGGGCTCGCGCCCGCCGCGGGGGCTCTCCTCCTCGTGTTGGCGGACGCCGACACACCGGTCTGGCTGCCCACGCGGCTGCGGAACAGCGCCGCGGCGGAGTGGCTGCGCTTTCACACCAACGCGCCGGCGGCCGAGGCTGATCGGGCGGCGTTCGCCTGCGGGAGGTGGGCCGAGCTTGCCCCCCTTGCGCGCTGGCCGTCGGGCACGCCCGCCTATCCGGACCGGTCCGCGACGCTCCTGATCGAGGTTCCCGCCCTCACGGGCGGCTCGGGTCTCGGCCTGCGGGGACCGGGGATCCAGGGGCGTGCGGAGATCGCGCCCGCCTTGCCGGAAGGGGCGGCCGCGGCGCTCGCGGAGAATGCGCGCCAGGCGCCCCTCGGGGTCGACGTCTTCCTCGTGGCGGGGGCGTCTGCGATGGCGCTCCCCCGCAGCACCCGGCTGGAGGCCTGAGCGATGTATGTGGCGGTCAAAGGGGGCGAGCGGGCGATCGACGCGGCCCATGCCTGGCTCGCCGAGCTCCGGCGGGGGGACACGGAGGTTGCAGAGATTGGCCTTCGCCAGATCGCCGAGCAGCTCGCGCTCGCCGTCAACCGGGTGATGGCCGAGGGCTCGCTCTACGATCGGATGCTGGCGGCGTTGGCGATCAAACAGGCGCGCGGCGATCTCGTGGAGGCGATCTTCCTTCTGCGCGCGTTTCGCACCACGCTGCCCCGTTTCGGCGCGACCCGGCCGGTGGAGACGGCGCGGATGGCCTGTGTCCGGCGGATTTCCGCCACCTACAAGGACCTCCCCGGCGGGCAGGTGCTGGGGCCCACCTTCGACTACACGCATCGGCTCCTCGACTTCGATCTCGCTGAGAGCAGCGCGCCGCCGCCCGCCGCACACGGCCGCGCAGAGCCCGGGCCCACGCCGCATGTGCTCGGCTTTCTCGACGCCGAGGCCCTGGTTGAGCGCGAGCCCGCCGCGGACGCGACCCCGCCCGACCTCACCCGCGAGCCGCTGGAATTCCCGTGCTCCCGCGCGCTCCGGCTCCAGGCGCTGGCCCGGGGGGACGAGGGCTTCCTGCTCGGCCTCGCCTATTCCACGCAGCGCGGCTATGGCCGCACCCACGCCTTTGTGGGCGAGCTCCGCATCGGGATGGTCGCGGTGGAGTTCGAGATCCCGGAGCTCGGCTTCTCCATCGAGATCGCCGAGATCGAGCTGACCGAATGCGAGACGCTGAACCAGTTCGCGGGCTCGAAGTCCGAGCCGCCGCAGTTCACCCGGGGCTACGGGCTGGTCTTCGGCCAGTCGGAGCGCAAGGCCCTCGCGATGGCGTTGGTCGACCGGGCGCTGCGCTGGCGCGAGCTTGGCGAGGAGGCCAGCGGCGCGCCGGCCGAGGACGAGGAGTTCGTGCTGGCCCACGCCGACAACATCCAGGCGACGGGGTTTCTCGAGCACATCAAGCTGCCGCATTACGTCGACTTCCAGTCCGAGCTCGAGCTTGTGCGCAAGATGCGGCGCGAGGCCCTGGCCGCGCAGGAGGCGACGGAATGACCCCGACCGCGGTCGTGTTCGATGTCGGCCGGGTGTTGGTCCGGTGGGAGCCGGACCCGGTGCTTTCCGCGCTGCTGGGCGACGACCTGGCGGCGTTTCGCGCGGAGGTCGATTTCCTCGCCTGGCACCAAAACCAGGATGCGGGCCGCTCGGAGGCCGAGGCGCTGGCCGATGCGCGCGCGCGCCACCCGCGTTGGGCCGAGGCGCTCGCCGGCTTCTATCCCCGCTGGGCCGAGGCGCTGCCGGATCTCATCCATGGCACGGTCGCGATCAAAGACGCGCTCGAGGCCCGCGGCGTGCCCCTCTACGCCATCACCAATTTCCCGGCCGAGCGCTGGCCCGAGACGGTGGCGCGCTTTCCCACCCTCGGGCGGTTCCGGGATGTCGTCGTCTCGGGCGCGGTGCGCCGGGTGAAGCCGGGGCGGGAGATTTTCGAGCTCTTCCTCGAACGCAACGGGCTCCGCGCGGAGGCCTGCCTCTTCATCGACGACAGCGCGCCCAATGTGGCGGCGGCCGCCGCGCTCGGCATGGCGACGCACCACTTCGCCGAGCCGGACGCGCTCCGCCGCGACCTCGAAGCCCGGGGGCTCCTATGACCGAACCCGCCTACAACTTCGCCTATCTCGACGAGCAGACCAAGCGCATGATCCGCCGGGCGATCCTGAAGGCCGTCGCGATCCCGGGCTATCAGGTGCCCTTCGCCTCGCGCGAGATGCCCATGCCCTATGGCTGGGGCACCGGCGGGGTGCAGGTGACCGCCGCCTGCCTCACGGATGCGGACACGCTCAAGGTGATCGACCAAGGCGCGGACGACACGACGAACGCCGTCTCGATCCGCAAGTTCTTCGAGCGCACCG
>CAYXPI010000063.1:0-19382 GCA_964467005.1 uncultured Limibaculum sp. | reverse complement strand
CCCACCGCGTGCGGGGCCCGAGCGGCCGCCCCTGCCCCCGCCGCGGCCCTCGGCGCGCCCCGAGCCTCCACGCTCCGGCGCGCTTTGCGGCGACGCCAGGCTGGTGGGCGAGCCTCGCCCCCCCGTCTCCGTGCCCGGCAGCGCCTGCGGGATTGCCGCGCCCGTCCGCGTGACGGAGGCCGCGGGGCTCTCGCTTGAGCCGCCGGCGCTCCTCGCCTGCCCCACGGCCCGGACGCTGGCGGAGTGGGTGACCGAGGCGCTCCGCCCGGCCGCCCGGCGCCACTTGCCCGCTGCGCCCACGCGCCTCCGGGTCTACGCCGCCTATGTGTGCCGCGGGCGCAACCGCCGCGCGGGCGCCCGCCTCTCCGAGCACGGCTTCGGCCGCGCGATCGACATCGGGGAGATCCACCTGGCCGAGGGCCCGCCCGTCACGGTGCGGGGCGACTGGGGGGCGGGCCCGGCCGGTGCGTTCCTCGCGGAGATCCGGAGCGCCGCCTGCGGGCCCTTCACCACCGTGCTCGGCCCGGGATCGGACGGCTTCCACATGGACCACCTGCATCTCGACACCGCGCCCCGCGCCCGGCCCTATTGCCGCTGAGCCCTCGGCGGCGTAGAGGGGCGCGATGCGGCACGACGCTCCCGATCTCCGGCCCTTCTGGGTCTTCGCCTATGGCTCGCTTATGTGGAACCCGGGGTTCGAGGCGCTGGAGCGTCGGCGCGCCCGGCTCGACGGCTATGCGCGGGCCTTCGCGCTCTCCTCGCTCCGCTACCGCGGCACCCCGGAGGCGCCGGGCCTCGTTCTGGGGCTCGACTGGCGACCCCGGGCTTCTTGCGAGGGGGTGGCCTACCGGGTCTGCCCCACCAAGGACCGCGAGGTGCGCGACTATCTCCACGAGCGCGAGATGGCGATGCGGAGCTACATCGAGGTGATGCTGGAGATCGTGCTGGCCGGGGGCGGTCGGGTGCCGGCGCTGGCCTATGTGCTCGACCGGACGCACCGGCAATACGCCGGGCCCCTGCCGCTCGAGACCCAGGCCGCGATCATCGCGCGCGCCGAGGGCCCCGCGGGGCCCAACCGGGAGTATCTGCACAACACCGCCGACCATCTTCGCGAGATCGGGATCGACGATCCGGAGCTCTTCGCGCTCGACCGGATGGTGCGGGCGCGCTGAGCCTCAGTTGGCCCGCGCCTGGAGCGCGGCGAGGTGGCGGGCGACGAGGGTGAACCACTCGCCGCTCTCGCGCATGTCGCGCAAGCCGCGATTGAGGAGCGTGATATAGGGGCGTGCGAGGGGGTTCGCCCGGGGCGCGAGCGCGTGCAGGGTGAGGAGGTCGGCAAGATCCACCGCCTCCCGCACCTGGCCGACGAGCCCGGAGACCGCCACGGCCCGCTCGAGGGCGGCGACCTCGAAGGTCACCACATCCACCTCGCCGGCCATGAGAGCGCGGAAACAGTCCTCCGCGCTTTGGGGGCGCACGAGGCGCACGGCGTCGGGCCCGAGGCCCCGCTGCTCGAGATCGAAGACCCCCCCCGCCGCCGGGCGGCAGAGGGTGAGGCCGCGGAGCGCCTCCGGGTCCGCCGCGGCCACGAGCGGATTGCCCGCGCGCATGAAGTAGCCGACCACGAGCTCGTGGAGCGGCTCGGACCAGAGATACCGGTTGCAGAGCTCACGGAGAGCCGCGCCGAGCCGCGCCGAGCCGCAATCCGGCCGGAACCACGGAAATCCGAGGTCGAACGCGCCCTGCGGCAGAAGGATGTCGAGATGCGCCTGCCAGTCGTTCACGAAGGCGATCTCGGCCGGGCGCCCGGGAGCCGCGATTGCGAGGGCGCGGACGACCACCTCGCTCAGCATGCCCTGCTGGGGCAGGTCCGGCGCGGCATACGGCGCGAAATGGCCAGAGAGCAGGCGGATCCCGCCGCCCGGGGCCGCGCCGGAGGTGGGCGCTGACGCCGGCTCGCGGGTGGCCCCGGGAAGGAAAAGGCCGCTCCCGCTGGCGCCGACCGGTGCGGCGAGCGGGCGGCCGGGGGCGGGCTGGGCGGCCGGGCGGGGCGCGGTGGCGGGCAGGGTCGCGGCGCCGGACGGTGCGGCGAGGCTCGCGGTCTGCGTCCGGCCCGCATCCTCGGGTTCGGCGGTGACGGGCTCACCCTCGGCCAGGAGCCGGCCCAGGGGATCGGCGGTGGGCGCGTCGCCGGCGGCCCCGGTCACGATGGATTGGGCGGGGCGGGCGATCCGGGCCGGCCGCACGGGGCTCGGGGCGTCCTCCACTTGCTCGGCCTCGGCTGCGGGCGCGGCGGACCCGAGCGGCGGCTGGCCGGGCCCGCCGGGCTCCGGCGTGGTCCGGAGCGCCACCGCGGCGCCGAAGGTCTCCGGCCCGGGGGTGGGAGAAAGCCGCGTCTGCCCGGGCTGCACGGCCGGCTGCAGGGCCGCGGTCGCTCCGGGCGCGGGCTGAAGGCCAGGGGCCGCGTTGGGTGCCGGCTGCCGGGCCGCAGTCCCCCCAGGCGCGGGCTGGAGCCCGGCAGCCGCCCCGGGGGCCGGTTGCACTGCGGATGTCGCCCCAGGCGCGGGCTGAAGCCCAGCAGTCGCCCCAGGCGCGGGCTGGAGCCCGGCAGCCGCCCCGGGGGCCGGCTGCGCCGCCGCGGTCGCGCCAGGCGCGGGCTGCGCGGCCGCCGTCGCTCCGGGCGCCGGTTGCAATGGCGGTGCCCCACCAGGCGCCGGTTGCACTGCGGATGTCGCCCCAGGCGCGGGCTGGAGCCCAGGAGCCGCCCCGGGGGCCGGCTGCGCCGCCGTGGTCGCCCCAGGCGCGAGCTGAAGCCCAGCAGTCGCTCCGGGCGCCGGTTGCAGGGCCGCGGTTGCCGCCGGCGCCGACTGAGGGACGCCGCCGGGCGCGGGTTGGGCTGCCGGGGACAGGACCGCAACCCCCGGCGCGGGCGGCTGAACAGCGGCCTCAGCCGGCGCCGCGCTCGGCGAGGGGGCGGCCGCGTCGGCTGCGTCGGGCCCCGGTGCGGGCCCCACTGCGGGCCCCACTGCGGGCCCTGGTGCAGGCTGGAGGCCGAGAACGGCCGGCGCGTCGGCAGTCCCCACCGTGGCACCGGCGTCGGTCTGCAGCGCCGCAATCTGATCGGACCCGTTGGCGGGCGCGGCCCCCGCATCCGGCGTGGGCACCCCCGGCTGGAGCGCCTGGACGGACGACGCGCCGTTCCGGACCGGGGACTCCGGCGCGGTCTGCGGCTCGGCCTCGGGCCCCGTTGGCACCGCCGGGGACGGCGTGGCCGGCGCGGACGCGGCCAGGCCCGGCTGAAGCGCCTGCGCACCCGCCCGCGTTTCAGGCTCGGCGACCGACACCTCCGCCGTCGCGCGCGGTGCGGGAACGGCCGGCTGGAGGCGGGCCAGGACCGAGGCGCTGCCCTCCGCCGCCGGATCGGCCGACGGGGCCGGGACCGCCGGCACCGCCACCCGCGGGGGTCTCGGCGCATCCGCGCCCGCGGCCGGTGCCGCGACCCGCGCCTCCACCGGCGCCTCCGCCGGGAGCGCCTCGGCGGGCGCGTCCTCCGGCGGCTGGGGCGCCGCGACGGTGGGGAGCGCCGGGCTGAGGCTCGGCGTCTCCGGAAGATCGGCGCCGGCGTTCGGCGTATCCGGCACGAGGCGGGCGAGCACCTGGGGGGCGGGGCCGTCTCCGGTCTCCGCGCTCTCGTCGGGGCTCTCGTCGGGGCTGTCGGTGGTCTCCGCGGCCTCGGCGAGGGTCGCGTCGGGGCTCTCGGTGGCCTCCGGCGCCGCGTCGGCCAGCGCGGGGTCCTCGGCCGGGTTGTCGTCCTCGGCCGCGACCGCCTCGCCGAACAGCTCCGCCTCCGTCGGCTGGGGAACCGGCTCCGGCAGCGTGAGATCGGCCTCGAGCACCACGGGCGGGCGGAGCTCCTGGCGGCGTCCCCGGGCTTCGAGGGCCTCCGCCTCCTCCCGGGTCTGAGGGCCGCTTCCGTCCAGGCAGGGGATGAACAGTGTCTGCCCCACCAGAAGGAGCTGAGGTGTTGCCAGAATGTCGCGATTGGCGTCGAAGATCGCCTGGAAATTGCCCACGCCATAGGCGTCGATCGCGATCTCCCGAAGCGTGTCGCCGCGGGTGACTTCGTAGAACGTGCCGCAGGGGATGATGGTGGGCGCCTCGGTCGGGATCGCCGGCGCGGTTTGGTCCTGCGCCGCCGCACCCAGCGCCGCCAGGCCCGCAACGGCGGCGAAAACGAGGGCCGTGGCGCGGCCGGCGGGGCGGTCTCCGATCATCGAGGTCTTCCCGTGCGTTTCGCGGGCCGTGACCGGCGCGGTGGTCTCCGTCGGCGACCGGAGGCGTCGGCGTCGCCCGTTTCTGTCGTTGCGATGACACTAGCAGATTGCGTCCATGTGACAACTCCGGCGCGAGCGCCCGCTGGCCCGCACGCCGCGGCTCAAAGCCCCTGGGACGCGATGGCGCGCACCTTCCGCCAGCTTCCCTCGGTGGTGAAGAGGAGGAAGTAGAGCGTGCCGATCCGCCGCCGGAAGAGCCGCCAGAGGCAAGAGCGCCCGACCCGGCGCGCGGCGGTGATCCGGTGCCCGCCATCCACCACCACCCAGCGGCCCTTCATCCCGACGCGGCAGATAATCGGCGTGGTGGAGGAGTAGCCCCGATCGCGGATCGAGCGGATCACCCGGGCGAGGCGCGGCCCGTCGAGCCGGCGTTCGTTGACGAGCGGAAGCGCGTCGAGGATCTCGAAGGGCACCTCGACGGCGGCCAGACCGTCGGTGAACACGATGGCGTCGATGTCCTCCGCGCGGGCGAGGTACTGGATCTTGGGGGCCGGCACGCGCTCCATGCCGGCCCCCGCCTCAGACCGTGCGAAGATAGGCCGCGTGCTCGACATCGGAGACGCGGGAGAGGAGCGTCGCGCGCTCCTGGCGCTTCTGCGCGGTCAGCACGCGGACGAGCTCGGGCCCCAGCCAGCGCCGCGCCAGGGCGCTCTCGGCGAAGCGGGCCTCGGCCTCGGCCCAGCTCCGGGGGAGCGCGGCGCCCTCGGCGGGGCCGGCCTCGGCGCGTGCGGGCGGGGGCGGCGGCGCGGCGGCCTCGAGCCCCTCGAGGATGCCGGCCAGCACGCCCGCGGCCACGAGATAGGGGTTGGCGTCCGCGCCGGAGACCCGGTGCTCGATCCGCGCGCCGGGGCCCGCGGTCTCGGGCATCCGCAGGGCGACGCCGCGGTTGTCGAGCCCCCAGGCCGCAGAGAGGGGCGCGTAGGAGCCGGGCTGGAAGCGGCGATAGGCGTTGGCGCTCGGCGCCCAGAGGAGCATGAGATCGCCCATGCTCGCGCAGAGCCCGGCCAGCGCATGGGCGGCCTCCGGGCTCGGCGCCGGGCCCGCGCCCGCGTCAAACAGCGCCCGCTCCCCGTCGTGGAGGCTCACATGGAGGTGGAGGCCCGAGCCCGCCTCCCCGCCATAGGGCTTCGGCATGAAGGTCGCGTCCAGCCCCTCGGCCCGCGCCGCGCCCCGGATCGCGCGCTTGAGGAGCACCAGCCGGTCCGCCGCGCGCAACGGGCCGACCACATGGCCCAGATTGAGCTCCATCTGCCCGGGGCCGAACTCGCAGATCGCCGTCTCCACCTCCGCGCCCGCGCCCGCCGCAGCCTCCGAGATGGCCGAGAGCACGGGGTCGAAGGCCCGGAGCCGCTCAAGCTCGTAGATCTGCGCCCGGTCGTGGCCCCAGGGCGCGGGGGGGCGGGGGGCCTCGGCGTCGACGAGGTAGAATTCGAGCTCGAAGGCCATCGTGGCGGTGATGCCGCGGGCCTCGGCTGCGGCGACGAGGCGGGCCAGCACCGTCCGCGGGTCGTAGGCGCAGGGGCCGCCATCGGTGTCGGAGAGGGAGCAGATCACCTGCGCCGTTGGCCGCGCGGCCCAGAGCATGGGCGTGAGCGTGTCGGGCACGGGGCGGAGGGGGCCGTCCGGATCCCCCCGCTCGATGGCGAGGCGGGTCTCCGGCACATCCGAGCCGAAGACGTCGAGCGCGAGGGCCGAGACCGGCATCCGCACCCGCCCCTCGCCGAGGGCGCCGAGCTTGCCGATCGGCACGAGCTTGCCCCGGCAGATGCCGTTGAGATCGACCGCGAAGACCTCGGCGGCCTCGATCTCCGGATGCCGCGCGCGAAACTCGGCCAGCGCCCCGGCAAAGCTCACGGGTCGGTCCGCGCGGCGAAGAGGGCGACGAGCTCCAGCGCCAGGGTGGCGCCGGCGAGCGCGGTGATCTCGGCGTGGTCGTAGGGCGGCGAGACCTCCACCAGGTCCATCCCCACGAGCGGGAGCCCGGCGAGCCCGCGCAGGATCTCGAGCGCCTGGTGGGTCGAGAGCCCGCCGCACACCGGCGTGCCCGTGCCCGGGGCGAAGGCGGGGTCGAGGCAGTCGATGTCGAAGGAGATGTAGGCCGGCCGCTCCCCCACCCGGGCCCGGATCGCCGCGGCCGTCGCTTCGGGCGCCTCGGCATGGACGGCCCGGACGTCGCGGATCGCGATGCCCATCGGATCGTCGTTGACCGTGCGGATGCCCACCTGGATCGAGGCGGCGGGGTCGATCAGCCCCTCCTCCACCGCGCGGTGAAACATGGTGCCGTGATCCGTCCGCGCGGCCTCGCGCCCCGGCTCGCCCCAGGTGTCGGTGTGCGCGTCGAACTGGACGAGGGCCAGGCCGCCATGCCGGGCCGCATGGGCCCTGAGGCTGGGATAGGACACCGAGTGGTCGCCCCCGAGGAGGAGGGTGGCCGCGCCGGCGGCGTGGATGGCGGCCAGCGCGTCGTGGATCGCGGCGGGGATGGTCTCGGGCCGGCCGTAGTCGAAGGCGATGTCGCCCCAGTCGCCCACCTTTCGGGCCTCGAGCGGGTCGCGCGCGTGGGGCCAGGTCCGCTCCCAGGCGAGCATGGCCGAGGCCTGGCGGATCGCCCGGGGGCCGAAGCGGGTGCCCGGGCGGTTGGACACGGCGGCGTCGAAGGGCGCGCCCACCACCGCCAGGTCGAGCCCCGCGGGATCGGCGGCGTAGGGGAGGCGCGCAAAGCTGGTCGCGCCCGACCACATAGGCGCTCCGTGGCGGTGGCCGAGGCCCCGCGCCGGGTCCAGCCGGTGGGGATCGTCGTCCGTGGGCTCGGGCATCGGGAGGCTCCTTCCGGCCCCCTCAAGAGCACAGGGCGGCGCCCCGAGCAATGGGGCGCGAGGCCCCTCAGCCCACCTTCTTCTCGAGCGCCTGCCAGAATTTGAGCGTGCTCTGGAAGGTTTTTTCGACCTTCTTCGCCTTGGCTGCATCACCGTTTTGCTCAATGGCTTGCGTGAATTTTTTCATAGCCGGTGCGAGCTTTTCGACCTGCTTCTTGACCACGGTGGTCTTGGCCTTCAGGGCCTTGGCCTTTTCGGGACAGACCTTGCCGGCCTTCTTCATCTCCTTGAGCTGCTTGCAGACCTCCTTGGCCTCCTTCTCCACCTTCACAGCGGCCTTCGTCACCGGCGGCGCGAGCTTCTTCGCCACCGGCGTACAATTGCCCTCCTTCTCCACCAACGCGACCTCCTCGCAGATCTCCTGGATCGGCTTCTCGGCCATGGCGTCGGCTTCTTTCTCGAGGGCTGCAACCTCTTTGATGGTGAGCTGGGTCATCTCGACTGTCCTTTTCGTCGTGTTGGGTTCTTCCTGTTGGGCCTGGGAGTGGCCGCAACCGGAGGGGTGTCTTGGCGGCGGGGCCGTGACCTGCCGATGCCATGCACTTAGGAAGCAGCCGCCTGGCCCAAAAGTCGAGATTCGGTAAGCGTTCGGTCTCAATTGTATCACTGGCACCAGCGGCGGGCCTTGACGGGTCCGGAAGGGGCACACACCCTCTCGGCCACGCCCAACTCGAGGAGCCCCCGATGGATCTCACCCCCAATCTGCGCCCCACCGCTGAATATCAGGCGATGGACGCGGCGCATCACTGGCACCCGCAGTCGGACATGGCGGCGGTGAACGCGAAGGGCTCCCGTGTCTGGGTGTCGGGCGCGGGCGTGTGGCTGACCGACAGCGAGGGCGAGCGCCTCATCGACGGGATGTCCGGCCTCTGGTGCGTCAATGTGGGCTATGGGCGCGCGGAGATCGCCGAGGCGGTGGCCGACCAGATGCGCCGCCTGCCCTACTACAACACCTTCTTCCAGTGCACCCACCCGGCAGCGGCGGAGTTCTCCGAGGCGCTGGCCGAGGTGGCGCCTGATGGTTTCGAGCGGGTGTTCTTCGCCAATTCGGGCTCGGAGGCGAACGACACGGTGTTTCGCCTCGCCCGGGTCTATTGGGACGTGCAGGGCAAGCCCAAGAAGAAGACCTTCATCGCGCGCAAAAACGGGTACCATGGCAGCTCGGTCGCCTCGGCCTCGCTGGGCGGCATGGGGGCGATGCACGCGCAGTCGGGCCTGCCCATCGCAGGCGTTCACCACATCGGCCAGCCCTATTGGTTCGGCGAGGCGGAGCCCGGCGAGAGCGCGCAGGATTTCGGGATCCGCCGCGCGCGCGAGCTGGCGACCGCAATCGACCGGCTGGGGGAGGACAATGTCTGCGCCTTCATCGCCGAGCCGATCCAGGGGGCCGGCGGCGTGATCGTGCCGCCCGCAAGCTATTGGCCCGAGATCTCGCGGATCTGTGCCGAGCGCGAGATCCTGCTCGTGGCCGACGAGGTGATCTGCGGCTTCGGGCGCACGGGCGCCTGGTTCGGCTCTGAAACCTTCGGAATCAAACCCGACCTCATGGCGATCGCGAAGGGCATGACCTCCGGCTATCTGCCCATGGGCGGGGTCTTGGTGTCGGACAGGGTCGCCGAGACGGTCTACGCCAAGGCCGGCGAGTTCGTGCACGGCTACACCTATTCGGGCCATCCGGCGGCCTGCGCGGCGGGGCTCGCCAACATGCGCATCCTGCGCGAGGAGCGGCTGGTGGAGCGGGTGCGCGACGACATCGGCCCCTATCTTCAGGAGCGGTGGCTGGCGCTCGGGGAGCACCCGCTGGTGGGCGAGGCGCGCATGGTCGGCCTCATCGGCGCGGTGGAGCTGGTGGCCGACAAGGCCCGCCGTCGGCGGTTCGCCCAGGAGGGGCGCACGGGCCTCGAGGCGCGGGAGCTCTCGCTCGCCAACGGGCTCATCATGCGGGCCACCCGCGACACGCTGTTGATCTCGCCGCCCTTCTGCCTCACCCATGAGGAGGCGGATCTCGTGGTCGACCGCGCGCGCAAAACCCTCGACGATCTCCTCGACGCCAAAACCCGCGCCGGCGAGCGCGTGACGGCATGAGCGCGCCCGAGGGCGGGCCCACGGCCCTCGGGCCGAGCGAGATCGACGACCTCGTCTGGAGCGTCGAGGCGGCGGAGGAGTTCCTGCGCCGCGCGGCCTCGGAGGAGGGAATGGTCAAATGGGCGGTCTTCGCGCTCCACGCCCTCGTGCAGTCGGCCTGCGTGGCGGCGCTGCATCACCAACGGGGGCACGACTACGGCGAGCTCGACCGGGATGGCCGGCGAGACTGGGACCGCTTCTACGCCGAGGACCGGGCGCCGGATCGGGCGATCCCCCATGGCGACCGCCTGGCGGGGTTCATGACCCTCTACAAGCGCGTGTGCTCGACGATCGAGATGCGCCGCTCGGCCCCACTCGTGCCCGAGCCGCAGGAGGTGGCGGCCATCGAGCGGCTCAACGATTTGCGCAACGCCTTCGCCCATCGGAGCCCCTCCGGCTGGGGGACGAGCCCCGCACGTCTGGCCGAGGCGGCGCAGGCCGCCGCCGCCGCGGTCGCCCATCTCGCGGGGCCGCGCGCCGCCTTTGCCCACCATCTCGACACCGACGCGCATCGCCGCATCGGCGGCGCCCTGGAGCGCATCGTCGACACCGCGGCCAGCTTGAGGGAAGGATCTCCATGACCGACACGCCCGTCCTCTACGGCTTCAACGGATCGACCTATGTGCGCTCCGTCCGGATGCTGCTCCTCGAAAAGGAGGTGGCCTACGACCAGGTGCCGCTCAACGTGCTGGAGCTCGAGCCGCGCTCGGAGGAGCACCGGGCGCGCCACCCCTTCGGCAAGGTGCCGGTGCTCGACATCGACGGCATGCGCCTTCTCGAGACCGACGCGATCCTGCGCTATCTCGACGAGACCCGGCCGGGCCGCTCCTTCACGCCTCCCACGCCGCCGGGCCGGGCCCGCATGACCATGGCGATCAGCGCCTACAACGCCTACGGCTTCCCTGCGCTCGTGGTGGCCGCGGGCTACTACCTCTTTCCGGACTTTGTCGGCGGCAAAAACGACGCGGCCCATGCGGCGGCGCTCGAGAAATCCGAGCGGTTCCTCACCCTCGTGATGGACCAGAAGGGCGACGACCCCTGGCTCGCGGGGGATGCGATCAGCCTGGCGGACATCCTCCTCGGCCCGATGATCTTCTATTCCGCGCTGACGCCGGACTGGCCGCAGCTGTCGGCCCTGCCCGGGGTGGCGGACTGGTGGGAGCGGATGGCGGCCTACCCCGCCTTCCAGTCCACCGCGCCCGATCTCGGCTGAGCCCCGCCCCCATGGGGTATCTCACGGCCAACGACCGGGCGGGCGAGCACCCGCCCTCCTGGTACGCGGAGACGGCGGGGGAGATCCCGGAGCGCGCGGCGCTGTCGGGCGGGCATCGGGCGGATGTCTGCGTCGTCGGCGCCGGTTATGCCGGGCTCTCGGCCGCGCTGCATCTCGCCGAGCGGGGCTTTCGCGTGGTGGTGCTCGAGGCCAACCGCGTGGGCTGGGGCGCCTCGGGGCGGAACGGGGGGCAGCTCGGCCTGACCCCCCGGGCCGAGATGGACGACTATGTGCGGGCCTTGGGCCGGGACGACGCGCGCAAAGTGTGGGACATCTCGGTCGCCGCCAACCGGCTGGTGAAGGATCTTGTCGCCCGCCACGCGATCCCCTGCGACCTCGCCCCGGGCCATGTGGAGGCGGCCTGGAAACGCGGCGACGCCCGCTGGGTGATGGACTGGGCCGAGGAGGCCGCGCGGGATTGGGGGCACACCGGCGCCCGCCCGCTCGACCGGGCGGAGATCGCGGAGATGCTGGGCACCGAGCGCTACCACGCCGGCTGCCACGAGGCGGAGGCCGCCCATCTCCATCCGCTCAAGCTCGCGCTCGGCCTGGCGCGGGCGGCCGAGGCGGCGGGCGCCGTGATCCACGAGCGGAGCCGCGTCACCCGGGTGGCGCCGGGGCGGGTCGAGACCGCGGACGCGCATGTGGAGGCCGAGCAGGTCCTCCTCGCGGCCAATGGCTATCTCGACGCGCTGGAGCCGCGGGTGCGGGCCCGCTCCATGCCGATCAACAACTTCATCGCCGCCACCGAGCCGCTGGACCCCGCCACGGCGAACCGGATCAACCGCGCCCGCGTCTGCGTGTCGGACACGAAATTCGTGCTCAACTACTTTCGGCTGACGCCCTGCCGGCGGCTCCTCTGGGGCGGGGGGGAGAGCTATGGCCAGCGCTTCCCGGCGGATATCGGCGCCGTGGTGCGGCGCGCGATGGCGGAGGTCTATCCCGAGTTCGCCAAGATGCGCTTCACCCATGCCTGGGGCGGCACGCTCGCCATCACGCCCACGCGGATGCCGGTCTTTCAGGATCTGGGGGGCGGGGTGCTGGCAATCTCCGGCTGGTCGGGCTCCGGCATCCATATGGCGACGATGGGGGGAAAGATCGCGGCCGACGCCATCCGTGGGCGGAGCGAGCGCTGGGACGTGATGGCCCGGCTGCCCACCCCCGCCTTTCCGGGGGGCGCGTGGTTCCGCGCGCCGCTCCTCAAGCTCGCGATGAGCTGGTACGCCCTCCGCGACCGTCTCTGAGGCGCCACAGAGGCGCGCCGGCGGGGTGTCAGCCCCGAAGGATCGTCATCGCGCGCCGGCCCTGGCGCGTGAGCTGCTGATCGCCGCAGAGGAGCTCGGCGAAACCGAGCCGGATCAGCTTTTCCGCATGGGCGTGGGGGATTGTCCCGCAGCACGCCGTCTTGCCGATCGCCTGGAGCGAGCGGCGTTCGTCGTCGTCGAGTTGCCCCAGCAACTCCGTCGCCTTACACATAAGCTGCCTGCCTTCAGACCGTTCCGGCGGCTTCCGACGTCCGCCTGCATCTGAGAATATGCGCTGGGATCTGGCCCACAATTTGGCGGGGGCGCGATGGCGGCGAAGCGTCTCCCGGCGGCCACAGTCTGGTCACGGCAACGCAACAAGATGTCAATTCGCCTCACGCTTCGGTGCGGCGTCCAGGGTTTCGTAGGGGCTGGCGGCGGCCGACATGGCCTCGAGCAAGCGTTCGTTCTCGGCGGCGATGGTCACGAGCTCGACAAAGCCGGGGGTGCGGCCGCCCGCGACCGTGTCGTAGAGCGGCGCGAGGGGGGCCCACAACTCGGCGACGGCTGCGAGCTTCGCCCCATGCGCGGGGCTGGCGGGCGGCCGGATCCCGAGATCCGGCGCCCCCTCCGAGAGCGCGGACAGCGAGGCGCCGAACAGCCCGACGGCGCCCGACAGCGCCCGCCCCGGCGCCTCGCCGCCCAGGCCGCTCGCGATGAGGCAGATGTCCTTCGACATCGCCTGGGTGAGCGTGAGCTGACGCCCCGCGATGCCGAGCGCGATGGCACGGCCGAGGGGCACCTGGCGCTTGGCCTCCACCCGCTCGACCCGGGAGACCGTGCGGTCGAGCTCGGCCACGAGCACCCGCGTGAGCCGGGCCATCTCGGCCACCTGCCCCCGCTCGACCAGCCCCATCGCCGTGCCCTCGGACACGAGCGGGCGGTAAAACTCCCAGATCTGCGCGACGCGGGTCAGGCTCTGGTCGGTCTCCGCGTCCTCGGCCGCGCGGATGCCGCGGGTCCGGTCCCCCGCGCGGAGGACGGCCAGGCTCCGCTCGAAGAGGTCGGCCGCCACCGCCATCTCCTGGATGTGACGGTCCGGCTCGAGACCGATGCCGGCGAAGCAGGCGGCCTTGGCGATGCGCTCTCCGAGCATTCGCTGGCGTCCGGCGAGGGCGATGCGGCGGAGCCCGGCCTCCGGCCCGAGCCGCGGGGCGGCGACGGCGGCCGGGCGGGCGCGCGGCGGCGTGGCGGCGGACGGCGCGGCCGGATCCGCCTCCGCGGCGGAGAGGGGCGCGGGAGCCGTGCCGCCGACCGTTCCCGCCCAAACGAGAGCCACCGCAATCCGTCGCATGCCCGCCTCCGATGCCGCCCCTTTTTCCTGCCATATGCACCGGGGGCGAGCAAGGCGGCGTCCGGGCGCGCCCCGTCGGCCCTCGCGGCCCTCCGGCGCGAGATCGCTGTTGCATCCCTGCCGGGCGCTGGATACAGACGCAGGCGGACGGGCCGTAGCGCAGCCTGGTAGCGCGCTTGCATGGGGCGCAAGAGGTCGTGAGTTCGAATCTCGCCGGCCCGACCACTCTCACCCCCCGCCGGTGCCGGGCGCGACGTCCGGCGCCGGCGGTGGCCGCAGAACCCGGAGCGTGAGGGGCGAGGGCCATGGCACCCACCGGCGAGAGCGACGCGCCCGCCCGGGGTGTGCTGCCCTGCCAAGCTCTGGAGAGGCTCGCCGAGGGCGGCGCGCTCGCGGCCGATCCCCCGCTCGAGCCCGACCAGATCCAGCCCGCCTCCCTCGATCTCCGCCTCGGCCTGCGCGCCTGGCGGGTGCGCGCGAGCTTCCTCGCCGGCCGGGCGCGGGTGGCGGACCGCTTGGCCGAGTTCGCGATGCACGAGATCGATCTCAGACCCGGCGCGGTGCTCGAGACGGGCTGTGTCTACGTGGCGGAGCTCGCTGAGCGGGTCGCCCTGCCACCGGCGGTCTCCGCCGCCGCCAACGCGAAGAGCTCCACAGGGCGGCTCGACCTCTTCACCCGGCTGATCGGCGACCGTCAGAGCGAGTTCGACCGGCTGGAGGCGGGCTACGCCGGCCCCCTCTATGTGGAGATCAGCCCCCGCACCTTCTCCGTCCTCGTGCGCCCGGGCGTGCGGCTCAACCAGCTCCGTCTCCGCCAGGGCCAGGCCGTGATCGAGGACGGGGAGCTCCGCGCGCTCCACGCCCGCGAGGCGCTGGTGGACGGCACGGCGCATATCGACGGCGGCCTCGGCTTCTCGATCGACCTCGAGCCCTCCGAGCCCGGCGGCCTCGTGGGCTGGCGCGCCCGGCCCCATGCGGGGCTGATCGACCTCGCCCGGATCGACCATTACGCGCCCGAGGAGTTCTGGGAGCCCGTGCGCCCGCGCGCGCGGGTGGGCGGCGTGATCCTGGATCCGGGCGCCTTCTACATCCTGATGAGCCGGGAGGCGGTCTCCGTGCCCCCCGACACCGCCGCGGAGATGGTGCCCTATATGGCCGTGGCCGGCGAGTTTCGGGTGCATTATGCGGGCTTTTTCGACCCCGGCTTCGGCCACGCCGCGGCAGGTGGGGCGGGCGCGCGCGGGGTGCTGGAGGTGCGCTGCCACGAGGCGCCCTTCGCGCTCGAGCACGGGCAGATGGTGGGCCGGCTGGTCTACGAGCGGATGGCGGCGCGGCCGGAGCGGCTCTACGGCCGCGAGATCGGCTCCACCTATCAGGGCCAGGCGCTCAAGCTCTCGAAGCACTTCCGCACGCCCGGACGCGGCGCGGCGGGGCGCTAGAGCCCGGCGGCGAAACGCCCCAGTTCCTCGGTGTAGCGCTCGGCGGCCTCGATCTGCGGCGCATGGCCCACCCCCTCATAGGCCGAGCCGGTGCTGCGCGGCACCGCCTCCAACACCGCCTCCGCCATCGCCGGAAGGACCAGAGTGTCGGCACGGCCAAAGCTCACGAGCACCGGCTTCGTTAGGGCCGCATAGACGGGCAGATGGTCGAGCTCGCGCGCAATCAGGGCGGCCCGGATCTGAGGGGGCACCAGCATCATCCAGCCCATCGCCCGCTCCCGATCGCGCGGCGCAGGGGCCACGGCGAAGCAGGCGTCGAGAAAGGCCTGAACCCCGCCGATGGCCGTCGGCTGGTCTTCGGAGAAGGTAACTGGCGCGGTCTCCAAGAAGCCCGGGCCAATCATCGTGCCGAACCAGCGCTCCCCGATCCGCGCGGTCGCGGCGCAGAGGGCGATGCCGCCGATCCGGTCCTCGCCATAGCGGGCCAAATAGTCGCCGATCACGAGCCCGCCATAGGACCAACCGACCAGCACCGGCGCCTCGAGCCCGAGCTCCGCGATCACCGCGGCCACATCCTCGGCCCAGAGCGCGCTGTCCGTGTAGGCCTCGGCCGCCATCGGCGCGTCGGAGGCGCCATGCCCGCGGAGATCGATCGCCACAAGCCGGTGCCGCTCCGCCAACGGGCTGTCGAGCTGCTTCGACCAGGCGAGGTGATGCTGCGACCAGCCGTGGAGGAAGAGGATCGGACGCCCGCCCGGCGCCCCGCCCTCCCGGACATGGAGCCGCAGGCCGCCGCCGCCGGTGACGCTGTGGGTTTTCATGGGCGCTCCTTCAACATGGTTATCACCGCGTGCCTGACGGATGACATAGGGTCAAGCCGGCTCAGACCGGGCCCAGGAGCCCCGCCGCGGTGAGATCGTCGAGCCCGGGCAGGTCCTTGGCGCTTGCGAGGCCGAACTCGTCGAGAAAGGCGTCGGTCGTCACGAAGGTCGCAGGGCGGCCCGGGCTCTCGCGCCGCGGGCCGATGGCGATCCAGCCGAGATCGAGCAGGTGGTCGAGCGTGCCGCGGGAGGCGGCGACGCCGCGGATCTCCTCGATCTCCGTCCGCGTCACCGGCTGGTGATAGGCCACGATGGCCAGCGTCTCGAGGGCGGCCCGAGACAGGCGCCGCTCCTCCACCACCTCCTCGGCCAGCGCCGGCGCGAGATCGGGCGCGGTGCGGAAGGCCCAGGAGGTGCCGGCGCGGGAGAGCACGACACCACGCCCGGCGTAGCGCGCCTCGAGCCGTCGGAGCGACCCCGCCCAGTCCATGCCCTTGGGCATGCGCCGCGCGATCTCGGCCTCGGTCATCGGCTCGGCGGCGGCGAAGAGAAGGGCCTCGAGGATCCGCTCGGCCTCCAGCGCATCGGGCAGCGGGAAGAGACCGCCTTGCGCCTCGGCGCGGCCGGTCACGGCGCGGGCTCCACGGGGGCGCGGAGCTCCACGGGCCGGAAGGGCGCGTCCTGGCGGATCTCGACGGCGCCGTCGCGGGCGAGCTCCAGAGCGGCGGCCAAGCCCGAGGCGAGCCCCGAGCGGGCGCCGGCGCCGGCCCGCCACCGCGCCGGAAGCCGGTCGCGGAGCGGCGCCCCGCCCGGCACGCCGCCGAGGCTCTCGCGAAGCGCCTCCGCCGCGCGCTCCACCGGCAGATGGGGCGGGCGCTCGAGCGCGAGGGGGCGGTAGCCGTCGGCCGTGCGGATCCGGGCATAAGCGCGGAGGAGATCCGGGAGCCGCCCCCGCCAGCGCACCCGCGGCGGCGCCTCCAGCGCCTCCGGCGCGCCGCGGGCCAGCCGCTCCCGCCCGAGCCGGGGACGGGCCAGAAGCGCCTCCCCCGCCGCCCGCATCGCGTCGAGCCGGGCGAGCCGCTGCGCGAGCCGCGCTGCCATCTCCTCGGCGTCGGGCTCCGCCTCGAGCGTCTCGGCGGGCAGCATCAGCCGGGATTTGAGAAAGGCGAGCCAGGCCGCCATCACGAGATACTCGGCCGCGAGCGCGATCTGCCGGGCCTCCGCGCCGCGCACGAAGGCGAGATACTGCTCGGCAAGCGCGCTGACCGAGATGCGCCGGAGATCCACCTGCTGGCGCCGGGCCAGCGTGAGGAGGAGGTCGAGCGGGCCCTCGAACCCCGCCACATCCACCGTGAGCGCCGCGGGCCCCGCGGGCCAGTCTCCGTCCGCGAGGCCGGGATCGTCGCGCGGGCTCATGCCGCCGCGGCCGAGAGCGCGGCGTAGCGGGCCTCCGCCGCCTCCCGGTCGAAGGGCTCTGGCGCGCGCCGCGCCGCCTCCGCCGCCTGCGCCCGCGCCTTGGCCACGCCGGCGAGCCGGGGCACCGCGGCCGCGATCTCCGCCATCTCCGCCCGGTCGCCGGTGCAGTGGAGCGCGATGTCGCAGCCCGCCGCGATGGCCTTCCCCGCCCGCGGGCCCATCGGCCCCGAAAGCGCGCGCATCGTGAGGCAGTCGGTCATCAAGAGCCCGCCGAACCCGATCTCGCCCCGGATGAGGCGGATGACGGCACGCGACAGGGTGGCGGGGCGCTCCGGGTCCAGCGCCTCGTAGATCACATGGGCGGTCATGCCGAGGGGTTCGTCCGAGAGGATGCGGAAGGGGGCGAAATCGGCCCGGAGCGCCTCGCGCCCCGCCCGCACGCGGGGCAGCGCCAGATGGCTGTCCTCCCGCGCGCGCCCGTGGCCCGGCATGTGCTTCAGCACCGGCAGCACGCCGCCCGCCTGGAGCGCCCCGGCGATGATGACCCCGCGGGCGGCGATGGCGGCCGGGTCCGCCCCCAGCGCCCGGGAGGTGACGATGGCGTGCGCGCCCGGCGCCGGCAGGTCGAGCATCGGCGCGGCGTTCACGTCGATGCCGAGCTCGGCGAGGTCGTCGGCGATCATCCGGGTGCGGAGCCAGAGACGCTCGCGCCCAGCGGGGCCCGCCGCGTCCTCCGCGGGCGGCACCCAGGCGCGCCAATGGGGCGGCCCGAGGCGCTGCACGGCCCCGCCTTCCTGGTCGATCATCACCGGCGCCTCGCGGCCGAGCGCGGCCCGCGCCTCCGCCACCAGGGCGCGAACCTGGTCCGGCGCCTCCACATTGCGGGTGAAGAGGATGAGGCCCCAAGGGTCGGCCTCGGCCAGAAAGCGCCGCTCGTCCGCTCCGAGGCGCGGGCCCGCGAGGCCGAAGATGGCCGCCCTCGGGCCCGGCGGGTCTGCGCTCATCGGTTGCGCACCGCGATGCAGCGCTGCTCCCGCGCGTGCAGCGCTTCGCAGAGCGACAGCGCCTCGGCCTGGCTCTCGAAGGGGCCGACCCGGAGCCGGTACCAGGTGATCCCGCCGGACTGGGTGGTCTGCACCGCGAGCGCCCGGTTGTTGAGCAGGTCGGTGTTGTCGCCGGAGATGCGGCGCCATTCGTCGTGGACCTCGCCCTCGGTCTTGTAGGCGCCGAGCTGGATCTGGAAGCGCGAGCGGGCCGCCCGGGTGCGGAGCGCGGCGACGTCCTCGATCGCCTCGCGCTGGGCGGCGGCGACGCGGGCAGGCAGATTGTCCGGCCGACGGGGGGCGATGGGGCTCACCCGCGGGGCCGGTGCGCCGGGGTCAGCCTCGGCCTCGGGCTCGGGCTCGGGCTCCGGCGGAAGCGCCGCCGTCCGTTCCGGCGCGGGCTCGACCTTGGCAGGGGGCAACGGCACGGGCGCGGAGGCCCCCGGTGCGGGCCGCGTGTCGGGCACCACCGTGCCGTCGGGCGCGGCGAGCGGGATGGCCGCGCGCGGCACGGCGGCCGCCGTCGGCTCCGGCACGCCGAGAATGTCCTCGAGATCGCGGAGGGAGATGTCCTCCTCCGTCAAGGGCGCCGCCTCGGGCGCCAGGGTCGTCGGCGCCTCGGTGGTGCCGGCCGCCGGCTCGGGCGCCCGGGTCATCTCGAAGCTGCCGATGTCGCGGTGGCCCACGGGGCTCTCCCCGCCCTCCGGCACCACCTTCACCGGACCGCGGGCGGCGGCGACCACGGGGATCCCCTCCGTCGGCCGCGTCCCGAGATCGTAGATCCACACGCCGAGGCCCGTCACGAGGGCGAGCGCCGCCCCGGCCCCGGCCCACATCGACGCCACACGCCGCGGTGCCGGCGCCCCGCCGGGCACCGCCTCCGCCTCTGCGCCTGCGACTTCACCGTCCTCGTCGCGCATCGGGCCACCACCTGTGTCGACCCCGCATCTTGGGGTCCTCTCTGCTCGACCCCCAGCCGATTGCGCCTTCGCGCTTATGTGAGTTCCGTCATGGGGGTGACACCTAAGATACCAAGACCTGTGGAAATCACAACGCCCACGGCGCGGGCGAGGGCCAATCGGGCGCGGGTAAGCTCCGGCGCGTCCTCGCGAAGCATGCGAAGCTCGGGCCGGTCCTGCCCGCGGTTCCAATGCGCATGGAACTCCGAGGCGAGATCGTTGAGGTAAAACGCCACCCGATGGGGCTCGTGCGCGAGTGCGGCGGCCTCGACCATGCGCGGGAACTCGGCGATCTTTTTCGCCAGCCCGAGCTCGGAGGGATCATCGAGACAGGCGAGATCGGCCCCCGCCAGCGCCGAATCACCCCTCGCCATCCCGGCCTCCTCGGCCTTGCGCATCAGCGAATGCACCCGGGCATGGGCGTATTGCACGTCCCAGACCGGGTTGTCGCGCGCCTGCTCGAGCGCCTAGGCAACGTCGAACTCCAGGGCCGCGTCGT
>CAYXPI010000062.1:9895-19741 GCA_964467005.1 uncultured Limibaculum sp. | reverse complement strand
GTGCGGCATCTGGTTCTGGGTCCCGGTGGAGAACGACTCCTTCATGCCTTGGCTGCTGGGCACGGCGCTCCTCCACTCGGTGATCGTGGTGGAGAAGCGCGAGGCGCTCATCCGCTGGACGATCCTCCTTGCCATCGTCACCTTCGCGCTCTCGCTCATGGGCACGTTCCTGGTGCGCTCGGGCATCCTCTCCTCGGTGCACGCCTTCGCCAACGACCCCGAGCGCGGCGTCTTCATCCTCGGCCTCCTGGCGCTCGCGCTCGTCGGCGCGCTCACGCTCTATCTCTGGCGGGCCCCGAGCCTGCGCGAGCACGGGGTCTTCCAGCCCGTCTCCCGGGAAGGCGGGCTCCTTCTCAACAACCTCCTCCTCGCCGCGGCGACCGGGGTGGTGTTCGTCGGCACGCTCTACCCCCTCTTCCTGGAGCTTGCGACGGGCGACAAGATCAGCGTGGGCGCGCCCTATTTCGACCGGAGCTTCGGCCCGATCTTCGCCGTCTGCGCCGCCGTGGCCGCGGCTGGGCCGCTCCTGGCCTGGAAGCGGGCCGATCTCAGCGCCGTCCTCCGCCGGCTCGGGCTCGCCTTTGCGGTGGCGCTCACGGTGCCGGCGGTGCTCTGGGCGCTGGCGGGCTGGCGCGAGCCCCTGGGCGCCCTCGGCATCGGCCTCGGCGTTTGGGTGATGGCGGGCGCGCTCACCGATCTCGCCGGGCGCATCGGGCTCGGCCGGGTGGCGCCCGGCCAAAGTCTCCGCCGCCTCGTGGGCCTGCCCGCCTCGGCCTGGGCCGCGGCGATCGGGCATCTCGGGCTCGGCATCTGCATCGCGGGCGTCATGGCCGTCTCCACCCTCAAGATGGAGGGCATCCAGACCCAGCGGCCGGGCGAGCCGGTGACCCTCGGCGGCTATGTCTTCACGCTCCAGGGCGTGGCGGACGCCACCGGCCCCAACTACCGCACCTCCCGCGCCGGGATCACCGCCCAGGCGGGCGACGGCGCGCCCATCACCCTCCACCCCGAGCGGCGCTGGTACCCGGTGGAGCGTCAACCCACCACCGAAGCCGCGATCCACACCCTCTGGTGGGGCGATCTCTACGCGGTGCTGGGCGACCCCGACGGCACGGGCGGTTTCGTCACCCGCTACTATGTGAACCCTGGCGTGCCCTGGATCTGGCTCGGCTCCGCGCTGATGGCGCTCGGCGGCTGCGTCTCGGTGGCCGACCGGCGGCTCCGGGTGGGTGTGCCCGCACCCCGCGGTGCACTCCGCCCCACCCCGGCCTGAGGAAGACCCCCATGCGCACGCTCCTCCTCGCCCTCGTCGTCCTCGCCGCGAGCCCGGCCGTTGCGGTCCAACCGGGGGAGATGTTCGACGACCCCGCTCTCGAAGCCCGCACCCGCGATCTCGGGCGCGAGCTTCGCTGCCTCGTCTGCGCCAACCAGTCGATCTTCGATTCGAACGCCGGCCTCGCGCGGGACCTGCGCGCGGTGCTGCGCGAACGCATCGCGGCGGGCGACACCGATGCCGAGGCCCTCGCCTTCGTCTCCGAGCGCTATGGCGACTACGTGCTCCTGACGCCGCCGCTCACAGCCCACACCGCGCTCCTCTGGGCCGCGCCCTGGGTCTTCCTCGGCGCCGCGATCTTTGCCGGGGGGCTCTATCTCCGCCGCCGCCAACCCATCGGCCCCGCCGTCAGCGACGCCGAGCGGACCGCCGCCCGCGCCCTTCTCGAGGAGAGAACGCCGTGACCCTGCCCGAGATCGCCCCCGTCTGGCTGGCCATCGGGGCCGTCGCCACCCTCTCCGCCGCCTGGATCGCGCGGCCCCTCGTCACCCGCGGCAGCATCGAGACCGCGGAGGGCGAGCGCAGCATCTCCTTTTACCGCGACCAGCTCGCCGAGCTCGCACGGGCCGAGGCCTCGGGGCTCCTCACGCCCGCGGCCAAGGCCGAAGCGGAGCGGGAGATCGAGCTTCGCGCCGCCCGCGCCGCGCGCCGCTTCGGCGGCGATCTGGCGGTGGCCCGGCCCTCGCCCGGGCTCGGGCTCTTGGTCGCGGGGGTCCTCGCCGCGCTCACGCTGGGCCTCTATGGGCTGCTCGGCGTGCCGGGAATGCCGGACCAGCCGATTGCCGAGCGCCGGACCGCCGCCCTCGAAGCCCGCGCCGAGGCGGGTGACACCGCGGCCCGTGCGGCGCTGGCTCTGGTGGCGCTCAAGGACACCCCCGACGGGCTCGAGAAGTTCTGGGCCATGGGCCAGGCCTTCACCCAGCTCGGAGACCACGCCCGGGCGTCGGAGGCCTATCGCCAGGCGGCTGAGGCCTCGAACGACGACCCCGCGGTGCTCTCCGCCTATGCCGAGGCGCTGATCCTCGCCAACGGAAACAAGGTGCCCCCGCTGGCCCGGATCGTCATCGGCCAGATCCTCGCCAAGACCCCCTTCGACCCGCGCGCGCGCTACTACAACGCCCTCGCCGACGCGCAGGCGCAGAACTTCGGGGCCGCACTCGACGGCTGGCTGGAGCTCTACCGCGACAGCCCGCCGACCAGCCCCTGGGGCCCGCAGGTGCGGCGCGACATCGTCAACATGGCCCGCTTCACCGGGCGCGATCTGGCAAGCGTGCTGCCGGACGCAACGGAGGCCGAGCGCGCCCTCGCCGCCACGCCCATGGGCCCGGCCCCCGCGCCCAAGGGCGCGCCCGAGAGCGTGGCCGAGAGCGTGGGCGCCCTCCGCGCCCGCCTTGCCGCCAACCCCAAGGACTGGCAGGCGGCCATCGCGCTTGCCGACCGGCTCTCGAACGACCGGGCGGAGGCGCGCGCGGTGCTCGACCGCACGGCCGAGGCCTTCGACGGCGCGCCCTTCGTCTTGGCCGAGATCGCCGCAGCGCGCCGCCGTGTCGCCGCGCCCCGCAACCCGGACGCCGAGGAAGTGGCCGCCGCCGCCGAGATGTCGCCCGACGCCCGGGCCGAGATGATCGACGCCATGGTGGCCGGCCTCTCCAGCCGGCTGGCGGCCAACCCCGACGATATTGAGGGCTGGCTCATGCTCCTGCGCTCCTATGCGGTGCTCCAGAAGCCCGAGGAAGCCCGCGCCGCCCTCGCCCGGGCCGAGGACGCCTTTGTCGAGGGCAGCGCCGAGGCCCGGGAGATCGCCCGTGCGGCGGCGCAACTCGGCCTCCGCTGAGGCGTCAGAAGACCAGCGCGTCCTCCGCGCCCGGCTCGGCGGGGAGGACGAAGACCCCGTCCTCCAGCACCTCCCGCGTCCGCGCGATGTTCTCCGGGGTGTCGGCGAACTCGATCAGCATCTCCTCCCGGTCGCGGAGCCCTGTGGAGAAGGCGTTGAGCCAGAACTCGAAGCCGGGCTGGTCGGGCTCCCGCTCGAGCACATTGCGGTAGAGGGCGGTGATGTAGGCCGCATCCGTCGGGTCCTCGCCGAAGAGAAGTGCGAATTCCGGGCTCCCGGTGAAGGCCTCGGCGATGGCCTCGAGCGGCACCCCCTCCTGAAAGCGCGCGACCCAGAAGCGCAGGCCCGCTTCGTCCGGCGTCCGGGCGAAGGCCGCGGCGTAGAGCCGGTAGCCGAGATCCACCTCTGCGCTGCCGAGCGCGAGGTCGTAGAGGAAGCTGCCATCGGCGAGGTCGATCCGCTCGATGTCCGTCAGCGTGTCCCTCCCGCCCGGGGGGGCGAGGGTGACGGTGCCGTCCTCTGCAAGATCGGGGACGAACTGGGCGCGGGGGCCGTCATAGACCGCGCGGTCCGTGCCCTCCCCGCCGTCGAGCGTGTCGTCGCCCGCAGTGCCGAGGAAGCTGTCGTTGCCCGCACCGCCGTCGAGGCGGTTGGCCGCGGCGGAGCCCTCGAAGACATCCGCGAAGGCGGTGCCGACGAGGTTTTCGATGTCCGTGAGGAGGACCGCGGCGAAGCCGTCGCCCAAAAGCTCGAGCCCGCCGGTGCCGGTGAGCTCGGTCGCCTGCGCCGCGGCGCCGAGATCGAGATCCACCGCCGCGCCGGCCTCGAGCCCCGCGACGGCCGAGAGATCCAGCGTGTCCGATCCCGGTCCGCCCTCGAGCGTCTCGCCGTCGCTGAGCGCCTCGGGCTGGATCAGCGCGTCCGGCGCGGCGTCGAGGGGCGTGGTCTCGAGGATGAACGTCACCTCCGAGGCCGGGCCCGTCTGGTTGAGCCAGAGCGTGTAGGTGCCGGCGGGCAGCGCGCCCGTGAAGCCGATGGCCCCGCCGAGCGCGCCGATCGCCGGCAGGATGTCCTGGCCAAGCTGGCCCGCGCCATAGGTGATGCCGCCGAGGAGATCGCCCGCGCTCGGCGCGAAGGGATCGACCGTGACGACCGGGCCCGCCTGGAGGCCGAGGAAGGCGAGATTGCCCGCCCCTGCGTCGTAGCCCGCGAGGGTGAGGCGGGAGAGCTCCGTCCCCTCCGGCACAGAAAAGCTCACATAGTCGATGTCGCGCGGGCTGCCCTCCTGGGCGGCCACGATTTCCGTGTCGCCCGGAGCGAGGGCCTCGAGCGGGGTGGGACCGGCGGGATCGTCCGAGAAGTCCCCCAAGGCCTCTTCGGTGAAACGCGCGACGGGCGTGGCGGCGGCCTCGGCCGGGCCCGGATAGCTGGTGGACATGCCCCTTCCTCCGTTGGACTGCGATGTCGCGTGGGTGCGCCCCGCCCTCGCTTTCGTTCAAATCTTGCGGATGGATGGGCGACGGTTGTCTGGATCGCTTGCACGGAGGCCGATTTCATGGTGTTCCTCGCATGAGCGGACGCACAGGGCGGAGAACCCGCCGGCGCCCGTCTCGCACAGACCGACATCGACGCGGCGGGGCGGTCCGGCACCGGGCCGAGGCGCGTGCGGCGTCGGGTGGAGCGGGCGGCGCGATGGCCGGGCCGCAATGGGCCGTGGGGGAAACGGGGCGTATGACGACGGGAGCGACGACACGGGCTGCGGCCCTCGGTCTCGCGCTGGCCATCTGGGCCGGGGGCGCGGGCGCCATCACGATCAACGACGCTTCGCGGGCGTCCGGGGAGGATCTCTTTCTCGGCTCCCAGTTTCCGAGCGTGGCGCGGCTGGACTTCGGCGGTTTTCGCTGCTCGGGCTCGCTCATCTCGCCGACGACGGTCCTCACGGCGGAGCATTGCTTCCGCGTCAACGCGACGACGCTGCGCGCGGCCCCGATCACCGTCACCTTCACCGCGGGCAATGGTCTGCCGGAGGTCGTGCGGATGGCGAGCGCGCCGCTGACCTTCGGGGCCCCCAGCTTCGGCGATGCGGGCGACACCCTCCTCAACGGCGACGACATCGCGATCCTCACGCTCGATGCCCCGGTGCTCGACCGCGACCCCTTTCTGCTGTTCGACGGCCCTTTGATCCGCGAGCCGGCCACCTTCGTCGGCTTCGGGCGGAACGGCGACGGCAGCGGCGGCGCCATCCCCGGCCCCTCCGGCCTCGACGAGGAACGCCGCGCGGCGCAGAACGTGATCGAGACGCTGGGCCTCGCCGCCGTGCCTTTCGCCGGCACCATCGCCGGGCTCTCGGGCACCGACAACATCATCACCGCCGATTTCGACGACCCCCTTCTCAGCACCCCAGGTGCCAACACGCTCGGGCTCCCGCCGGTCAACAGCAGCCCCTTCGCGCTCGAACTCGAGGGCTCGACCGCGGGGGGCGACAGCGGCGGGCCGCTGCTCGTCGAGCGCGGGGACGATCAGGTGATCGTCGGCGTCCTCTCGGGGGGGCTTGTGCTCGACGGCAGTCGCCCGAGCGGCTATGGCGACCTCTCCTACTGGACATCGGTGCTGCCGGCCGACATTCGCGCCTTCATCGAGGGGGCGGGCGGGGTCTATTTCGGCAGCGAGGCGGTGGTGCCCCTGCCACCCTCGGCCCTCCTTCTCCTCAGCGCCCTGGGCGCGGGCGCCCTGCTCGCGCGGCGCCGGCGCAGAGGTGTCAACGCCTGACTGTCAGGCCTGCGTGACTCCGTCGCACTCTTCAACTTCCGGCAATGCAATTGTCGGATTGATCGCGTTTTGATACATTCAACCCCAAGGAGAGTCGTGCGCACGGCGTTCGAAGTGAGACCGCGTTGACGGCAACGGAGCGGAGACAACCTCCGCCAGGGGGACCGAACAGATGCCGAACATTGAAGGCGAACTCCGCCAATGGCACCGCATCACGCTTGAATTCGAAGGCCCCGCCGGCTCCGAGAGCCGCGCCACCTTCTACGACACGCGGATGGATGTGACCTTCACCAACGCGGACACCGGCGAGACGCTCACCGTCCCGGGCTTTTTCGCCGCCGATGGCGACGCGGCCGAGACCGGCGCGACCTCGGGCAACATCTGGGCGGTGCATTTCAACCCGCCGAGCCAGGGCACCTGGACCTACAGCGTCTCCTTCCGCGAGGGGACCAACATCGCCGCAACGACCGACCCCGATGCGGGCACCGCGGTGGCGGGCATCGACGGCGAGAGCGGCAGCCTCACGGTGGGCGCCAGCGACAAGTCCGGCCTCGATTACCGCGGCCGCGGCATGCTGGAATATGACGGCGACCAGTATCTCAACTTCGCGGGCGACGGCTCGATCTTCCTCAAATCCGGCGTGGGCTCGCCCGAGAACTTTCTGGGCTTTTCGGGCTTCGACGCGACGCCGGGCACGCATGATTACAGCCCCCACGTCGCGGACTTCAATCCGGGCGACCCCACCTGGAAGAACGGCGAGGGCCAGGGGATCATCGGCGCGGTCAACTACCTCGCGGAGAACGGGGTGAACTCGGCCTATATGATGCTCAACAACATCGGCGGCGACGGGCGCGACGTCTCGCCCTGGGCCGACCCCGCGCTCTACGACATCCCAAAGAACCCCGGCGCCGAGATCAATGCGGGCGACAGCCGGGTCGACGCCTTCGACGTCTCGAAGCTCGCGCAGTGGGAGATCGTGTTCTCGCATATGCAGGAGCAGGGCGTGGCCCTCCATCTCTTCCTGCAGGAGACCGAGAACGACCAGATGCTGAACGGCGGCGATCTCGGCGTCGAGCGCGCGGTCTATATGCGCGAGATGGTCGCCCGCTTCGGCCACCACAACGCGCTGATCTGGAACCTGGGCGAGGAGAACACCAACAGCCTCGGCGAGCTCCGCGACCACTCCGAATGGCTGCGCGACATCGACCCCTACGATCATCCGGTGGCGCTCCACACCTATCCGGGCAACAGCAACTACTCGAACTACTACGAGGGCCTGGCCGGCGAAGGGGTGATCGACATCCTCTCGATCCAGACCTCGAACCAGACCCAGGATTTCGACTTCGACCGCTACCTCGGCGCCGGGGAGGATGCGGGCCGCGCCTATGTGGCCTTCTATGACGAGCCGGGGAACGCGAGCTACGGCCTCATGGCCGAGGGAGACAGCGGCTGGCAGCAGAACCACGAGGATCTGCGCGAGGTGCTGTGGACCGGCTATGCGGAGGGCGGCTCCGGCGCGGAGTGGTACTTCGGCTATCAGAGCGCCAACCGCCAAGGCGGGGACCTCGCGATGGAGGATTTCAGCCTCCGCGAGAGCGCCTATGAGTGGGCGGCCGCGGCGCGGGCCTTCTTCGAGGCGCTGCCGCTCGACGAGATGTCGGACGGCGACGGGCTGACATCTGGCACCAACGGCGCCGACCAGGTGCTCGCCAAGGCCGGCGAGGTCTACGCCATCTACCTGCCGAACGGCGGGGGCGCGACGCTTGACCTCTCGGGCTACGAGGGCACCTTCGCCGTCACCTGGTACGACGTGCTGACCGGCGCCTACATGTCGGGGACCGTCGCGCAGGTGGAGGGCGGCGGCGCGCGCTCCCTCGGCCAGCCTCCGGAGCGGCCGAACGCCGATTGGGCGATCCTCGTGACCGCGGAGGACGGCGTGGTGCCGACCCCGACGCCCGGCCCCAACCCCGGCGGCAGCGGCAGCGGCGCGTTCCTCGAGGAGGACGGCCTCGTCGTCATCGAGATGGAGTCGGCCGACACCCTGCCCGGCGCCTGGCGCACGGCGGACACCACCGCGAGCTCGCCCCGGATCGACAACCCGGGCGCCGCCACGGGCGACGGTTTCATCGTGTGGGAGGGCGGCCAGTTCTTCAACGACCCCAGCAACGGGATCATCACCTATGAGGTGGAGATCACCAATCCGGGCCTCTACCTCTTCGAGTGGCGGAGCCAGGTCGGCAATGGCGGCGACACCACCGAGCACAACGACACCTGGCTCAAGATCCACGCCGACGCCTTCTTCGGCATGAAGGGCAATGGCAGCGTGGTGCGGCCCAAGGGCGCGGGGCCGGAGAACGATTATCCGGACACGGCCACCCTTCCGAACGGCGGCGGGGCCGACGGGTTCTTCAAGGTCTATCACGGCACGCAGAACTGGAACTGGGGCGGCTTCACGAGCGACAACGACGCGCATCAGATCTACGCCCGGTTCAACACGCCCGGGGTCTACGAGATCGAGGTCGCGGCCCGATCCTCCTCGCATGTGATCGACCGCATGGTGCTGTCGCACACCGAGCTCTTCGACGGCAACGCGCGAAGCCTGAGCCTTGCTGAGGCCGAGCGGTCCGGGACCGCGCCGCAGCCCGAGCCCGAACCGCAGCCCGAACCGGAGCCGGAGCCCGAACCGCAGCCCGAGCCGGGCCCCGTGGGCGTGAGCTTCAACCTCGTCGACGCGGACGCGGACACGGTCGTCGCGCCCATCACGGACGGCGGCACGGTCGATCTCGGCGTCCTGGACGGCGCCAACTTCTCGATCCAGGCGGTGCCGGACAGCGCGGTGGGCAGCGTGCGCTTCCGCTTCGAGGGCGGCACCCAGGTGGAGAGCACCCCGCCCTTCGCGCTCTTCGGGGATTCGGGCGGGAACTACGACGGCGAGGCGCTCAGCGCCGGCACCAAGACCGTCGAGATCGAGATGTTCTCCGGCCGGAACGCCAGCGGCGACCTCCTCGGCACCGAGACCCTCACCTTCACCGTGACCGAGAGCGGCGCCGCCGAGCCAGAGCCCCAGCCAGAGCCCGAGCCGGAACCGGAACCGGAGCCGGCCCCCGCGCCGGGGGGCGACCCCGCGGGCCTCGCCGCCCTGGCCGAGCAGATCGTGTTCCACTTCGACGGGAACAACAACGACAAGGACGACATCTCCGCCATCGCCATCGCGGCGCTTCTGACGGCCGCCGCCGGGATGGAGGGCAAGACCACCTTCCTCTACGGCAACAACCTCTCCGAGCCCAATGCGGGCGGGGACCGGGCCGCCAACATCGACGCCTCCGGGGACTTCGCCCGCAGCCTCGGCATCGCGGCGCACGACTACCAGGACGACATCCCCGGCACCACCGAACGCCTGGTGGCGCTCATCGAAACGGGGCAGGAGATCCTCCTCATCGAGGGCGGGCCGATGGAGGCCGTCTACCGCGCGATCGAGCAGGTGGATCCCGCGCTCCACACCAATCTCACGCTGCTCTCCCATTCGGGCTGGAACGAGAACCGCGATGTCCGCACCCGCGACACCGACGGGGTGAACGACGGCAACATCCAGGCCCGCACCTGGGACGATCTCAAGAGCGACTTCCCGAACCTTACCTTCGTCGACATCCGCGACCAGAACAACGGCAGCAACAACGATCAGGGTTTCAACAACCGCAACTGGGACTGGATGGACAGCTCCGACGAGCCGCTGGTGCAGGCGGCGCGGGAGGCCATGGAGGGCGCCGACAACAAGGTCAACGACCCGTCGGACGCCGGCATGCTCTTCTACGCGCTCACCGGCAACGAGACCGGCACGCCGCAAGAGGCGCGCGCGTTCATGGAGGCGAGCGGGCTCTTCGACGGCAGCCCGGCCCCCGAGCCGGAGCCG
>CAYXPI010000062.1:0-9795 GCA_964467005.1 uncultured Limibaculum sp. | reverse complement strand
TCCGAGGGGGTCTATGAGGTGCGCTTTCGGGTGTCGCGCGACGGCCAGGCCGAGAGCGACAAGGAAAACGACCTCTGGTTCAGCTTCGCCGAGGCCGGAGACGCGCCGGATGTGGAGAGCTTCCTCACCCAGACGGGCGGCAACGAGCCCGAGCCCACGAGCCGGGGCTTCGTCAAGGTCTATGGCGGGCCGAACAACGGCAACTGGGGATTTGCGGACGATTGGGACGGCGCGCCCAACAACCGCGACCTCAAGATCGCGATCACCGAGCCCGGGGTCTACGACATCTTCGTCGCCGGCCGGTCCGAGGGCTACCACATCGACTGGTTCGAGCTCTACCGCGGCGGCGCCCCGGCAACGAACGCGCCGGACAGCCCCTTCGTGAGCGCCAGCGCGCCCGAGCCAGAGCCCGAGCCCCAGCCGGCCGCGCCCGTGGCCTCCGACGACCGGGCGACGACGGCGGAGGACACGGTGGTCGAGATCGACGTGCTCGCCAACGACACGGACGCCGACAGCCCCACGCTCGCTCTCGAGCTTCTGGACGAGCCGGAGTTCGGCACCGCCGAGATCGTGAACGGTCTCATCCGCTACACCCCGGACGCCGACGCGAACGGGATCGACAGCCTGACCTATCGGGCGGTCGATGCGGGCGGCCTCGCCAGCGCCCCGGCGACGGTGACTGTCGCCGTCACGCCCGTGAACGACGCGCCGGTGCTGACCGATCAGTCGGTCACCATCGCCGAGAATGCGGGCCAGTTCGCCGTCACGCTCGCGGCGTCTGAGTTCGGCTCGGACCCGGACGGGACGCAGCTCTACTTCTTCGATGTGACCGGAGCGGAGAACGGCGAGGTGACGCTCGCGGGCGAGGCCTCGATCCTCTTCTACACCCCGGACAACGATTTCTTCGGCACCGAGACCCTCACCGTCACGCTGTGGGACCAGCAGGACGCCACCGTGGTCTCCTCGGCCGAGCTGACCATCGAGGTGACAGAGGAGCCCGAGCCCGAGCCGCAGGGCGAGCGCCTCGTCACCGCCGTGAACATCGGCGGCGGGGCCTATGAGAGCTCGGACGGGATCTCCTACGCCGCCGACACGATCTCGAACGCCCGGGTTTACGCCAAGTCCGCCGAGATCGCGGGCACCGAGGACGACGCCCTCTTCGCCACCGAGGCCTGGGCGAAGCGCGGCAACCTCTCCTACGACATCGAGACGGGCCCGGGCCGGGTGCGCGTGGAACTCGACTTCGCCGAAATTTGGGAAGGCGCGTCGACCCCGGGCGTCCGGGTCTTCGACATCGCGCTCGAAGGCGAGGTGGTGGAGGCCGATGTCGACATCATGGCCGAGGTCGGCTTCCACACCGCGACCACCAAGGTGTTCGAGCTCGATGTGCCCGACGGGGTGCTCGACATCGACCTCATCAAAGGCGCGCAGAACCCGAAGCTCTCCGCCCTCCGCGTCTACACGCTCGGGGAGGAGGATCCCGGCACCAGGCGACCGCCCGAGGTGACGGACGCCGCGGCCGGGACCGACGAGGACACGGCGCTCACCGTCGCGAGCTCGGCCTTCGGCGCGGACGGCCTGACGATCGAGGAGGTGTCCGGCGCGCTCCACGGCGAGGTGTCGGTCTCGGCGAACGGGTTCACCCTCACCTACACGCCGGACCCGAACTTCCACGGGTCGGAGGTGCTGACCCTCGACCTCGCCGATCCCGCCGCGCCCGGCGAGACGGCGGAGGCCGAGCTCGCGATCGCGGTGGCCCCGGTCAACGACGCCCCGACCGCGCGCGACGACACGGCCACGGCAACGGCGGGCGAGACCATCCGCATCGACGCCCTCGCCAACGACTTCGATCTCGACGGCGACGCGCTCAGCCTGTCCATCGAGGAGGTGCGCGGCGGACGGGCGGAGGTGGACGGGCAGCAGATCCTGTTCACCGCCGACGGCCCCGGGCCAGGCGAGGTCACCTATGTGCTCCACGACCCCTCGGGCGCGCGCGACCGGGCGACGGTGGACATCGCCGTCTCCGCGGCCGACGGCTCCGCCTATCTCGACTTCTTCCTGGCGGACGCGAACACCGATCGGGTGCTCCGCCCGATCTCGGACGGGGAGGACCTCTCGAGCCTGGAGGCCGGGCGCCATCTCACCGTGCTCGCCGAGGCGAAGGACGGCGTCTCGGGCATCGGCAGCGTGATCTACGAGGTGAACGGCCGGAGCCAGACCGAGAACTTCACGCCTTACGCGGTGTTCGGCAACATCGACGAGGATCTCCGCCCGGGGCCCGGCGCAGGGCTCGGCGAAGGCGAGATCACCATCGACGTCGCCATCTATTCGGGCCCGCGGGGCACCGGCACACTGCTCGAGACGATGGAGTTCGACCTCACCCTCTGAGCCGGGGGTCAGAAGCGTCGCGGCAGGGGGCGGATCGCGCGCGGCCCCCGCCGCCAGACGACGCCGCGCGGGCCGCCTTGGCCCGCCGGCCGTGCGATGCAGGCAAGGCCGGCGAGCCGGATCTCCGGACCGGGGCCGCCCAATTCGGCGGCAAGGTCGAGGCCGCCCGCGGCCCCCGCCCACCGGCCCCGGCCGCGGGCTTCGCCCACCACCCGACTCTCCGAGAGAACGGCGAGATAGCTCTCGCCCGGAGCCACATGCCGGATCTCCCGCGCGCCCCGCTCCGTGAGGGCGGCGGCGAAGGCCGGAGGCGCCTCTCCCCCGGCGAGGACGAGGGCCAGGGCGCAGCCGGCCCCGCAAGCGCCCAGCGCCTCGGTGGCGGTCGCCGTCTCCGGAGGCCCGATGCGCCAGCCGGCGAGGGGGGACGGCGCCTCGGCCATCGAGCCTCCCGCGATCAGAACGGCGTCCAGCGCCGGCGACACCCGCGCCTCCGCATGCGTGGCCAGGCGGCAGGCGACGGGCTCGCCGCGGGGGGCGGCGACGACGGCGCGCACCGGGATCCGCCCGGCGAGAAGCTCGGCCCGAAGCGCGCGCCAGCGGGCCTTCCGCGCCGCCCGGTCGCGCCGCGCGACGTAGAAGAGGTCGGTCGCCGCCCCGGAGGTCACGGCGACGAAGGCGAGGGGGTAGAGGAGGTGGTGCGCCACCGGGTGCTCCATCGCGAACACCAGGCGGTCCGCCTCGTCCGGCCAGGCCGCGCGCAGACGGGCGAGCCGGGCCTCGGTGGCGGGCTGTGGCGCGGTGGCGGCCCGGATCGCGCGCGGCATCTCCGAGAGATCGTAGGCCTGGAGCGCGACGGCCGCGAGGACGAGGCCGCCGGCCCAGCGGTGCGGGAGGGCGCGCGCGATCCCCAGAAGCGCCGCGAGGAGGAGCGCGAGGCCGAGGAGCCAGGCGAACCGGCCGGACGACCGGAAGGGCGCGAGCGCGGCCTCGAGCGTGGCCGGCAGGGGCACCTCGAGGAGCGCCTCTCCCCGCCAGCTCACCACAGGAGAGACGGCGAGGAGCCCCGCGGCGAGGGCGGCGAGGAGGAGCCCGAGCGCGGCCGGCCCGTGCCGCGGCCGAGCCCAGGGCGCGAGGGCCAGGCCCGCCCCCAGCACGAGGAGGCCCCCCGCGCCCAGATAGGCAAAGCCCTCATACTGTCCCGGGCCTGTGGGGAGCGGCGGGAGGAGGCGCGACGTCTCGGGCCGGAGCGGGTTCCAGAGCGCCGTGAGGTCCATCGAGAAGTGCCCGAGGCCGGCCCCGCCCACCCCGCCGAGCGGCACGACGAAATAGCCGAGCGCCCACATGAGCCCCGCGAGAAGGCCCGCCACCGGCCCCGCGGCCAGGAGCGCCCGGCGGAGCGCCCGTCGGTCCTCCAGCGCGGCGCGGGCAGCGGCGCCCACGAGCACGAGTCCGACCATCGCGGCGAGATAGGCGTGCACGAGGAGCGCGAGGGCCATGAGCGCCGCGAGCGCCGCGAGGGCCCAGCCGGCGCGGCGGGCGAAGAGAAGACCGATGGCGAGGAGGAGGATCCACTGGGCCGTCAGCGTGTCGTGCGTGACGATCAGCCGGTCGTAGAGGGGCGGCCACAGGATGAGAAGAAGCGCGCCGGGAAGCGCCACCGCCTCGGGCGCGCCCATGCGCCGGAGGCACCAGAGCGCCGCGAGCCCTTGGAGAAGCGTCGCGGCGAGGATCCAGACGCCCTGGAACTGCAAAGGCTCGGCGCCGGGGCCGAGGATCGCCTTGAGCGGCAGGGCGAGAAGCGGCAAGGCGTCGGTGAAGACAAGGGAGGTGCCCCGCGGCGCGTCGAGCCTGGGGATGGCCCCCGGGGGCCAGCGCCAGTCGTCCGCGAGGAAGGCGCTCCAGCCGATGAAATGCTGCCCGTAATCGCCGGTGAAGAGCCAGCCATAGGAGGTGGGGTCGAGCAGGCGGTGGCCGATCAGGACCTCGAACGCCAGGAGCCCCGCGGCGAGGCACAGAAGCACGGACCCCGCGCGACACAGCCGCGCGGACGGCGGGCATCCGCCGGAGGGCATCCGCCGGAGCCCCGATCGTCTCAGGCCGCGGGCCCGGCGGGCGCGACCGCGGTGCGCGCTCAGCCGGCGGTGCCGAGGAGGGCCTGCGAGTACCGGTCGCTCGCCAGCATCACCATCATGTGGATGATGAAGCTTGCCAGGAAGAGGCCCGCGAGCCCGAGAATGCCCTCGCGCGGGGTGATGTGCTGCCAGATTTTCCAGATATCCATGGGTGTCTCCTATCGGTGTGCGGTCTCAGCCCGGGAACCAGGGCAGCCAGGACCAGACGAGCATGTGCGCGACGAGCGCCGCGCCGGCCCAGATCGTGACGCCGCGCATGAAGAAGGCGTGCACCTCCTTCGCCTCGTCGTCGGTGAGGCCGGTGTGGTTGAGCACCGGCTTGTCGGATGGGGTGTCGGACATCTCTCGGGTTCCTCCAATCTGTGATCCGTCCGTGGCCCGGGGGGAGATGCTGAGAGCCCTCCCGCGACGGGGCGCCGTCCTCGCGGCGGCGCGCCCACCATCCTGAGAACCGGCCGAGGGAGTGTCAACTATTTTTTACACTTAAGAGTGTATAGTTTATTTTACAGCCTTGGTCGAATGCCAACACCCATTGCGCCTTTTGTTCGGAATGGAAACTGCTCTCGGAGACCGCCGGAGAATTTCGGACCTTCGGCGCCCCGGAGCTTGGGAACCGCCGCTTTGACTTGGATCAAGGACTTTGCCGACTGTCAGAAGCACGCCCCAAAACGCCGACGCCATCCGCTAACCGTCGCCGCACACCGATCCTTAAGGCCGCGGAGGTTACTGACGAGGAGGAGGGAACCCCGCAGTCCTAAGCCAAGAGAGGTCCGCGCCATGATGATCCGGGAACTCGTCGTCACGCTCAGCTTTCTCAGCATCCCGGCGGCGGCCGTGGTGGTCTTCGGCGGCACCGCGGCGCCGCTGCTCACCCCAAGCGCGTCGGAGAGCCCGCCGGCCTTTGCCGTCTCGCCCGCGGGCAAGGCCGCCACGGCCTATGCCGCCAATTGCGCGGCCTGCCACGGCGCCGACGCGCGCGGCACGGAGCGTGCGCCGGCACTCATCGGGCCGGGCGGCCTCGTGGGCACCTTGCCCCGCACCGCATTGGCGGAGGTGGTGGCGACCCGGCACGCGGATCTGAAGGCCGTCGGGGTGACGGACAACGCGGTCTCCGCCGCCCTCGGCGATCTCGACGAATTGGCGCGGCGCCGGGCGCTGGCGACGAACTAGCGGCGCGCGCTCACACCACCCGGACTGTCAGGGCGCCGAGGCCCTCCACCCGCGCCTCCAGGGCGTCGCCCCGTGCCACCGGGCCGACGCCGGCAGGGGTTCCGGTGAAGATGACGTCGCCCGCCGCCAGGGTGAAGTGGCGGGAGAGGACGGCGATCTGCTCCGGCACAGTCCAGATCATTTGCGCAAGGTCGCCGGACTGGCGGAGCGCGCCGTTGACCGCGAGCGTGATCGCCCCGGTCTCCGGATGCCCCACAGCGCTCACCGTATGAAGCACGCCCACGGGCCCCGAGGCGGCGAAGGCCTTGCCCACCTCCCAGGGGCGCCGGAGCGCTTTGGCCTCCGCCTGGAGGTCGCGCCGGGTCATGTCGAGCCCGACGGCATAGCCGAGGATGTGCGCGCGCGCCTCCGCCTCGGGGATGTCGGTGCCCCCCTCGCCCAGCGCCACGACCATCTCCACCTCGTGATGGAGCTCCGCGGTCATCGGCGGATAGGGGATCTCGGCGGCGGTGGTGAGATCGTCCGGGTTCTTCTGAAAGAAAAAGGGCGGCTCGCGGACCGGGTCCCCGCCCATCTCGCGGGTGTGCGCGGCGTAGTTCCGCCCAATGCAGTACACCCGCCGCACGGGGAACCGCCCGCCGCCCGCGACCGGCAGGGCCGGCGGCTCCCAGGGCGGAATCACCCAGCTCACGCCCCGGTCTCCTCCAGGAGCAGCCCGCCCTCGCGCTCGATAAACGCGGCGACCTCGGCCACCCCCCGTCCGTGCCGCGCCTCGAGGAAGAGGAAGGGTCGGCTCCCGCGCATCCGCGCCGCGTCCCGCTCCATCACCTCGAGCGAGGCGCCGACATGGGGGGCGAGGTCCGTCTTGTTGATGACGAGAAGATTCGAGCGCGTGATGCCGGGCCCGCCTTTGCGCGGGATCTCCTCGCCCGCCGCCACGTCGATCACATAGATCGTGAGATCCGCGAGCTCCGGGCTGAAGGTGGCCGCCAGATTGTCGCCCCCGCTCTCGATCAGGATGAGGTCGAGCCCCGGGTGGCGGCGGGTGAGGTCGTCCACCGCGGCGAGGTTTATCGACGCGTCCTCCCGGATGGCCGTGTGCGGGCAGCCGCCGGTCTCGACGCCCAGGATCCGGTCGAGCGGCAAGGCCTGGGAGCGCATGAGCGCCTCCGCGTCCTCGCGGGTGTAGATGTCGTTGGTGATCACCGCGAGGGAGTAGCGGTCGCGGAGCGTTTTGCAGAGGCGGTCGGTCAGCGTGGTCTTGCCCGCGCCCACCGGCCCTCCGATGCCGACCCTCAAGGGCCCATGCCTCGATCTCATGTGCGGAAGAGCCTCGGTTCCAGGGTTTCGTGCGCCATGGCGGCGATGTCCCAAGCGAAGCACGCGGAGCCGACCGCGTCCAGAGGGGCGTCGGCCGCCTCCTCCGCCACGGCGGCCGCGATGGGGGCGAGGCGGAGCAGCACGCCGTGGCCCTCCGTCTGCCCGAGGGGGACGAGGCGGACGGCGGCGGAGACGAGCATTCCGGCCAGACCCTGGAGGCCGAGGAGGAGCGTCGGCGCGAGCGGCGCGCCGGCGCGGGCGGCCGCCTGGCCGAGCGTCACGGGATAAGGCGCGGAGGCCAGGGCGATCCCGTCGGCCGCGACGAGCCGGGCGAGGGCCGCGCCCAGGGTCTCGGTCTCCCAGCGCCGCTCGGCCGAGGGCGCGAGCGCGAGGGCCAGCTCCGCGAGCTCGGCGAGCGCGCCCGGATCCTCCGCCCCCCGCCAGGCATGGGCGGCGAGGATCGCATCCGTCCGCCCCGTGCCGTGGGCGAGGAGGTCCGCCACCCAGGCTTCGAGCGCCGCCGCGGTTGCCACCTGGCCCGTGGCGATGGCGGTCTCCAGCCCGTGGGAGAGCGCGAAGGCGCCGACCGGCGTCGCGGCGGAGGTCCAGGCCGCGAGGCGCCAAAGCGCGGGTGCCGGGATCGGCTCAGCCATGGCGGTGGGGGATGTGCGCGTTGGGGTCGTGATCCGCATCCCCATGGCTGTGGCCGTGGGTGCGGCCGCGGCCATAGGCCCCGCCCTCCGGCCGGAAGGGGAGCGTGGCGGGCGCGACCGTGCCTCCGAGGCGCCGCGCGAGGTCCTCCAGCACATGGTCGGGTTGGATGAGGATGCGGTCCGCGCCGATCTCCGCCGGCGTGTGGCGGTTGCCGAGATGCCAGGCGATGCGCGCAAGGAGCGGCCCCGGAGCCGTGATGAGCGCGACCGGCTCTGGCGCGGCGCAGACGCTCACCCGCCGCCCGTCCGCAAGCAGGAGCGCCGCGCCCTCGGGCAGCTCCACGACCTCCGGCAAGTCCAGGAAAAGCTCGAGGCCGGCCGCGGTGGTGAGACGGCCCCGGCGGCGGTAGCGTTCGGCGTAAGCGAGGGCGACATGGTCGCCGGCGGCCTCCGCACCCGGGGCCAGGGCCACGGCGCGGATCATGCGCCCGGCGCACGCCGGGGGCGCGTCACTCCGCGAATTCGTACCAGTAGATCTGCTGGACGAGGGTCTCCCGCGCATAGCCGCGGCGGGTGAGCTCGACATCCGGCAGCGCGCGGAGCCGGTCGATGCGATCGTGGCGGCGCCGGTGCTCGGTGGCAAAGGCCAGGCCCTTGGCGATGCGCGCCACCCAGCCGAGGAGAACGCGGGTCTCCGGCAAGCGGGCCTGGCCGAGCTCCGGCGCCGTGGCGGCGGCCAAGTGGATCGCGATGGACTGAGAGCGGTTGAGGGCGATGGGCATAGGCAAACTCACGCGACGCTAAGGGATCTGACACGCAAAGTGTTAGTCTCGGTTTGCGGCGTGTTTTGCCCGGAAGGGGGGCAAGATTGCGGCGCGCGTGGTGGACGCATCCCGGGGCGTCAGACATCGGCCCCGCCCTCCTCCGCCGCGATCTCGGCGCGGATCTCCTCCACGCCGCGGGCCACCGTCTGCACCAGGACGGCGATGTCGAGCACCTCTCCCTCGGCCACCCGCTTGGAGATCATCGTCATGGGATAGAGCACGATGGGGGTGCCGGGGTCGCGGAGCACGTAGGTCGCCACCCCCTCGGCCTCGCGCATCTCCCAGGCGAGCCCGAGCTCCTCGGCCAACACCGCGCCGAAGGTGGCGCCGAGCGCCCGAAGCTTCCGCCCCTCGTCGCGCCGGATCAAGCCCTGGTCGAGGATCACCTGAAGGGTGCGGATCTTGCCAGCGCGCGTGTCGTAGAGGCCGCGATGCGGCTCGGCGATGTGACCCGCGACCCACTGGTCGAGCTTGGCCAGGTTCTCCCGGTCCGCCTCCGTGAGAGGGCGGTGGACCGCGCCGTCATCGGCTTTTCGGGTGCTTCTCTGATGGGGGACGCGCATGGAGCCTCAAAACAGGTAATAGCGTTGGGCCAGCGGCAGGACCTCCGCGGGCTGGCAGGTGAGGAGCTCGCCATCGGCGCGCACCTCGTAGGTCTCGGGATCGACCTCGACCTTGGGCAGCGCGTCGTTGAGGCGCATATCCGCCTTTCCCACCGAGCGGGTGCCGGCGACCGCGAGCGCCTCCTTCCGGAGCCCCAGCCGGCCGCGCACATCCTCCGCATGGGCCGCTTGGGAGACGAAGACGGCGGAGGACGCCTCCAGCGAGCGGCCGAAGGCGCCGAACATCGGCCGGTAATGCACGGGCTGCGGCGTGGGGATCGAGGCGTTGGGGTCGCCCATCACGCTCATGGCGATCACGCCGCCCACCAGCACCATCTCGGGCTTGGCGCCGAAGAAGGCGGGATCCCAGAGGCAAAGATCGGCGCGCTTGCCGATCTCGACCGAGCCCGTATAGGCCGCGATGCCGTGGGCCACCGCCGGGTTGATCGTGTACTTCGCCACATAGCGCCGGGCGCGGAGATTGTCGTTCTCGCCCGTCTCGCCCTCTAGCCGCCCGCGCTGGAGCTTCATCTTGTGGGCCGTCTGCCAGGTCCGGGTGATCACCTCGCCCACCCGGCCCATCGCCTGGCTGTCAGAGGCGATGATCGAGAACGCACCCAGATCGTGGAGGATGTCTTCGGCCGCAATGGTCTCCTTCCGGATGCGGCTTTCCGCAAAGGCGACATCCTCGGGGATCGACTTGTCG
>CAYXPI010000061.1:0-20171 GCA_964467005.1 uncultured Limibaculum sp. | reverse complement strand
GCCGTCGGCGAAATGTTCGTCGCTTGGCCGGATCGAACTCCCGGCCGCACTCGGCGACGGGGCGCCGCCGCCCCTTGCGCCAAGGCAAAGCCCGGGTGCGTGGCCAGCATCGCCGATTGCAGCTGCTCCGGCGTGGGCGGGCGGATGTGGTTCCGCCGGGGGGTGGCCGCGGCGGGCTGAGCGGGAACGCTGGGCTCGGGCGCCTTGGCCGCGGGGCGGATCTCGGTGGCGTCGGGCTGAGGCGCGGGATCGGCCGCGGGCGGGGGTGCCATGGGCGGGGACACAACGGGTGGCGACGCGACAGGCGGCGGCGGCGTCACGGGCTCGGACCAGGTGGCGGGCTCGGGCTGCGGCATCGGCGGCTTGGGCGTGGGCGGCACCGGGGCCGGGGACGGCGGCGCGGCCGCCGCACGGGGCTCGACCCCGGCGGGCTCGGGCGCCCTGGCGGCGGGCTCGACCCGCGGCTCCGACGTCTCTCCGCCCAAGATCCGCTTGGCCTTCTTGCTGAGCGAGGCGCGGGTGTCCTCGGTCGTCCCCTTCGGACGGCGGAAGACGAGGACGGCGCAGTGCACGGTCTTGCGGGCGGAGAGGAGATTGGCCCTCTCCTCGATCGGCACGAGATCGGTGCGCAGATACTCCCACCCCTCGGCGGCCTCGCGGCGGATGAGGTCCTGCATGGCGGCGGCCACCCGATCGGCCGTGGTCTTGGCGCCGCGGCGCTGCTTGCCCCGCTCCGGTCCCCCGACCGCCTTGTACTCGTAGTCCATGCGCGCCCTCCGGCTCTGTTCCGCGGCACTGTGGCGAAATCATGGCCCGCGCTCAAGGGCGAAGGCGGCACGGGCGCATCTTTCGAGCCCGCCCGGGAGGGGGTATGGTCGATGGAGACGGGCTTCGGGTGGGAGGATCGCATGGTGTGGCGGATGACGGGCGTGGTGGCTCTCGGCCTCATTGCGCTCGTGCTCTCCGGCCCGGCGGCAGCCCAGGGCGGGGTGCTCGCGGGCTGCGCGGATGCGTCGCTCCAGCCGAACGAGACGCTGACGCTGTGCCAGAAGGCGCTCCGCGACAGCCGCCTGACACCGGACCAGCGGGCCGCGGTGCTCGTGAATCTGGGAGTCGCGCAGGCGGCGCTCGGACGGCATGGCGACGCCGAGCGCTCCTTCGGCCTCGCGATCACGACCCGGCCCGATCTCACGGCGGCCTACGCCAACCGCGCGCGGTCGCGCCTCGCCCTCGGGCGCTACGACGCGGCGATGGCGGATTTCGACACGGCCGTGGCGCAGGACCCGGGCGATGCGGAGCTCTGGCTCGGACGGGGGGGTGCGCAGCTCCGGGGCGGCGCGGTGCGGGCCGCGGTGTCGGATCTCACGCGCGCGATCGGGATCGACACCACGCTGACGGCGGCGCATTTCAACCGCGGGGTGGGGCATCTCCTCCTCGGCGATATGGGCGCGGCGGAGGCGGATTTCTCCACCGTGCTCGCGCGCGAGCCCGAGGATGCGGGCGCCCACCTCAATCGGGGCCGGGCGCGGGCGGACCGGGACCCGGCGGGGGCGGAGCGGGATTTCGACCGGGCGATCGCGCTCGACCCCGAATGGGGCCGGGCCTGGGCGGCGCGGGGCTTGTTCCTCGAGCTCCGGGGCCGGGAGGAGGAGGCGACACGCGACTTCCTCCGCGCCTACGAGCTCGGCGAACGGGAGCGCTGGCTGGTCGAGCGCCTCGGCCGCGGCTAGGCCCGGCTGCCGAGGAGCTCCGGCAGCCAGAGCGCCAGCCCTGGCACCGCGAGGATGAGCGCAAGGCGTGCAAGATCGGCGAGCACGAAGGGCAGGGCGCCCAGCATCGTCTGCCCCAGCGTGACACCCGGCGCCGCGCTCTTCACCACAAAAAGGTTGAGCCCCACGGGCGGGGAGATGAGCCCGGTCTCGACCACGAGCACGCAGACGACGCCGAACCAGATGGGGTCGAACCCCGCCGCGGTGACGATGGGAAAGAACACGGGCACGGTGATGAGGATCATCGCCAGGCTCTCGAGCACGCAGCCGAGGACGAGGTAGGCGAGGAGGATGACGGCGAGCGTCTCCCAGGGGCCGAGGCCCGCCGCGGCGATGGCGTCGGCCAGGGCGTCGGGCAGGCGGCTCACGGTCAGGAGATAGCCGAAGGCCTCCGCGCCGATCAGGATGACGAAGAGGGTGGCGGTGAGCCGCACGGTCTCGCGGAGGGCGGCGGCGATCTCGGGCAGGCGGAGGCCGCGGGCGAGGGCGAAGGCGAGCGCGATGGCCGCGCCGGCGCCGCCCGCCTCCTGCGGCGTGAAGAGGCCGCCATAGAGCCCGCCCATCACCAGCGCCACGAGGAGGATGGGCGTGGCGACCCGCGGCCAGGGCGGCGCCGGCGGCGCAGCGATCTCGGTGCCCGCGGACCACACCCGCCCCATCGCGGCGGCCGTGAGCGCGTAGAGCGCGAAGCCGAGGAGGCCGGGGAGGAGACCTGCGAGGAACATGTCCCCCACCGATTCGCCCGTGATGAGCGCGTAGAGCAGGAGCGCGATGGAAGGCGGGATCATGATCCCCAGCGTGCCGCCCGCCGCGAGCGCGCCAGCGGAGAGGCGCGGGTCCGCGCCCGCGCGCGCCATCTCGGGCCAGGCGACGCGGGTCATCGTGGAGGCGGTGGCGAGCGACGAGCCGGACATGGCGGAGAAGGCCGCGGAGGCGCCGAGCCCGGCCACGGCGAGGCCGCCGGGGCGCCCGCCCGAGGCCCGGCGCGCGGCGGCGAAGAGGTCGCCCGCGATGCCCGCCCGGGCGATGAGCGCGCCCATGAGGAGGAAAAGGGGGATCACCGCGTAGCCCTCGGTGCTCACCACATCGCTCACGCTCCTCTCGAGGGCCGAGAGCGCGGGCCCCGTGCCGCGGAGGGCGGCAAAGCCGCCGATGCCGGCGATCACCAGCGCCACCCCCACCGGGCAACCGAGGGCGAGGAGGCCGAGAAGGCCCGCGAGGGCCGTGAGGCCGATCTCTTGCGGGCTCATGGCACGGGCGCCGGCGCTGCGGCCCGCCAGACGCCGACGACCGCAAAGAACGCGAGGGCGAGGGCCGCGAAGGCGGTGGTGGGCCAGAGCGGCACGGCGAGATCCGAGGTGAGATCGCCGCGGGAGGCCTGGAGCGCGGCGGTCTCGGCCAGCCGCCAGGCGGCGAGGGCGCCGATCCCCGCGGCCGCCAGGTGCCAGAGGCGCTCGAGCGGGCCGGCGAGCCCGCGAGGCAGGGCGCCGATCAAGAGGTCGACCCGGAGAAGCCCCGATGCGAGCGCCCGAGGCAGAGCCGCCAGCACGGTGAGCATAAGCGCGTGGCGGCTCATCTCGATCGCGCCGGAGAGGAGGAGGTTCACCGCGCCGCCCGTAAGATCATAGGCGAGGCGCCCCAGCACCGCCGCGGCCACCACCCCGAGGAGAAGGGCGAGCCCGAGGGCCGCCAGCCTGTCGAAGACGGCGAGCGCGGCCCGGATCGCCCGCGCCATGGGCGTCAGCCCGCGATCTCCGCCCGGCAGCTCTCCACATGGGAGAGGACGGCCGCGTAGGTGTCGCGCGCGGGCAGGCCGTCGGCCTCCAGGCGCGCGAGATAGCGCTCGCGCACCCGCTCGGCGGCCGCCTCCCAGGCGGCGCGCTCGGCCCCGTCGATGGCGTGGAGGGTGCCGCTCGTCTTGGTGAGCGCGAGGCCCCGGTCGTCGCCCGCATCGAAGCCGCGGCCGGCCCGGCGCGCCCAGTCAAGGCCCGATTGCGCGTCGATGGCGGCCTTCTGCTCGGGCGGGAGGGCGGCGTAACGGTCCTTGTTCATCACGGTGACGAAAGCAAGGGAGTAGAAGCCGAAGACCGTGTGCCGGTCCGACACCTCGTTGAGGCGAAAGCCCGCCACCGCCTCCCAGGGCAGCATGTAGCCGTCGATGGTGCCGCGGCTCATCGCCTCGTAGATGCCGGGGGCGGGCATGCCGACGGGCTCGGCGCCGAGCTCCTCGAGAAGTTCGCCGATCACGGGCGACGGGCGGCGGATCTTCAAGCCCTCGAGATCGGAGAGCGTGGTCACCGCCTTGCCCTTTGTGTGGATGTGGCCCGGCCCGTGCGTGTGGACGAAAAGGACATGCACCTCCTCGTACTCCGCGTCGAGCGCGCCCGACTCGTAGAGCTTCTGGAAGGCGCAGGAGCCCACCTCCGCCCGCTCGAAGAGCCCCGGCAGCTCCACGATCTGGCTCAAGGGAAAGCGCCCCGGCGTGTAGCCCGGCACGGTCCAGGCGATGTCGGCGATCGCGTCGCGGGCGTTGTCGTAGCCGCGATCGGCCCGGCCGAGGGTCTGCGCGGGATAGACCTCGACGGTGAGCTCCCCGCCCGTGGCCGTGGAGATGCCATCGGCCCAGTCCGCGAAGAGCTCGGTGTTCTGCCAGGAGGTGACGGGCATGAAATGGGCAAAGCTCAGCTCGTCGGCCGCCGCGGGGGCGGCGAGCGCGAGGGCGAGGGCGGCGAGCGAGGGCGCGAAGCGGGGCATGGGGGCGGTCTCCTGGAGGTTGGTCGGCTCCGTTGAAACACCGGGCCGGGCCGGGCGCAAGGCGGGAGTGGCGGGCTCAGGGCGCCTCGGCGCCGAAGAGGGCGATGGGCCGTCGCCGGGCGGCCTCGGGGTCGGCCGCGAAGGCAAGGAGGACGGCCGGGTAGAGCCGGTGCTCCTGCACGAGGGTGCGGGCTTGCAGGGTCTCGGGCGTGTCCCCCTCCGCCACGGCCACAGCGGCTTGGCCGAGGATGGGGCCGGCGTCGAGCTCGGCCGTCACCTCATGCACGGTGCAGCCGTGGACGGCCATACCGGCGGCCAGCGCCCGCTCCTCGGTGTGGAGGCCCGGGAAGAGCGGCAGGAGGGAGGGGTGGATGTTGAGCATCCGCCCGGCCCACGGCGCGGTCATCCGGGGGGAGAGCACGCGGAGGAACCCCGCGCAGGCCACGAGATCGACCCGGGCCTCCTGGAGGGCGGTGTCGAGGGCCGCGTCGAAGGCCTCGCGGGTCGGGTGGGCCCGGTGGTCGAGCCCGAGGGCGGGCACGCCGAGGGCGCGGGCCCGGTCGAGCCCCGGGGCGTCCGGATTGTTGGACACGACCAGAACCGGCTCGGCGATCTCCGGCGCGGCGTGCAGGGCCCGCACCAGCGTCTCCATATTGGAGCCGCGGCCGGAGATCAGGATCCCGACCCGGCGGCTCACGCGAGGGCGCCGGTGGTTCGGAGCGCGGCGCCGGCGACCACCCGACCGAGCGGGATCACGGTCTCCCCGGCCCCCTCGAGGGCGGCGCGGACCCTATCTTCGGCCTCGGACGCGACGACGGCGACCATGCCGATCCCGCAATTGAAGGTGCGGAGCATCTCGTCCTCCGCCACGCCGCCCGTCGCCGAGATCCAGCGAAAGACCCCCGGCAGCGTCCAGGCGCCGAGCTCGACCTCCGCCCCCAGCCCTTCTGGCAGCACCCGAGGCAGGTTCTCGACCAGCCCGCCGCCGGTGATATGGGCGAGGGCGCGGAGCCCGCAGGTGGCGAGCGCCGCCCGGGCCGCGGGCACGTAGATGCGCGTCGGCGTGAGGAGCGCGGCACCGAGCGTACCGTCGGCGAAGGGCGCGGGCGCGTCCCATCCGAGGCCCGCGACCTCCACCACCCGCCGGACGAGGGAGACGCCGTTGGAATGCACGCCGGAGGAGGCGAGGCCGAGGAGCCGGTCCCCCTCCGCGACGCCTCGAGGAAGGCCCGCGCCCCGCTCCATCGCGCCCACGGCGAAGCCCGCAAGGTCGTAATCCCCGGCCGCGTACATCCCCGGCATCTCGGCGGTCTCGCCGCCGATGAGGGCGCAGCCGGCCTGTTGGCAGCCCTCGGCCACGCCCTCGATCACCGCGGCCGCGGCGTCGACCTCGAGCTTGCCGGTCGCGAAATAGTCGAGGAAGAAGAGCGGCTCCGCCCCCTGGCAAACGAGGTCGTTCACGCACATCGCCACGAGGTCGATCCCGACGCCGCGGTGGATCCCGGTCTCGATCGCGATGCGGAGCTTGGTGCCCACCCCGTCGGTCGCGGCGACGAGGATGGGGTCGTCGTAGCCCGCGGCCTTGAGGTCGAAGAGCGCGCCGAAGCCGCCGAGCCCCTCCACCACCCCGGGGCGGGCGGTCGCGGCCGCGGCGGGGCCGATGCGGCGCACGAGGGCGTTGCCCGCGTCGATGTCGACCCCGGCATGCGCGTAGGTCAGGCGGTTGGGCGTGTCGCTCATGGGGTGCCTCCTCGGCCTGTCCTCTAGCCCAGCCCGGCCGCACGGGAAAGCGCGGCGATTGACGCCCCTCGCCCCGGACCGTATCGAACGGGTGAGGGCCTGTAGCTCAATTGGTCAGAGCAGACCGCTCATAACGGTTTGGTTGGGGGTTCGAGTCCCTCCGGGCCTACCACGCGACGCGGAGCGGCGGATGGCGGAGCGCAGAGCGCGGCGGCGGAGGCGGCAGGGGATCGGTCTGTGGATCGCCCTCGGCGCGGCGGGGTTGGTGGGGCTCGCCTCGATCACCAACACGACCCAGGCGATCCGGGTGAGCGCGGACCGCCTTTGGGAGGCCGATTGGGGTCGGGGCGATCGCCTTCCGGCGGTGGAGAACCCGGCTCCGGCGGCGCTCCGCTCCCGGGTGCTGGCGATCCTCAACGATCCCGACATCCTCGCCGGGGCGGGGCAGGGCGTGGCCCGGGCCGAGTACCGCTTCGACGGGTGCGTGTTGGAGTTCGAGGCGATCTCCCTGCCGGCGGCCTGCGCCTCGGCGCCCGAGACGGGCGTCGCCCGAGCGGTCGAGCGGGTGGATCTCCGCCGCCTCCTGACGGGCCCGGCCCATGTGGAAGGGGGGCGCATCCTGCCCGCCGCGGGCGGCCGCGCGCTGCGTTCGGAGCTCATCTACCGCTGGAGCCCACGGGTGGAGGTGGCGCTCGACCGGGAGATGGAGAGCTATCTCCTCCTCGATCCGCCGACCTTCCGCGACGGCTCGACCGCGGAGAAGATCGCGCTCGGGGAGCGCCTCACCCGGGTGATCCGCGCAGGCGAAATCGGCCCCGTGATCCGCGACAACCACAAGATGCTGGAGTTCTGCTCTGGCGCCGAGGTGGTGGAGCCGCTGCGGGGCCGGGTGGTCCCGCTCTACCCAGCTCCGGCGGCCGCGGATGCGCTGATCGCGCATCTGGCGGCCCTCGGTCGCGGCCCGTGCCGCGGCACCGGGTGGCTCTTCGACTGGTGAGGGCCCTCGCCCTCAGCCCTGGCCGTTGCGCACCGCGTCGCGCAGCGCCGCGGCGGGCTTGAACACCGGAGCGTAATGCGCGGGCGCCTCGTTTTGCTCGCCGGTGCGCGGGTTGCGCACCGTGCGCGCGGCCCGGTGCGCGGCGGCGAATTTGCCGAGCGCGGGCAGGCTCACCTCGTCGTGGCGCCCGAGGGCCTCCTTGATGACCGCGCTCAGCGCCTCGATAAACTCACCGGCCTCGGCTTTGGTCTTGCCGGTTTTCTCCGAGAGGGCGGCGATCAGATCGGCTTTGTTCATGGCATGTCCCTTATGAGCGTGTTCTCGTTGATGGGCGCGGGGTCGCGCTAAGCGTCCAACTCAGCGGTATGGGGCCGGGGATTGCAAGCCTCTTTCGACCGCTCGGGCCCGGTTTCACGGCATTCTCCGGGCTTCGGCGCCAAACCGTAGGGCGCGACCAGGCGCCAGACATGGCGCGGAACCATGCTGGCGAGCCGCCGCGGCGCCCGCCGCCGAAGATGGAGGACCGTCTCAACCGCTTTCATCTCCACCCGCGCGCGGGCGAATTCAAGCCCCCTGGGCCCGATCCGCGGCATGAGCCAGCTCACGATCGGGCGGACCCAGCCCGGCATGCGCCGGAGGGGCAGGCCCCCGGCCGCCCGCTCGGTGTTTTTGAGAAACCCCGCGACCGCGCCCTTCCGGCGGCCGGCCGAGCGGGGCGCGCGCGCGGCAAGCTCGTCGCCCAGGAGCTCGATCAACTCCTCTCCACGGGCGTTGCGCACCACCAGCCATTGCGCGCCGCTGCCGCCCATATAGCCCACCGTGATGTCCGCCAGGGCGTTCGTGTAGTCCACGCAGGTGCGGCAGGTGAGGGGGAAGAAGTCCGACGGCAGATCCGAGATGGGCAGCGCCAGGAACGGGATCTCGCGCCGCCGCCCGTCCTCGAAGCGGAGCTCCACCCGGTAATCCGCGCGGAACTCGAGATAGGTCACGGTCTCGGGCCGCGCGTCGAGGAGGGCGAGGAATTGCCAGAAGCGCTCGGTCGTCGTGTTGTCCGAGCAGGGGGTGCCGATGACGTAGAGCCGCTCGAAGCCGAACTCGGCCTCGAGCGCCCGGAGCGCGTAGACTTGGCAGGGGATACCGATGATCGCGAGGCGGCGGTGCCCGGCCTCCGCCGCCGTCTCGATGGCCGCAAGAAGTGGCGCATAGCCCATGCGCATGCCACGGCACTGGGCGAGATCGGCGGGATCGGTGACGATGGCGGGCACGGGGCGCCAGCGGTCGTCCTCCGCCGCGCGCATGGTGACGACGGCGTCCACTCGGCCGGTCTCGAGAAGCCGCTCGGCGAGGCGCGTGGTGATCCCGGTCCATTGCGCGCCCGACCGCGGCGGCGCGAGGCGCGCCTCCAGCATCCGCTCGAACGGGCCGAAATGGATCTCGTCCGGCCGCTCTGGGTCGCGCGCGCGGCCATGCACCCGGGCCTCGAGGCCGGGATAATCGGGGCGGATGAACTGACAGGCTCGGCCGCAGGCCTTGGGATCGCGCATCCGGCTCACCCCGCAATCGGTGCAGAACGTGCGTCCGGGGGCCGGGCGATAGCCGGCGATCTCGGGCGGATGGGTGAGGCGCATGGTCTCCGGCTCGGTCAGCTCGTTGCCAGCCTGAGGCCGGGCCCCGCCCGGGTCAAGCCGCGGCCGATGAGGGGGGCCGCTCCCGCCGCTCTCGGATGGTGGAGGGGGTTGGATTCGAACCAACGTAGGGTTGCCCCGACGGATTTACAGTCCGTTGCATTTGACCGCTCTGCCACCCCTCCCGGTGACCGGGTGGCATCTAGACGGCCGGGGCTCGAGGTGTCAAGGAAGAAGCCCCGGGCCCGATCCGCCCGTCCGAGAGCCATCCGGGAGCCCTCCGCGTGCGCATATCTGGCCAGCGGCCGACCCGCCCCAGCGTTACCGGCCGTCCGGCGCCCGAGCGCGTATGGCTCTTCGGGTTGCATGCGGTGCGCGACGCGCTGGCCAATCCGCGGCGCGTGTGCCGGCGCCTCATCCTCACCAAGAACGCGGCCGACCGGCTGGCCGACCAGGTGGCCGCGCGGGACCTTGTGCCCGAGATCGCCGACGCCCGCCGCTTTCCGGCGCCGCTCGATCCGGGCTCGGTGCATCAAGGCGCGGCGCTCGAGGCCGATCCGCTCGACTGGGGCGGGATCGAAGCGCTGACCGAGGCGCCGGGGCGGGCCACCGTGCTCGCGCTCGACCGGGTGACGGACCCGCACAATGTGGGCGCCGTGTTGCGCTCGGCCGAGGTGTTCGGCGCCCGGGCCGTCCTCGCGCCGCGGCACCATTCGGCGCCCGAGACGGGGGCCCTCGCCAAGGCGGCGTCGGGCGCGCTGGAGCGCCAGCCCTATCTCAGGCTCCGCAATCTGGGCGACGCGCTGGAGGCCCTCAAATCGGCCGGCTACTGGGTGGTGGGGCTGGATGCCGAGGGCGATGCGGCCTTGCCCACGGCGATGGCCGAGGCGGAGGCCGCGCCGCTCTGCCTGGTGCTCGGCGCCGAGGGGCCGGGCCTCCGCGCGCGCACAAAGGCGATCTGCGACCGGTTGGCCCATGTGCCGAGCGCGGGCGGCTTCGCCTCGCTCAACGTCTCGAACGCGGCGGCGGTGGCGCTTTATGCCCGCGCCACCTGTGCAAGGGGCGGCGTGCCGGGATAGCGGGAAAATTTCCTCACCCTTCCGCGAGCACCCTTACAAATTTCTAACCTATCCCACATATGGTCAAGAGCGAGGCCGGGTTGCTCCGGCCTCTCTCTCACTGTCCCTCGTTCCGACTTGGCTCGTCGGTGTGCGTTTCATACACATCGGCGAGCCCTTTTCAACCGATCGGTCGGAACTCATCCGGTCAATGAGTTCGCGCATGTGGCGCGCCGACCACGGGTGACGGGGGGGCAGAGCTACAGCGACTTGCACACCCGCGGCGTCCAGGGTACAGTGACGACCATACTGGGGCTCGCCCCGGTGTCGGGACCGCGGTGTGGACGGCCACGGTTTCGCAGTGTCCCTCGTTCCGAATTGGCCGCCGGTCGCGCAGGGCTTCCACGCGATCGGCGGCATTTTCCTTAGCTCGGCGTTAACCCGACCGCACCTAGGCTCGCCGGCGAGCCCGGGCGCATCCGCCGCCGGGCGGAAGGAGGCGCGCATGAGCCACACCATCATCTTGGCGACACAGCGCACGGGCAGCACGCTCTTGTGCTCGGAGTTCTCAGCCATCGGGGGGCTCGGCCGGCCGGGGGAGCATCTCTTGGCTTGGCTCAAATCGGCGGAGGCGCAGGCCCGGCTGACCGACGCCGCGCTCGATGCGCTCGAGGCCGAGGCGCGGGACACGGACGGCCAGGTGGGCCACAAGATCATGGCGGACTATTTGCCGGAGCTCGCGGCGCGCTGGTCCGGCACCGCGGATCCGGCCCCAGAAGCGCAGGCCGCGTTTCTCGGCGCGCTGACGCGTCGGCTCGGGCGCACCGCGTTCTTCCGCATCCGGCGGGGGGACCGGTTGGATCAGGCGATCTCCCGCTATCTCGCGGCGGAAACGGGCGTCTATTTCAAGGCGTCGGACGGCACGGTTCAGACCGATCCCGAGGCCGGAGGGCTAACGGAGGACGCCGCGGTGGAGGGGCTCGACATCGCGCGGATCGAGCGGTTGCTCGGCCGGATCGGGCGGGAGGAGGCGGCGCTCGACGCGGTCACGGGCGCGCTAGATCATCCGGTGCTCGACATCGCCTACGGCCAGCTCGCGCGGGAGCGCTGCGCGACGCTCCGGGCATGCTGCGCCCATGCCGGGGTGCCGGCGCCCGCGCGGTTTTCCGAGCGCTGGATGGAGAAGGTCGTGGGCACCGGGCTCAGGCAGCGGATGCGGGGCCGGGTCGAGGAGCTGTGGCGGAGCGCGCGCCGGGCGGGCCGACCTTTGCCGCAGCTGACGGACGCCTTGGCGCCGGGGGCCGGCTGAGCTCGAAATCCGAGAAGGAATATTATGTTGAATTATTGGGCAGCGAGCCGCGTGCGGCCGAGCACCGTGCCACGGCGCCCGAACACCTTCTCGAACTGGTGATATTCCCGCTCCGTCAGGTCGGCGATGAGATGCACGCCGTCCTCCTCGTCCTGGCGCTCGAGCACATCGGCATGGGTGTAGAGCCAGGAGACCGCTTGGCCCTCGTGATGGCCGAAACTCAACCCCACCCGGAACCGTCGCGGATAGAGACGCGCCTCGATCTCGGCCAACAGCCGGTCGAGCCCGGCGCCCGTGGCCGCCGAGACCGGCACCGCCCCGGGATCGCGCGCGGCCGCGGCCTCCGCCGCCTCCCGCGCCTCCGCGCCGAGGAGATCGACCTTGTTCCGCGCCTCGATCATGCCCTCGATCCGGTCGGCCGCCACGCCGAGTTCGTCGAGCACCCGCAGCACATCGGCCGCATGGGCCTCCGCCTCGGGATCCGCGATGTCGCGCACATGCACGATCACATCCGCCTCGAGCACCTCCTCGAGCGTCGCGCGAAAGGCCGCGACGAGTTGGATCGGCAGATCCGAGATAAAGCCCACCGTGTCGGACAGGATCGCGCGCCGGCCCGAGGGCAGCCGGATTTGGCGCATCGTGGGGTCGAGGGTGGCGAAGAGCATGTCCTCCGCCATCACGCCCGCCCCGGCGAGCCGGTTGAAGAGCGTGGACTTGCCCGCATTGGTGTAGCCCACCAGCGCCACCACCGGGTCCGGCACCTTCTTGCGCTTGGTGCGGTGGAGCGCGCGGGTGCGCACCACCTTGTCGAGCTGGCGGCGAAGGCGCGCGATCTTCTCGTCGATTTGTCGACGGTCGGATTCGATCTGCCGCTCGCCCGGGCCGCCCATGAAGCCCACGCCGCCGCGCTGCCGCTCAAGATGGGTCCAGGAGCGGACGAGGCGCGACTTCTGATAGGTGAGATGGGCGAGGTCCACCTGCATCACGCCCTCGCGCGTCTGCGCGCGGGCGCCGAAGATCTCGAGGATCAGGCCCGTGCGGTCGAGCACTTTCGCCTTCCAGGCACGTTCGAGATTGCGCTGCTGCACCGGCGAGAGCGCACCGTTGACCACCACCACCTCGTCGCCCGCCTCGGCCACGGCCTCCCCGATCTCGGCCACCTTGCCGGGGCCGAGGAGCGTGGCCGGGTTGGGCGACGGCACCGGCACGATGGCGCTGGCCGACACCTCGAAATCCAGCGCCGCCGTGAGGCTCACCGCCTCGGCGAGAGCCGCGGGCGCCCGCGCCTCCTCTCCGGCGAACTGTAGGTGAAGGACCCGGACCTTGGTCACGACGCGACGCGCACGCTCACGCGTCCCCATCCCCGTCGTAAAGGCTGAAGGGCTGCGCTGGCATGATCGTCGACACCGCGTGCTTGTAGACCAACTGCGATTGCCCGTCCCGGCGGAGCAGGATGCAGAAGTTGTCGAACGACGTAATGACACCCTGAAGTTTCACACCATTTACCAGAAAGACTGTGACCGGTATCTTGCTCTTGCGGATATGATTGAGGAAGGCGTCTTGCAGGTTTTGCTGTTTTTCGCTGGCCATTCGTTATTCACCCGTATTTTCAGCCATTTATTGTGGATGTGCCGCACAGGACACGCGCGCCGCACGGCTAGGAGTCTGGGGGTTCGCCCCGGCTTTTTCCAGATCTTTCTCGCGGGCGCACCGCCGGGCGCGTCCACGCGTCCGGGTTGAAGATGGCAATGAGGGCCAGGACCTCGACCCGGCCGACGATCATGGCGACCGCGATCACCTCCCGCTGGGGCGCGGTGAGGGCCGCGAAGCCGAGCGGCTCCTCCGCCACCAGCGCGAAGGCGGGCCCGGTGTTGGAGATCGCCGCGATGGCGGCGACGAGCGCGGGGGTGAAGTCGAGCCGAAGCGCGGTGAGCGCCAGCACCACGATGAGAATGGTGAAGATGAAGAGCATCATGAAGGACCAGACGATCGCCGGGCCCTCCCTCAACAGGCTCCGCGTGCGCGCGCCCACGCCGAGCACGCTGTGCGGCTGGGCGATGCGGTCCACCTCACGGAGGCCGTGGCGCATGAGCGCATAGGCCCGGATGAGCTTGATGCCCCCCGCCGTGGTGGCCGCGCCCCCGCCGATGGCCGCGAGCGCGAGCAGGATGAGCCCAGGATTGGCCCAGCCCGACCAGTCGCGCGCGCTGTCCCAATAGCCCGAGACGAAGCCCGTGGTGGTGAGGAAGGAGGTGACCGTGAAGAGCGTGCCCCAAAGCGCCTTCACCACCGAGATCTCCTCGCCGGACAGATCGAGGGTGAGCGCGCCGATCCAGTGCCGCGCAAAGAGCGACACGCTGACGGCCAGGATGAGCGCCGCCATCGTGGCGACCTCCGGGTCGTGTCGAAGCCGCGGGCGGCTGCCGAACTCCGCGGCGTCGGCGTAGAGGCGCCGGCTGACGGCGAGGAGAAGGAAGGCCGCGGCGAGGAGTTCCGCCTCGACATTCGGGACCACGGAGAGCCCCTCCCGGTGCGGCGAGATGCCCGAGGTGGAGAGGATGGCCATCGCGTGCACCAGGCTCTCGAGTTCGGTCTGCCCCGAGGCGCTGAGAAGGAGGCCGAGCGCGGCCGTAAGCCCGGCATAGACGGGCAAAATCACCCGGAGCGCACGGCGCACCCGCGCCTCGAGCGGGGCGGTCCGCGCGCCGAGATTGACCGCCGTGTGCGCCTTGTGCTCGGCCATGCGCCAGGTGGCCGCCTCGATCTCGAAGCCGCCGAGCCGCCGGGGCGCCAGGACCACATAGGCGGCCGTGAGGGTCATGAGCCCGCCGAGCCAGCCCACCGTGCCGCGCCAGAGATGCACCGCCCGCGGCAGCGCCTCGGGGTTGCCGTAAACCGTGCCGCCCGTGGTGGTGAAGGCCGCCACCATCTCCACCATCGCGCCGCGAACGCCGATCTCGGGCGTTACAAACACCAGCGGCAGCGCGGCGAAGGCCGGCAGCGTAACCCAGCCCACGAGGAAGAGGCCGAGCTCGCGCCGGGCCCCCTCCTCCGCCCGCCCCGTGGCGAGCGCGAGCCCGAGCGCGCCGGCCACCAGGGCCGCAAAGAGCCCGGAATAGAGGAAGGTGCGCGCCATCCGCTCGTCGCCGTCCGACGCCGCCATGAGCGCGGGCGCCAGCATCGCCACGCTCAAGATCCCGAGCATGAGGCTGTAGAGGGGGATGCCGCCCAGCCGCATTGCTCAGAAAAAGTCCATGCTGACCCGGAACATCTGCTCGACCTTGCGCACCGCCTGGAAGACGGCGAAGATCACCATGAGGTCGCCCACCTGGATCGTGAGGTCGCCGCGCGGCATCAGCAGCGTGTCGCCCCGGAGGACGGCGCCGACGACCGAGCCTTGGGGAAAGTTGATGTCGCGCAGACGCTTGCCGGCGATCGGCGAGGTGGCCATCACCTGGGCCTCGATCACCTCGCCCTCGCCGCGGCCGATGGAGTAGACCGCGCGCACCTTGCCCCGCCGCACATGGCGGAGGATGCCCGAGACGGTGGTGGCCCGCGGATTGATGAGCGCGTTGACGCCGAGCGGCTCGGCAATGCGCTGGAAGGTCTGGTCCTTGGCGAGGGCGATGGAGATCGGGCAGCCCGCCTGGTTGGCCAGCGCGCAGGCGATGAGGTTGGTGCGGTCGTCGTCGGTGACGGCCACGATGGCGTCCGCGTCCTCCACGCCCGCCTCGGCCAGAAGATCGAGGCTGAGCGCGTCGCCGTTGAGCACGATCGTGCGCTCGAGCACATCCGCCGCCCGCTCCGCCCGCTCCCGGTTGATCTCGATCATCTTGGCGCGGAGATGGTTCGACGCCTCGATCTGCTGGGCGACGCGCAGGCCCACATTGCCCGCGCCCACGATCACCACGCGCTCGGGCTTCAAATTGTCCTTGCCGAAGATGCCGTAGGTCCGCTCCACATCCTCCCGCGCCGCGACGACGTAGATGTCGTCGCCCGCCAAGAGCTGGTCCTCCCGCGAGGCCGCCCAGATCTTGCCCTGGCGCCGCACGGCCACGACCATCGCGCGCAGGGTGGAGAAAAGCTCGGTCAGCTGGGAGAGCGGCGTGTTGATCACCGGGCAGCCGCCGTCGATACGGAGGCCGAGGAAATCCACCCGCCCGCCGAGGAAAGGCTCGATGTCGAAAGCGGCGTTGGCGGTCAGCCGGCGGAGCGTGACCTTGGCCACCTCCGTCTCCGGCGAGATGATCACGTCGATCGGCATGTGGTCGCGCCGGAAAAGGTCGGAGAACTCGGCCTCCAGGTAGCTCTCGGTGCGGATGCGCGCGATCTTGGTCGGCACCTCGAAGACCGAATGCGCCACCTGGCAGGCGACCATGTTGACCTCGTCCATCGAGGTGGCGGCGATCAGCATGTCCGCGTCCTGGGCGCCGGCGCGGGCGAGCACGGTGGGGTGCGAGGCGAAGCCCGCGACGCCCGAGACGTCGAACGCGTCGGTCACCCGGCGCACGAGCGAGGCGTCCTGGTCGATCACGGTGACCGAATTGCCCTCCTCCGAGAGCGTGCGCGCGATCTGGCTGCCCACCTGGCCCGCGCCGCAGACGATGGCCTTCACGGGGCCTCTCCGCTAGCGGTCGTTGGCCGCGAGGTCGTCGTCTTGGAGCGTGCCGGTCTCATCCACCACCGCCATGCGCACACCGCCTCGGGAGGTCGTGACCACATTCAGCATCTTGAGCTTGCGATGCAAGGCGGATCGCTCCATGCCCACAAAGCTCGCGGTCTTGGAGATGTTGCCGCCGAAGCGGTTGATCTGCGCGATGAGGTACTCCCGCTCGAAGAGCTCGCGCGCCTCGCGGAGCGGCAGATTGGCCACGAGCCCCATGAGGTCGCCGAGGCCCGCCTCCGCGCTCTCCGCCGCGCCGGAGCCGGGCAGCTCGCCCGCCGCGATCTCCGGGCTTTCCGCGCCCAGGATCAGGAGCTGCTCCATCATGTTCCGAAGTTGGCGGACATTCCCGGGCCAGGTGCGTGTTTGAAGCGCCGCGATCGCGCCGTCCGACAGGTGGCGCCGGCAAAGGCCCTGCTCCCGCGCGAAGAGGTCGAGGAAATGGTTGGCGAGAAGCGGGATGTCCTCGCGCCGGTGCTCGAGGGTGGGAAGCTCGATCGGCACCACGTTGAGCCGGTGGAAGAGGTCCTCGCGGAAGCGCCCGCTCCGGATCTCCTCCTGAAGATTGCGGTTGGTGGCCGAGATCACCCGGACATCGACCCGCACGGTGGTCGCCCCGCCGAGGCGGGTGAAGGCCTGGTCGAGCAGCACCCGCAGGATCTTGGACTGGGTGCCGGGGGGCATGTCGCCCACCTCGTCGATGAAAAGGCTGCCACCATGGGCCCGCTCGAAGAGCCCGATCGAGGCCGTGCCGTCCTCCTCCCGGCCGAAGAGCACCTCCTCCATCCGGTCGGCCTCCATCGAGGCGGCGTTCACCACCACGAAGGGCGCGTCCCGCCGGCTCGACTTCTGGTGGATGTACCGGGCCGAGACCTCCTTGCCGGTGCCGGGCCCGCCGGTCAGCATCACCCGGCTGCCGGTGCGCGCGACCCGCTCGAGCTTGGAGCGGAGCGCGTTCATGGCGGGCGAGGCGCCGATGAGGTCCGCCCCCGCCTCGGTCGCGGATTTGAGCGCGAGGTTTTCCCGCCGAAGCCGCGAGGTTTCGAGCGCCCGGCCCACCACCACCAAAAGCTGGTCTTGGTTGAAGGGCTTCTCGATGAAGTCGTAGGCGCCTTGCTTCACCGCGGCCACGGCCACCTCGATGTTGCCGTGCCCCGAGATGATCACGATGGGCAGCTCCGGGTTGTCGCGCTTCACCGATTTCAGGATCTCGATCCCGTCCATCCGGCTGCCCTGGAGCCAGATGTCGAGGATCACGAGGTCGGGGGCCGCCCGGTTGATCTCGGCGAGCGCGGTGTCGGCGTCGATGGCGGCGCGGGCGCGGTGGCCCTCGTCCTCCAGAAGATCGGAGATGAGGTCGCGGATGTCCGCCTCGTCGTCCACGATCAGGATGTCGGCCATCAGTCGGCTCCTCTCATTCGGCGGCGGCGTTGGCGGTCGAGGCGCGGGCGCCGGCCTCGCCGAGCGCGGGGCGCGGCAGGCGGAGGACGACCCGGGCGCCGTCGAGCCCGTCCTCGCCCGTGGCGTCGCCCAGCACGAGCTCGCCGCCGTGGTGTTCCATGATCTTTGTGACGATGGCGAGGCCGAGGCCGGTCCCGCTCTTGCGCGTCGTCACATAGGGGTCGGTGAGCCGACCGCGGTCGGCCTTGGGCAGGCCCACGCCGTTGTCGGTCACGCTGATGCGATAGCTGCGGGGCCCATCGGCCAGGCGGAGCACGATGCGCCCGGGCGGCGCGTCGGGATCGGCCTCGCGGCGGGCCTCGATGGCGTCCGCCGCGTTCTGCAACAGGTTGGTGAGGCATTGCAGGATCATGCCCCGGTCGCAATGCAGCATGACTTTGGCCTCCGGCAGCTCGAGCCGGTACTCGATATCGCGCCGCCCCTCGCGCTGGAGAAGAACCGCGTCGCTCAGGATGTCGCCCAAGGGCTCGGCGCTCAGGATCGGCTCGGGCATCCGGGCGAAGCGGGAGAACTCGTCGACCATCCGGCGGATCTCGGCCGTCTGCCGTAAGATCACGTCGACATAGTGCTCGAATTTCGCGCCATCCTCGCCGAGCCGGCCGACGTATTTTTTGCGCATCCGGTCGGCGGAGAGCTGGATGGGGGTGAGCGGGTTCTTGATCTCATGCGCGATCCGCCGGGCCACATCGCCCCAGGCGGCCATGCGCTGGGCCGAGGCCAGTGCCGTGATATCCTCGAAGGTGAGCACCTGTCCCTCCGCCGGCCGGCCGGGCGCGCGAGGGGCGCAGCGCGCCAGGAACTCGTGCGCCTGGCCGTCGACCATCTGGCGCACCTCGCCCTTGGCGATGCCGGCCGGGGCCAAGGCGGCGCGGGAGAGGATCTCGGCAAAGCCGGGTGCCACACGCTCGATCCGCTCGCCGTGCAGGTCGCGCGCCTCCATCCCCAGCATGTCGCCCGCCGCGCCGTTGGCAAGGTCGATGCGCCCGTTGCCGCCGATGCCGATGACGCCCGCGCTCACCCCGGCCAACACCGCTTCGGAGAACTCGCGCCGCCGCTCGGTCTCACGATGGGCGGCGACCAGGGCGTCGCGCTGGTCGCGCACCTGGTCCGCCATCCGGTTGAACGCCCTGGAGAGAAGCGCGATCTCGTCCGAGCCCCGCTCTTCCTTCACGCGGGCGTCGAGATCGCCCGAGCCGATCTGGTCGGCGGCGAGCGCGAGCCGGCCCACGGGCTTGGCCAGACGCTCCGCGAACCACAGGCCGAGGAGGATCGCCGCCACGATCACCAGCGCGGCAAATCCGAGATAGATGAGCGCGAAATCGAACAGAAGCGAATCCCGGTTGTCCTCGAGCTGCTCGTAGAGGCCCACGGTCGCCCGCGTCTCGTCGAGGAGGCGGAGCACGTCGCCCTGCACGTCGCGGCTCACATAGAGGAAGGCGTCGACGAAATTGGTGAGGTAGACGAGCGCGCGGATCTCGTTGTTGGCCTCGTCCTCCATGATGACGACCTCGCCGGCGCGCGCCCGGTCGATCTGCGCCTGGCTGGGTGGCTCGAAGCCGAAGAGGTAGCTGAACTCGCCGCGGGCCAGGATCTCCTGCTGGGAGTTGAACACGAAAGCCTCCGGCAGCTCGCGCAACAGCGCCTGCTGGCGCACGAGCTCGCCGAGCCGCGGCGTCGCGATCCCACCGCCCGCCGCGCGGTTGAGATCGTTGGCCATCGCCAGCACATCGCCGCGGATGTTGTTGCGGTGCTCGCGTTCGTAGGCCTCGGCGGTCTCGAGGGCGTTGCGCACCACGCTGCCCACCCGGTCCGAAAACCAGGTCTCGATCCCGAGATTGACCGAGAGGGTGGCGAAGACCGCAACGATCACCGTCGGCACCAGCGCGACCAACGCGAAGACGCCGGTGAGCCGGAGATGGAGCTGCGAGCCCGCCCGGCGCTTGCGCCGCGCGAGGACGAGCGAGCCCACTCGCAGCCCGATGAGCGCGATCAGCACGAGGAGGTAACAGAGATCGACCAGGAGGACGATGCGGACGACCTCGGGGTCGAGCCCGCCATTGCCGAGCGCCCAGGCGGTGAGGCCGGCCAGGATCGGGCCGAGGGCCACCAGCGCGATGATGCCCGGAAGGCTCAGCCACTGCGGCAAGCGCGACCCGGTGCCTTCCACGCTGCCCTCGTCCCCCGTGCGCATACGCCCGACGCACCCTTTGCTCGAGATCCGACGCGCCGTCCGCTCCGGATGTTGCCGATCTACATCAGCCTCTTGCCACGTGTGACCGGAATGTCAAGCTCGCGAATTTTCTTGCGGAGCGTGTTTCGGTTGATGCCGAGGAGCTCCGCCGCCTTCACCTGGTTGCCCCGGGTCGCGGCAAGGGTGAGGGCGATGAGCGGCAGCTCCACCTCGCGGAGCACGCGGTCGTAGAGTCCCGGCGGGGGCAGCTGGTCGCCATGCATCGCGAGATAGCGGGAGATGTGATGCTCGACCGAGGCGCCGAGGGTGCGGCCCCGCTCGTCCATCCCGTTCGACGCCGCGCGGTCGTCCGGCCCGCGGGCGGCGAGCTCGGCGGCCACGGCGTCGGCGGGGATCACCTCGTCGGGGCAAAGCGCGGCGAGGCGCTTCACCATGTTCTCGAGCTCGCGCACATTGCCCGGCCAGTCGTGGCCCTGGAGGGCCTCCATGGCATCGGCGGCGAGGGTCTTGCGGGGCAGCCCCTCGGTCGCGGCCCGGCGCAGAAAGTCCCGCGCGAGATCGGGGATGTCGTCGCGCCGCTCGCGGAGCGCCGGCAGCCGGATCG
>CAYXPI010000060.1:0-20198 GCA_964467005.1 uncultured Limibaculum sp. | reverse complement strand
TAGGTGTAGGCGTTGGGGTCGGTCTCCCAGCCCTTGCATTTGAGGATGCGCCCGGGCTGGCCGCCGCCGGAATCGTTGCCCGCCCGCGGGGTCGCGTCGCCGAAGGGGATCCCCTCGCCGAACTGGGAGTACTCCTTGAGCGGACCGGCGGCGAGGCGCTGCTGGTCGCGCAGCTTCACCCGGCAGAGGTTCAGCACCCCGTCCTGCATCGGCGCCAGCACCTTCTGCCCGCGGCCCGTGCGCTCGCGCTGGAAGAGGGCCGAGACGATGCCGAGGGCGAGGTGGAGCCCGGTGCCCGAGTCCCCGATCTGGGCGCCCGTCACCACCGGGGGGCCATCGAGAAAGCCCGTGGTCGAGGCCGAGCCGCCGGCGCATTGGGCCACGTTCTCATAGACCTTGCAGTCCTCGTATTTGCCGGGGCCGAAGCCCTTGACCGAGGCCATGATCATCCGCGGGTTGAGCTCCTGGATCCGCTCCCAGCCGAAGCCCATGCGGTCGAGCGCGCCGGGGGCGAAGTTCTCCACCAGGACGTCGCAGGACGTCACGAGCCGCTCCAGCACCTCTTTGCCCTTGGCGTCCTTGGTGTTGAGCTCGATCGAGCGCTTGTTGTGGTTGAGCATGGTGAAATAGAGGCTGTCCGCCCCCGGCACATCCACCAGCTGCTTGCGCGTGGCGTCGCCCACCCCCGGGCGCTCGACCTTGATCACATCGGCGCCGAGCCAGGCCAGAAGCTGGGTGCAGGTCGGGCCCGACTGCACATGGGTGAAATCGAGAATGCGGACGCCGTCGAGCGCTTTCATGGGTCTCTCCGTCACTGGAAGGATGGACGGCCGACGCGGAGGCCGGCCCGTCCGTCATTTGTACATCGTCTGCGCCTTGGTGCCGGGCGCGTATTCGTTGGGGTCGATCCACACATTCACCACGGCGCAGCGCCCGGTGCGGGCGATCGCCTCGCGGGCGCGCAGAAGGGCGGGCTGGATGTCCTCGGGTGCCCGCACCTCCTCGCCGTATCCGCCGATCATCTCGCCGAACTTCGAGAACTCCACATCGCCGAGCTTGTTGCCCACATCGCCGCGGTTCTCGCCGTATTTCGCGATCTGGCCATAGCGGATCTGGTTCATCGCCGAGTTGTTGCCGATGACCGCGAGGAACGGCGCGCCGAAGCGCTGGGCCACCTCCATGTCGAAGGCGGTCATCCCGAAGGAGCCGTCGCCGTAGAGGCACATCACCTCCTTCTCCGGATGCGCGAGCTTGGCCGCCATGGCAAAGCCCGTGCCGACGCCGAGGGAGCCGAGCGCGCCCGGATCCATCCACTGGCCGGGGCCGCGGGGGCGCACCGCCTGGGCCGAGATCGTCACCACATCGCCGCCATCGCCGATATAGATCGTGTCCTCGCCCAGAAACTCGTTGATCTCCCAGGCGAGGCGGTAGGGGTGGATCGGCGCGCGATCGGAGGTGAAGAGCGGCATCAGCTTCTCGAGCGCCACGGCCTCGGCGGCGCGCAGCTTCTCCATCCACTGGTGGCGGAGCTGGCGCTTGCCTTGGTCGATCCGCGCCGAGGCGGCCGCAACCACCGCCGAGAGGTTCGCCCCCGGATGGCCCGGCAGGCCGAGATCGATGTCCCGGTTTTTGCCGACCGTCTTGTAGTCGAGGTCCATCTGCACGAGGCAGGGCGCCGTGATCCGCTTGCCGTAGCCCATGCGGAAATCGAATGGCGTGCCGACGATGAGGATCACGTCGGCCTCCTTGAAGGCGAGGCTGCGCGTGCGATCGAAATGGTGCGGGTCGCCCGGGGGCAGCATGCCGCGGGAGGCGCCGTTCATATAGACCGGCAGGTCGAGCGCGCGGGCAAACGCGATGGCCTCCTCGACCGACCCCGAGGCGAAGACCTGCTGGCCGAAGAGCACCGCCGGGCGCTCCGCGTTGACCAGGATGTCGGCGAGCCTCTCGATGTCGCGGCTGTCCGCCATCATGCGCGGCGAGGCGCGGTACTTCCCGGGCTCGGGGATGCGGGCGGCCGCGAGCGGGATCTCGGCATCCAGGATGTCCCGCGGGATCTCGAGATAGGAGGGGCCGTAGGCGCCCGAGAAGCACTCCCGCGCCGCCATCGAGATCATGTCGGCGATCCGGTCGGTCGAGAAGACGCCGGAGGAGAACTTGGTGATCGGCGCCATCATGTCGACATGCGGCAGGTCCTGGAGGCTCCCCATCTTGTGCTGGGTGAGCGAGGACTGCCCGCCGATGTGCAGGATCGGGCTCTCGGAGCGGAAGGCGGTGGCCACCCCGGTCACCGCGTTGGTGCAGCCGGGCCCCGCGGTGGTGACGACGCAGCCGAGCTTGCCGGTCTGGCGCGCATAGCCGTCGGCGGCATGGGCGGCCACCTGCTCGTGGCGGACATCGACGATGCGGATCCCCTCGTCGAGGCAGCCATCGTAGATGTCGATGATGTGGCCACCGCAGAGCGTGAAGATCGTGTCCACCCCCTCGGCCTTCAGCGCCTTGGCGACGAGGCGGCCGCCGGAGACGACGCTCTCGTCGGTGCTTTTGCGCGCCAGCGTGTCATGGGCGGTGGAAGACGCGAGTGCCATGGATGTCTCTCCCTGTTGTGGGGGCCGGTCGGGCCCGGGTGTTGGGGCGCTCAGCCGTGGCCGTTGCCCGCGATGCGTGTCCAAGACCGCTTGAGATAGGCGTGCAGGCGCATGGTGTGCTCGCGCACCCGCTTCGCGGCGCGGTCGGGGTCCCGGGCCTCCAGCGCCTCGATGATGCTCATATGGTCGACGAGCGAGCGGTCCGCCCGGTCCTTCTCCGAGAGAGCGCGGCGGCGCACGGCTTTGAGATGGGTGAAGAGGCCGTTCGCGATCTCCTCGATCATGCGGTTCTTGGCGAGGCGCAGGATCGTGAGATGGAACTCGATGTTGGCCTCGGAATACTCGCTGATGCGGGCGCGGGCGCGCTCGGGGTCGTAGCGGGTGCCGATCTCGCGGAGCGCGGCGATCTCGGCATCCGTCGCGTCCGCGCAGGCGAGGCGCGCCGCCATGCTCTCCAAAGCGGCCCAGACCACGATCATCTCCAGGATCTCGTCCAGGCTCTTGCGCTTGATGAAGACGCCGCGGCGGGGGCGGATGTCGACGAAGCCCTCCTGCTCGAGGCGCATGATCGCCTCGCGGATGGGGGTGCGCGAGATGCCGAGCTGATCCGCGAGCCCCCGCTCGTCGAGGCGGAGATTCGTCGCGGGGTCGTAGATGTCGAGATCGACGATCGACGACTTCAGCACCCCATAGATGTGCTCCTTGAGGCTGAAACTCGCCTCGATCGGTTCGAGCTTGAGCGTCGTGGTCACGCGCGCGACTCCCCGGCGGTTGCGATGGTGGTATACCATGAACCACCACCCCGCAACCAGCCCTCGCGCGCGGGCCGGCCCCCGGCTCCCGGCGGGCACCCAGCGTAAGGCGCTGGCGCCGCGGCCGGGCTCTGGTGCAGGGTGGTGGCAAACACAGAAAGCGCGGAGGACGCACCAAATGCCCGTCACCTATCTCAAGGAAGCGCCGAAAAGCCCAGAGACCGGCCAGGCCGAGACCCGCGCGACCGTGGAGCGGATGCTCTCGGAGATCGAAGCCGGCGGCGAGGCGGCCGCGCTCCGCTACGCCAAGGAGCTCGACGGCTGGGAGGGCTCGCCGGTCGTCACCCCGGAGGCCGTCGCCGCCGCCGCGGCCGAGGTGCCCCAGCGGCTGAAGGACGACATCCGCTTCGCCTACGACCGGGTGCGCAGCTTCGCCGAGGCGCAGAAGGCCTCGGTCGCCGAGTTCGAGACCGAGCTCTCCCCCGGCCTCTGGGCGGGGCAAAAGCTCATCCCCCTCGAGACCGCGGGCGCCTATGTGCCGGGCGGACGCTACGCCCATGTGGCCTCGGCCATCATGTCGGTCGCCACCGCGCGGGTGGCGGGGGTCGAGCATGTGGTGGCCTGCACCCCGCCCCACAAAGGCCGGCCGAACCCCGCGATCCTCTACACGCTCGACCTCTGCGGCGCCGACACGATCCTGGCCCTCGGCGGCGTGCAGGGCATCGCGGCCATGGCCTTCGGCCTCTTCACCGGCCGGCCCGCGCGCATTTTGGTGGGCCCGGGCAACCGTTTTGTCGCCGAAGCCAAGCGCACCCTCTTCGGTCGCTTAGGCATCGACCTCTTCGCCGGGCCCACGGAGATCGCCGTCATCGCCGACGAGACCGCCGACGCGGAGATCGTGGCCGAAGACCTCGTCTCCCAGGCCGAGCACGGGCCGGACAGCCCCGCCTGGCTCATCACCACCTCGCGCAAGCTCGCCGAGGACGTGGCCGCGCGGATGGACGGCCTCATCGCCGCCCTGCCCGAGACCGCGCGCAACGCCGCCACGGCGGCCTGGGACAGCTATGGCGAGATCATCCTGGCCGACACGCCGGAGGAGGCCGCCGAGATCTCCGACCGCTACGCCGCCGAGCATCTCGAGGTGCACGCCGCCGATCTCGACTGGTGGACCGCCCGGCTCAAGAACTACGGCTCGCTCTTCGTGGGCGAGGAGACGACCGTGACCTTCGGCGACAAATGCTCGGGCACCAACCACATCCTGCCCACCAAGCGGGCCGGCACCTACACCGGCGGCCTCTCGGTGCACAAGTTCATGAAGGTCGTCACCACCCAGCGGATGACCCGGGACGCGGTGCGCGAGGTGGGCCAGGTGGCCGCGCGGATCTCCCGGCTCGAGGGGATGGAGGCCCATGCCCGGGCGGCGGATGCGCGGCTCCGCAAGTACTTCCCGGGCGAGAATTTCGACACGGGGCTTGCGTGAGCCTCTTCGCGCTGGAGGGCCGGACGGCCCTCGTCACCGGCGGGGGGTCGGGCCTCGGCCGGGCGATCGCCCACGCGCTCTCGGATGCGGGCGCGCGGATCCTCCTCGTCGGGCGGCGGGCGGACCGGCTGGGCGCGGCGCTCGACGGCCGGCGCGACGGGGCCGCGATCTCGGCCGATCTCCTGGCCCCGGGCGCGGCCGAGCGCCTGCGCGACACGCTCGACGGGCGGGGCGAGGCGCCCGACATCCTGGTGAACGCCGCCGGAGCGAACCCACGACTGCCGGCCGACACGATCCCGGAAGCGGAGTGGGAGGCGACCCTGCGCCTCAACCTCACGGTGCCGTTCCTGGTGGCCCGCGCCTTGGTGGGGCCGATGCGCGCGCGGGGCTGGGGGCGGATCGTCAACATCGCCTCGCTCCAATCCACGCGGGCGATGGAGAACGGCATCGCCTATGGCGCGGCCAAGGGCGGGGTCGCCCAGCTCACCCGCGCGATGGCCGAGGCGTGGTCGCAGGACGGAGTGACGGCCAACGCGCTGGCCCCCGGCTTCTTCCCCACCGAGCTCACGGCCCCGGTTTTCGACGACGCGGAGCGTGCCGCGGCGCTGGCGGCCCGAACCTGCGTCGGGCGCAACGGCCGGCTGGAGGACATCGCGGGCCCCGCCGTCTTCCTCGCCTCCGAGGCCAGCGGCTACGTCACCGGCCAGATCCTCTATGTCGACGGCGGCTTCACCGCGAAGTAGCGCCGCCCGGGCAGTCCTCGCCGATGCAGCGCTCCGGCCAGTCCTCGTCGTTGGCGCGGTTGGTCACCGGCTGCTCCTCGGTGAGGTCGGGCGCGACGAAGGAGAGATCGGAGAAGAAGCCGAACTCGATCTCGGGGTCCGGCGTGATCACCGCGTCCTCGATCACGCTCGGCTGGATCAGCGCCTGGGGCACGTTCTCCACCTGGGGCGTGAACACCGCGGCCGGCACGATGCCCTGGACGCCGACGAGGGTGATCGCGGTGTCGAAGCCGCCCGCGCCGTCGGAGATCTCGTAGACCAGGCCGAACTCGGTCACGATCGCGTCCGAGATGGACAGGAAGACGTCGTCCGGCGCGAAGAGCAGCGCGCCCTCCTCGGTGAGGGAGAGGACGCCGCCTTGGGTCTCCACGCTCTGGCCGGGGGCGAGGCCCTGGCCGTCGACCGCCACCACCGAAAGGGGATCGCCCTCGATGTCGCTGTCGTTGCCGAGGACGGCGAGGGCGATCGGCGTGTCCGCCCGGGTGGTGACGAGCGGGTCGTCGACCGCCACGGGCGCGTCGTTGAGCCCATCCACCCGGATCTCGAGCTCGACGAGGGCGGTGGCGCCCGCGCCGTCGGCGATGCCGAGGAGCACGTCGATGGTCTCCGCGTCCTCTGGGCTCAGGGTCTGGAAACCGTCGCCGGGGTCGTAGACGAGGGTGCCGTCCGCCGCCACGCTGAGAACCCCGCCGGCCTCCAGCGGCACCGCGTCGCCCGGCGCCACCGGCTGGCCGTCGATGGTGACGACGCGGAGGGTGTCGCCCTCGTCCGGGTCACTCGCAAGGCCTGCAGCGGCGAGCGCCTCGGAAATCGCGTCCTCCGTGGTGCCGAGCCCGCCCGCCCCGCCGACCGGCCCGTCATTGGCGCCGATGACGGTGATTGTGAGGTCGGCCTCGGTGATCGCGCCCTGCGGGTCCGAGAGGGTGAGGAGGACGGGGATGTCGAGCATCTGCCCCACGGCCAAGCCGTCGAAATCCGTGCCGGGCGTGAAAACGAGGGTGCCGTCCGGCGCCACGGTCAGGCTGCCGCCCTCGTCGATCGGCACCGTGTCGCCCGGCATCACCGGGGTGCCGTCGATGGCGACGAGGATCACCTCGCCCATCTCGGGGTCGATCACCACGGTGCCGAGATCGAGCCCTGGGGTCGGGTCGTTCTCCGGCGTGGAGATCGCGATGCCGCCCGTCTCGCCGCCGCCGGGGTCCACGATCACCGGGCCGTCGTTGAGCCCGGTGACGGTGACGGTGACGGGCGCGGTCACGGTTTCGCCGGTGGCGTCCGCCAGCGTGATGTCGACGGTGAACTGGCTCTGATCGCCGTCTGTCAGCGCTTGGAAGCCGTCGCCTGGGTCGAAGACCAGCCGCCCCTCGGCGTCGACGAAGAGCGCGCCGCCGCCCGCGGGCACCGGGCCGTTCACCGGGGTGCCGGCGATCTCGGTGATCGCGAAGGCGTCCATCTCCGGATCGCTCGCCAAGGCGTCGGGCGCGAGGCCGGCCGAGAGCATGTCCTCGTCGGTCACGATCGTGCCGGGGATGCCGACGGCCCCGTCCGCGACGCCGAGGACGGTGATCTCGAGAAGGCCCGTCGCGACGCCGGCGAACGGGTCCGTCACGCCGATCTCGACGGAGACCGTGCGGGTCTCGCCCTCGAGGAGATCGGCGAAGGCGTCGCCCGGGTCGAAGACCAGCTGGCCCGAGGCGTCGACGAAGACCGTGCCGCCGCCCTCCACCGCCACGGGGCCGTTCACCGGCACGCCGCCGATGGTGGCGAAGGCGAGCGCGTCCATATCCGGGTCGGTGCCGATGGCCTCGGGCGCGAGGCCGGCCGAGACGGCGTTTTCCGCCGTCGAGATCTGGGCGGGCATGCCCGTCGGCAGGTCGTTGGCGCCGAGGATCTCGATGGAGACCGTGCCCGTGGCCGTGCCCGCAAAGGGGTCCGCGACGGTGACGGCGGCGGTCACGGTCTCGGTCTGCCCCTCCATGAGGCCCTGGAAATCCGCGCCGGGGTCGAAGACGAGCTGACCCGTCTCGTCGAGGAGGAGCTGGCCGCCCTCGGGCAGCGCCACCGCCTCGCCCGGGGCCACCGCCTGGCCGTTGATCTCGGCGATGGCGAGCGTGTCCATGTCGATGTCCGAGGCGAGTCCCTCGGGCGCGAGGGGGTCGGAGACCGCGTCCTCGCCCGCGAGGAGGGTGCCCATGCCCTCCACCGGCGCGTCGTTGAGCCCGCCAACCGTGATGGTGAGGGGCGTGGTGTTGGCCTGGCCGTCGCCGTCCACCAGCGTGAGGGTGACGGTCGCCACCTCCTCCGCGCCCTCCATGAGGCCCTGGAAATCCGGCCCCGGATCGAAGACGAGATTGCCCGCCTCGTCGATCGAGAGGGTGCCGCCGCCGGGAAGGGGCACGCCCTCGGGCGGGGGCACGGCGCCGTCGATCTCGGTGACGGTGAGATCGCCCACGATGCCGGTGCCGGCCAGCGTGTTGGGGTCGAGCGGGGCCGAGGCCATGTCCTCGTCGGTGATGAGGTCGCCGGGGAGGAGGAGGACGTCCCCGCCGAGGCCGACCACCCGGATCGTGAGCGGCACGGTGGCCGCGGCCATCGCCGGGTCCTCCACCGTGAGGGTCACGTTGATGGTGGTGACCGCGCCCACATCCAGCGCGTCGAAATCGCCCGAGGGGTCGAAGCTGACCGTGCCGCCCGCGCCCACCACGAGCGCCCCGCCCTCGGGCAGCTCGACCCGGGTGCCGGGCGCCACCGGGGTCCCGTCCACCGAGACGAGGGTGAGGGTCTGCATCTCGGGGTCCGACACCAGCGCGAGGGCCGAGAGGGCGCCCGAGGTCGTGTCCTCGTTGGTGGTGATCGAGCCCGGCAGCCCCGTCGGCGCGTCGTTGGCGCCCGCGACCGAGACCAGGAGGTTGGCCGGGGCCGCGGCGCCGTCGGTGTCCGCCAACGTGACCGGGATGGTGACCTCCTGGGTCTCGCCATCGGCCAGGGCCTGGAAGGCGTCCTGCGGGTCGAAGGTGAGGTTGCCGCTCGCATCCACCACCAGCGCGCCGCCGGTCGAGAGCGGGATGGTGGTGCCCGGGGCCACCGGCTGGCCGTCGACGGTGGCGAAGACCACCGCATCCATCTCGGGGTCGGTCGCGAGCTCGCCGGCGGTGATGGGGGCCGAGGCCGCGTCCTCCCCGGTCGCCACCGCGCCGTCCATCGCAACGGGCGCATCGTTCACGCCGGTGACGGTGACCGTGAGGATGGAGGTGGCGAGGCCGCCCTGCCCGTCCGAAATGCCGAGGGTGACCGGGATCTCCACTGCGTCGCCCGGGGCGAGCGGGTCGAACTCCGCGCCGGGGGTGAAGACGAGGTTGCCCTCGGCGTCGACCGTCAGCGTGCCGCCCTCGGGCAGAGGCACCGGGGTGCCGGGGGTGGCCGCGGTGCCGTTGATCGTGACGACGCTCAAGGGGTCGGTGTCTGGGTCGACCGCGAGAAGGTCGGCGTCCACGCCCGCATCCATGTCCTCGTCGGTGGTCACGAGGGCGTCGACGCCCGTCGGCAGGTCGTTGCGCCCCAGCACCGTGACGGTGAGGGTGCCCGTGGCCGTGTCCCCGCCCGCATCGGTGATGCCGAGGGTGACCGAGAAGCTGTCGGTCACGCCCTCCATGAGGCCCTGGAAATCGTCGCCCGGGGTGAACACCAGCGTGCCGTCCGAGAGGAGGCTGAAGGTGCCGCCCTCGGGCCCGGACACGCTGCCGCCAATGGCGATGGGGGTCCCGTCGATCGAGGTGATGACGACCGCGTCGTCCTCCACATCCGTGACCGCGCCCGAGATGTCGAGGGGGGCCGAGCTCATATCCTCGTCGGTCGAGAGCGTGGTGGCGGAGAGCACCGGCGGGTTCTGGCAGGCGGGGCTGGTCAGGAGGCAGTCGTTCACCTGCTGGGTCGCGCTCGCCGCGGCCCCGGGGCCGAAGGTGACCTCGAGGGCCGCGAGATCGGCCGCCGCGCCGTTGATCGTGCCGAAGATCTCGAGGGTGTCGACATTGTCGATCCGCAGCCCGGCATCGGGGTCCGCGCCCGCGGGGTCGCCCAGCACCGCCCCCGCCCCGCCCACACCGCGCACGAGCGGCGAGGGCGTGCCGGAGGTGTTCTCCTGGAGGAAGTCCCCCGTCACGTCGATCACCGTGAGCCCCTCCGAGGCGAGGATCGTGCTGCCGTCGGTGAGGCCGGTGGAGAAGGTCACGTCGCCGTCCACCGAGAAGGTGAGGCCGGTGAAGGGCACCTCGATCACGGTGCCGGTCTCCGTGCGCGCCCCGAGACGGCCGGTGACGTCGACGCCGGTGGTGACGAACGCGCCCGTCTGGCTGCCGAGCACGAGGTCGTAGGCGCCGGCGCCCCCGGTGTCCTGCCCCGTGACCTCACCCGAGACGGTGATGGCGCCGTCCGCGATCAGGCTGAGAAGGCTGAGCGCGAATTCCGAGCCCGGATCGAGGTCGAGCACCTCGAGATCGCCCTCGGTCCGGATCGTGAGCGCATCCGCGTCGGTGAAGTCCTGGAACTCGTCGTTGTCGATCGTGCCGGTGGTGCCCCCCACCGAGCCCGGGCCCGCGATGGAGACCACCGCCGCGTCGCCGAGGGCGCTGCCGGTGAAGTCGATGTCCGAGCCGCGGAGGAAGACGGGCACGTCCGCATCCGTCACCACGGGGTCGGTGCTCGTGCCGTCGAGCGTGGCGAAGGAGACGACCGTGAGGAGGCCCTCCGCGTCGAGCGAGATCGTGTCGGCGGTGATGTCGGCGTCGACGGTTGCCGGGCCGGCCGCGTCCACCGCGACCCGGCCGGCCACGTCGATGAGGCCGAAGAAGGTCTCGAGCGTGGCGCTGCCGCCCGCGTCGAGGGTGAGGTTGCCGCCGATCACCGTGGTGCCGCTGTCGTTGATGATGAGGCTGGCATCGGTGGTCGCGTCGATGGCGACGGTGCCCGGGCTGTCGAGCTCGCTGGCCACCACGCTGGCCGCGCCGAGGCTCGTGGCGATGTCGACCGCGCCGGGGTCGAAGTCGCCCACCGTGACATCCGCGCTCTCGGCCGCGATGGCGAAGGTGCCGCCGGTGACGATGTCGCCCGCGTCCACCGTGGCGGTGGTGACCGTGGCGCTCGCCCCCCCGGCGATGGCGAGGTCGCTCTCGACCGTGAGGTCGCCCGCGAGGATGGTGAGGCCCCCGCCGCCGGTTGTGGTGAGGGTGCCCGCGGGCAAGGGCAGCGGCTGGACGGGGCCCGAGAGGATCGGCACCGGGCCCGCTGGCTGGCCGCCGACGACGGCGCGCCCGTCATTCGCGCCGCCGGGCCCTGTGGCGGTGATGGAGATGGAGCCGCCGGTCGCCGTCAGATCGCCGAAGAGGTCGATCTCCTCGGCGGTGATCGCGATGTCGCCCCCGCCCGAGACGATGGTGAGCCCGGGGCTCGCCGGGACCACCACCGTGGCCTGGGCGAGCGCGCCGCCCGCGGTGAGCGTGGTGTTGACCCCGCCGATGGTGGCGCTCGCTTCGAGGAAGAGCGTGCCGGTCGCGTCGACATCCACATCGCCCGTGGCGGAGGTGACATCGCCGAAGAGCACGATGTCCGAGCCGTCGACATCCACCGCGCCGGCGCTCGCAGCCACCCCGCCCTGCACGATCTCGATGGGGTCGAAGCCCGTCGCGCCCAGGGTGACGGGCGCGGCGGTGCCGGTGATCGTCGCGTCGCCCCCAGCCACCTGCAGGAGGGCCGGGACGCCGACGGAGCCCGTGCCCGTGATCGTGACGGCCCCGCCCACATCGATCGGCAGGCGGCTCGTATAGGGCTGGATGCCGCCGCCCGAGTCGTAGCCGCGGGAGTAGCCGCCATTGTCGACGAACACGTCCGTCCCGGTGACGAGGAGATCCCCGGTCACGCCATAAACGTAAGAGCTCGCGCTGGCCGAGAGATTGGCGTTGAGCCTCACATCTTCGGTCCCACCGAGGATGGTGAGCCCGCCGCCGACGGCGAGGGTGACGTCGCTGCCGTCGTTGTAGAACGTGCCAGTGTAGCCGCTGGGCGCGTCGGTGTCGATCCGGACCTCGACGCCCGTGAGGGAGCCGAAGGGCTCGATGGTGAGGTCGCCCCCCACCGACACGTCGCGCTGGGTCGCCGAATAGCCCTCGCTGATCGTCGCGTAGATCGCAACGGCCGAGCCCGCGAGCCGCGCGTCGCCGCCGGCGGTGATGTCGACCCCGGAGAGGAAGATGTCGCCCGGCGTCTCGATGGTGAGGTCGGTACCCGCGGAGATCGCGTTGTAGCCGCCGACGGTCACGCCCCCCGCCCCGGCCGTGAGGGTGAGAGCGGTGCCCGCGGTCAGCCCGTCGCCGAAGCCGGTGCTGACCCCGCTGCCGTTGATCGCGATGCTGCCGGCCGAGAGATCCGCCAGCACGCTCGCCGCCCCCGGCACGGCGACCACCGCCGCATCCTGGTTCACCGCGATGGCGGTGCCCGCGCCCCCCGTGATGGTGGCCGAGAACGTGGTGAGGCCCGCGGCGTCGGTCTCGACCGTGGCCGTCGTGGTGCCCGCGGCGAGGGTGACCGGCGCCGTGATCGCGGCCGCGCCGGCCGGGGCCTCGAGGTCGAGCACCCCTTCGATCACCGCCACGGGCGCGTCCACCGTCACGTCGCCGCCGAGGCTCCGGAGCGTCAGCCGCTTGCCGCCGGCGATCCCCGTGCCGTCGACCGCGAGGGCCGCGGTGACGGAGACGAGCCCGGTGGCCTCGAGCGCGACATCGCCCACCACCGCCTCGATCGCCGCGGGATCGAGCACCAGGGCGGCCGGAGGGTCGGCCGCGTCCACGGTGCCGTCCGGCGGGACCACGCCGCCGCCCCCCGCCGCGATGGTGATCGTCGTGGGGTCGAAAAGGAGAAGGCCGAGGGTGCCGCCGGGGGCCGAGAGATCCGCCGTGCCGGCGAAGCCCACCTGCCCGCGGGCCGAGATGTCGACGAAGCCGCCGTCGCCCCCTCCCGCGCCGCGGGCCGAGGCGTGCCCCTCAAAGATCGTGGTCTCCTCGGCCCAGAACTCGATGGCGCCGCCGTCGCCCGCCTCGGTGGCATCGGCCGCCAGCACCGCGCCCGCGGCCACACCGATCCGCCGGGGCGGGAGGGGCGCCGAGCGCGGCCCGATCTCGATGCGCCCGCCGCCCGCCGGGCCCGAGACGTCGATCCGAGCGGTCTCGGCCACGCCCACGCTCTCGGCGTTGACCAGCACAAGGCCGCCCGTCTGTGCGCCCGTCTGTGCGCCCGTCTGTGCCCCGCTCGCGCGCAGCTCGCCGGTGATCGCCGCCGTCTGCCCGCCGGTGATGACGATCTCGCCGTCCACCTCCGCGAGGCCGGTCGCCTCGACGATGCCGCCGAGGGAGACGACGCTGTCGCGCACCCCGTCGGCCTGCGCGTTGGTGAGGCGCACCGCGCCCGCGCGGATCTCGCCGGTGTTGACGATCTCGAGCGCCTGGGCCTCGGCCGGGTCGACGACGACCTGAAGGAGGCCGTCGCCCTCGAAATCCACGGCAAAGCCGGTGGCGGCCGCGAGGTCCACGCTCCCTTCGCTCGCGATCCGGCCCGAGTTCTCCACCACGGGCGCCACGATCACCACGCCGCCCTCGCCCGAGACGAGGGACCCGCGGTTGACCACCTGGCCCTGGCCGCCCTCGAAGCGCCCGCCGCCCTCGGCGAACTCCGCGGGGTCGATCCGCGCCGTGGTGGCGAGGAGCCCGCCCACATCCACCTGAGCGTCGCGCCCGAAGAGGACGCCGTCCGGGTTCTGGATCCAGACCTGGCCGTTGGCGGTCAGCTCGCCCTGGATCTCGGTCGGGCGCCGGTTGGTGACGGTGTTGAGCGCGATCGCCGAGGTCGAGGGCTGCTGGAAGCGCACCGCCTCGCCCTGGCGGATGTCGAAGCTCTCCCAGGAGAGGGCCGCACGCCCCGTGGTCTGGGTGATCGTCGTCACCGCGCCCTGGCGCTGGATCGCCGCCTGGCCGTGGGTCACCTGCCCGCCGCGGGGCCCGGCCAGAGCGTAGCCCACCGGCAGCCCGGTGAGCCCCACGAGCCCGACCACCCCACCGAGCCCCATGGCCACGCCACGCCCGCTCCGGTTGCGCTGCGCCATCGCCTGTCCTTTCTGTCCCCGCGGCCGGCGACACCGGCTCTCAACCGCGGAGCGTAGCGGTCTTTCCCGGAATGCGAAAGCCCGGGCGGCGGCGACCGCCGCGGGAGGCCGCCGGGGCCGACACGAAACTGTCACGCCAGTGTCGCGCCGGCTGCATGGCCCGGCGCCACTCTCCGCCGGCTCGGATTCCAAACAATCACATCGAGGGGACAGATATGAGCACCGACCTCCGCGTGGCCTCGTTCAACGCGTCGCTCAACCGCAGCGCCGAGGGCGAGCTGATCGCCGATCTCTCCACCCCGGACAACGTCCAGGCCCAGGCGGTCGCCGAGATCATCCAGCGCGCCAACCCGGATGTCGTGCTCGTCAACGAGTTCGATTTCGACGCCGATGGCGCCGCGGCCGATCTCTTCCGCGACAACTATCTCGAGGTGAGCCAGAACGGCGTCGACCCGGTCGAATACCCGTTTGTCTATGTCGCGCCGTCCAACACCGGCATCCTCACCGGCTTCGACAAGAACAACGACGGCATCATCGCCACCGAGGCCGATCTCGGCAGCTTCACCTACGCCAATGACAGCTTCGGCTTCGGCCAGTTCCCCGGCCAGTTCGGCTATGTGATCTATTCGAAATACGAGATCGACACCGACAACATCCGCACTTTCCAGGAATTTCTCTGGGCCGACATGCCGGACGCCCAGCTCTTCGACATCACCGAGGGCGAGCGCCCGCTCTTCGACCCCGCGCGCCCCTTCGATCCCGCGAACCCGGACGACCCCAACACGAGCTTCTTCACCGAGGACGAGGCGATGCAGATGCGCCTCTCCGCCAAGAACCATGTGGATGTGCCGGTGATCGTGGACGGCGAGACCGTGCATGTGCTGGCCGCGCACCCCACCCCGCCCGTGTTCGACGGCGCCGAGGATCTGAACGGGAAGCTCAATTTCGACGAGATCCGCTTTTGGACCGATTACGTCGCGGGTTCGGACTACATCTACGACGACGCGGGCGTGACCGGCGGGCTCGCCCCCGGCGCGCGCTTCGTGATCGTGGGCGACTACAACGCCGATCCCTTCGACGGCGACAGCCGGAACGGCGCGGCCAACCAGTTCTTCGAGAGCCCCTACATCTTCGGCTCGACCACCGATGAGAGCGCAACCCCCGGCAGCGTCGGCGGGCGCGAGCAGGCGGCGCTCCAGGGCGCGCTCAACGACACCCACATTGGCGACCCGGCCTTCGACACCGCCGATTTCGGGCCCGACACCACGGTCGGCAACCTCCGGGTCGACTACGCGCTGCCCTCCACCGCCGGCCTCACCTACCAAGGCGGCGGCGTCTTCTGGCCGGGCACCACCGATCCCCTCTTCGAGCTCACCGGCACCTTCCCCTTCCCGACCTCGGACCACCGGATGGTGTTCGTCGATCTCGAGGTCACCGACCAGGGCACGCCGAACGACCCCGACCGCACGGATGTGACCGCGACGAGCTTCGGCGGCCTCGTCGAGATCCCCTCGGGCACCGAGTTCGACGAGACGGTGATCGGCGGGCTCTCGGGCCTCGTGCGCAACCCGATCACGGGCACCTATCTCGCGGTGTCGGACGACCGCGGCACCGAGGCCGAGGACGGCACCATCCTGTCGAGCCCGCGGGTCTATGAGCTCGCCATCGACCTCTCGGACGGCAGCCTCGACGAGGGCGACGTCACGGTGCTCGACGTGATCACCCTCACCCAGATCACCACCGAGGGCGTGCTGCCGCTCAACACCCTCAACCCGGATCTCGAAGGCATCGCCATCGGCTCCAACGGCAACCTCCTCATCTCGTCCGAGCGCGACTTCGAGGGGACCCCGGCGATCTACGAGTTCTCGCCGAACGGCCAGCTCCTCGCCGAAGCGCCGGTGGACGCAAAGTTCATCCCCGATGCGCTGGGCGACGAGCAGACCCGCGGCGTGCTCAACAATCTGGGCTTCGAGGCGCTCTCGATCTCGCCGGACGGGACCACGCTCTACGTCGGCACCGAGGGGGGGCTCATCCAGGACGGCGGCCGCGCCACCTTCGACACCTCGGCCTTCTCGCGCATCATCGAGTACGATCTCACCACGGGCCAGGCGGTGGCCGAGTATGTCTACCCGGTCGACCCCATCGCGGTGCCGACGGAGGGCTTCGCCGATTCGGGCCTCGTCGAGGTGCTGGCGCTGGACAACGAGGGCACCCTGATCGCGCTCGAGCGCTCCTTCTCGCTGCCCGAGGAGGCGACGCTGGAGGACCGCGGCTACACCGGCAAGGTCTACCTCACCACCACCCAGGGCGCGACGGATGTCTCGGGCGTCGCGGCGCTGCCCCTCGAGGAGGATGACGGCGAGATCGAGCCGCTCGTCGACGAGCTCCTCCAGAAGCGCCTCCTCGTGGACCTCGAGGCCGATTTCGGCATCGAGCCGGACAACATCGAGGGCCTCGCCCTCGGCCCGGTCAACGCCGACGGCACGGTGCCCCTTATCGTGATGTCGGACGACAACTTCTCCGCCTTCGGGCCCCAGGCCAACCAGTTCTTGGTGGTGAACCTCGAGCTCGAGGACATCCCCGCGGTGACCGCGGAGCTCGAGACGCCCTCGATCCTCCGCTATCCGGGCCCCGAGCCGCTGGTGATCGCCCATCGCGGCTTCTCGGCGGACCGGCCGGAGCACACGCTGGAAGCTTACCAGCTGGCCATCGACGCCGGCGCGGATTTCATTGAGCCCGATCTCGTGCTCACCGCGGATGGCGAGCTCATCGCCCGCCACGAGCCCTGGCTGGCCACCGTGGAGCTCGACGAGAACGGCGAGATCGTCTTCGACGCGAACGGCGACCCCATCGTCACCTTCGAGACCACCAACGTCGCCGATCTGCCCCAGTTCGCCGACAAGCTGACGATCAAGACCTTCATCCCCGAGTTTCCGGGCTTCGGCGGGCAGACGATCGCCGGCTGGTTCGCGGAGGACTTCACGCTCGACGAGATCAAGGAGCTCCGCGCGCGCGAGGACCAGCCGGATCTGCGCCCGCAATCGGCGGCCTTCGACGACCAATTCGAGATCCCGACGCTGGAGGAGATCATCGAGATCGCCGAGGCCGCGGGCGTCGGCATCTATCCCGAGACCAAGGAACCCCTCTTCTTCGAGCACATCGGCAGCTACCAGAACGAGGACGCCAACGGCAACGGCACCCTCGACGACGGCGAGGACATCAACCAGAACGGCACGCTCGACCAGGTGAACGGCGGCACGCTGATCAACGTGAACACCTCGCAGCTGCTGGTCGACACGCTGGTGGAGACGGGCTTCACCGACCCCGAGGACATCTTCATCCAGTCCTTCGGGCTCGAGAACCTCCTCGATCTCAACGAAAACATCCTGCCCGCCGCCGGCCTGGATCTGCCGCTCGTGCAGCTCTCCTTCGGCGCGACGGCGTTCCCGCCGATCGACATCCTCTACCATTTCGGGATCCTCGGCATCGAGGGCGGCGACCCCACGGTCTATGACAGCCTCGGCGGCTTCATCACCGCGGAGACCACCTTCGCCGACCTGCTCGCGCCCGAGGGCCTGGCGCAGGTCGCGACCTATGCCGAGGGCCTCGGCCCCTCGCTCGCCACCGTGATCAGCCAGCCGGGCCTCGCGAACGACGACTTCTCCTTCGTCGAGAGCGGCCTTGTGGACGACGCGCAGGCGGCGGGGCTCATGGTCCACGCCTACACCCACCGCGACGAGACCAACTTCCAGATCGACCTCGACGGCACTCTCACGACGCCGGAGGAGACCTACGAGATCTTCCTCGAGACCGGGATCGACGGCCTCTTCACCGACAACCCGGACACCGGCGTCGCGGTCCAGGCCGAGATCTACGGCGACGGCGGCAACGACCCGGACGACCCGGCGGTGTGGATCAATCCGGACGACGCGGGCGCCTCGCTCGTCATCGTCACCGCCAAGGAGGGCGGCCTCCGGGTCTACGACCTCGCGGGCGAGGAGCTCTTCAGCCTCGAGCCCGACGCCATCCGCTACAACAACGTGGACATCGTCTACGATCTGGTGGTGGCGGGCACCGCGCGCGATGTCGCCGTGGTGTCGGACCGGGCCAACGACAGCATCGCCTTCTTCGAGATCGACCCCTCTGGCGAGCTCCGCGAGATCACGGCCAGCAACGCCCCCGCCTCGCTGTTCGGCGTCGACGACGGGGAGGCCACCGCCTATGGCCTCACCACCTACACCTCGCTGGAGGACGGGACGGAATACGCCTTCGTCACCCAGGCGGACGGCAACCAGATCGTCCAGGTCGAGATCCAGCCCAACGCGGCCGGCACCGTGGGCTACGAGGTGGTGCGCACCATCGAGCTGCCCGTGGGCGACGGCGACCCGGAGGACTTCCAGTCCGAGGGCATCGCGGTGGATCGCGAGCTCGGCCTCGTCTACGTCTCGGTCGAGGACGAGATCGGCCTTGTCTCCTTCGAGGCGGAGCCGGATGCGGGCGACGACCTGACCGTGATCGCGCCCATCGACGCGCCCTTCTTCACCCCGGATCTCGAGGGCGTCTCGATCCACTACGGCGAGAACGGCACGGGCTCGATCCTCGTCTCCTCCCAGGGCAACGCGACCTTCGTGGCCTTCGACCGGCTGACGGGCGAGTATCAGGGCCGCTTCGCGATCACCGGCGATGGGGTCGACGGGGTGCAGGAATCGGACGGGCTCGAGATCGTCTCGGCGGGCCTCGGCGACGCCTTCCCCAACGGCCTCCTCGTCACCCAGGACGGCAACAACGAGCCGCAGAACGTCTTCGGCGACCCCGAGGACGGCGAGATCCAGAACTTCGACGTGAACTTCAAATACACGGATCTCGGCACCGTGATCGAGACGGTGGGCCTCGTGCCCGGCAACCCGGACTTCGACCCGCGCAACATCGAGGCGGGCACCCGGCTCGAGGACGAGGCCTCGATCGAGCTCGGCACCGAGACCACCGTGCGGGCCCAGACCGTGACCGTGACGGACGCGGCGCTGGCGGACGCCACCCTCGGCACCACCGAGGGCGGGGTCACGCTCGCCCCGGCCGAGGGCGGGGAGGCGGCCACGCTCCTCGACGCGGACAGCATCGTCTTCACCGACGGCGCGGCCGAGGCCCGGGACGAGGCGGCCTACGCGCTCACCGCCATCGGCTACGACATCGGCTTCGACCGGGTCTACGACATGGGCGGCGCGGCCTTCTGGGGCGCCCTGGTCGAGGACGGCAGCTTTTCGCTCGAGCGCTTCGGCGAGGCGGTGGCGCTCTCGGACGAGTTCGCGGCCGTGAACGGCGCGGATCTCGACGCGGAGGCCTTCCTCGATGCGGTGATCGGCAATTTCGACGGGACCGTGAGCGGCGCCGAGCGGACCCAGTTCCTGGCCGAGCTGGAGGCGGGCACCGCCACGCGGGGCCAGGTGATCGCCGATCTCGCGAGCTCGGAGCAGGCGGCGGAGGCCTATGCGGGCCTGGTGGACGACGGCGTCTTCGCCTTCGCCTGAGGCGGGGCGCATCGGCGGGGGCCGCGCGGCGTCGGAGGCCCCGCCCACCCGGTCCGGCGGCGCGCCCTCGGCAGCGGGCGTGCCCCCCATCGGCCTCCGCCGCCGCGCGGGGGCCTCTCACTCGGGCGCGGGCTCCCAGGGCACGAGGCGGAGGACACGGCCGCCGAGGCTCTGAAACGCCCTCTGACGGCAGGTGAAGGCGAGGATCTGCACCCGGTCGATCTGCGCCTCGAGGGCGGTGAACATCGCCTCGATCCGGTCGTCGTCGGAAAACACCAGGGCGTCGTCGAGGATCACCGGGGCGGGGCGTCCGGCGGCCGCGAGCAGCCGGGCATAGGCCAGGCGGGTGAGCACGGCGATCTGCTCTCGGGTGCCGCCGGAGAGCCGGTCGACCGGCTCGGACCGGCCGCCGCGGGAGAGCGTCTCGGGCGCGAGGCCGCGGTCGGAGAAGCCGATCTCCGCCCCGCCGTAGAGGAGCGCGAGGAGCGGGCGGAGCTCCGCCTCGAGGGGTGCGAAGACCCGGGCCCGGGCCGCCGCGGCGGCCGCCGCGAGGGCTGTGCGGAGGCGGCGGAGCGCGGCGAGCTCGGCGCCGAGGGCGGACAGCCGGGCCTCGGCGGTGCGACGGATCTCGACGGCCCGGGCGGCGCGTTCGCCGATCCCGTCCGCCTGGGCCACGGCGAGGCGTGCCTCGAGCCGTGCGATCTCCTCGCCGATCCGGGCGCCCTCCTCCTGCCGGGCGGCGAGGGCGTTTTCGAGGCGCCGGACGGCGGCGGCGGCGATCTCGGGCGTGGGCCCCGCGCCGCGCCGCTCGGCGAGACGGGCCTCGGCCGCGGCGCGCCGGGCGCGGGCGCTGTCGAGGGCGGCCCGATGGGCGCGGCGGATCTCCTCATGCTCGGAGGCGGGCGGCAGCGCCCGGGCGGCGTCC
>CAYXPI010000059.1:0-20393 GCA_964467005.1 uncultured Limibaculum sp. | reverse complement strand
CGCTTTCGCTGGAGAGCACGCGACGGAAGGTCAGCATCTCGCCGAAGACCGAGGCGGTCTCGGCCAGCGTGAGCGGCGTGCGCGACAGGAGCTCGCCCTGCCCCGCCGCCAGACGCTGATGCACGCCATGGCCGAGCTCATGCGCCAGCGTCATGACGTCCCGCGTCTTGCCGAGATAGTTGAGCAGTACATACGGGTGCGCGTCCGTCACCGTGGGGTGGGCGAAGGCGCCGGGGGTCTTGCCGGGCTTCACGGGCGCGTCGATCCAGCCTTTCTCGAAGAAGGGCTGCGCGAGTTCCGCCATCCGCGGCGAGAACCCGGCATAGGCGTCGAGCACCGTGGCGCGGGCTTCCTCCCAGCCGATCTCGCGGTCGTCCGTCTCCGGAAGCGGCGCGTTCCGGTCCCAGAAGTCGAGCTGGTCGAGGCCGAGCCACCGGGCCTTCATCGCATAGTACCGGTGGGAGAGGCGCGGAGCGGCGGCCATGACGGCCTCGCGCAGCGCATCCACCACCTCGGGCTCCACCTGGTTTGCCAGATGGCGGCCGTGATCGGGCGCCGGGAGCTTCCGCCACCGGTCCTCGATCTCCTTCTCCTTCGCCAGCGTGTTGGTGATGAGCGTGAAGAGCTGGATGTTGCCCTTGAGCGTGGTCGCGAGCGCCTCGCCGCCCGCGCGCCGGCGGTCGCGGTCCTGGTCCGAGAGGAGGTTGAGCGTGGCCTCGAGGCCAAGGGGCTCCTCCTCGCCTGCGACCTCGAAGGTGAGGGACGACATCGTCTCGTCGAAGAGACGGTTCCAGGCCGCGGCGCCCACCACCGACTGGTCGTGCAAAAACTCCTCCAGCTCGTCCGAGAGCTGGTGGGGCCGCATGGCGCGCACCCGGCCGAGCCAGGGGCGGTAGCGGGCGAGCTCGGGGCTCTCGGCGAGCCGGGCCTCGAGGGCTGCGGGGTCGATCCGATTGAGCTCGAGCGTGAAGAAGACGATCGGCGCGGTGATGTCGGTGACCTTGGCCTGGCAGTCGCCCAGAAACTTGCGGCGATCGGCGTCGGCGGTGTTCTGCGCGTAGAGGAGCCCGGCGAAGGACATCACGCGGCTGAGCCGGGCGTCGATCCTCTCATAGGCCGTGATCGCCTCGGCAAGGGCGCCGCCGTCGAGATCGGCGAGCCGGCCCTTATGGCGCTCGGCAAAGGCGCGAACCTCCGCCCCGGCGGCGGCGAGATCGGCGGCGATCTCGGGCGCATCCATGCTCTCGTAGAGGTCGGTGAGGTCCCACTCCGGCAGGGCGCCGGGGGCGCCGCCCGGCTTGGCCTTCGCGGCGGTGTCGCGCGGGATCGGACGGGCAAGGGCGGCGGGACGGGGCATGGCGGCGTTCCTTTATCGTGTGATGTGGGAGCTAAGCCGCGCCGGCCCTCGGGCCAATCCCCGGACGCTCAAAAATGCAAACGCCCCGTGCCTTGCGGCACGGGGCGTTGCGGAAGCCGGTGCGGGCCGATCAGCGCGAGAGGCTGATCTCGGCGCGGCGGTTGAGAGGCTCGCGCACGCCGTCGCCGGTGATCCGGGCCGGCTCGAGCTCCGAGCGGCCGGCGGTCGCGATCTGGCCGGCGGGGATGCCGAGATCGACCAGAGCGTTCGCGACGCGGTTCGCGCGGCGCTCCGACAGCCCCTGGTTGTACTGGACCGACCCCACCGTGTCGGTGTGGCCGACGACGGACACCGCGCTGGCGCCGAGGTCGTTGTACGAGGCGACCACGTCGTTGATCACGCCGCGCGCACGCTCGGTGAGGTTGGTCTGGTTGAAGCCGAAATACACGATGAAGTCCGCCGGGCCGACGCCGGGCTGGCACTGGTTCAGCGCCTCGTTCAGCATCGCGAGCGCGTCCTCAGAGGTCAGCGGGCACTTGGCGCCGGCCGCCTCGGCACGCAGGACGGTGAGGTACTGGTCCCACATCGCCTGGGCGCGGGCGCAGGCCTCGGGCCGCTCCGCCTTGTTGGCCGCGATGATCGCGACGACCTCCTGGTAGCGCGCGGCGGCGTCGCCGTTCACGCCGAGTTGGTCGGGGGTCCAGGGCTGCGGCTCGGTGCCGGCCTCGGCCTGCTCGGCCTTGGTGATGAAGGCGGTGGCGTTCATCCAGCGCACCATCTTCGCCTGATCGCGGCCGAGCTGGGTGTATTCCTGCGCGAGCGCACCGGTGAAGCCGGGGCCGCCACGATCCGCCGCGAGATACGGCTCCGCGTAGAAAGTCTTGCCAAGGTTCGCGCCCGGCAGCGACGTGCAGCCCGCGACGGCGAGCGCCGAGACGCCCAGCATCAGACGAATAGCAGTCTTCATCCCTCTCTCCGTTCGTATCGAGCTCCGCAGTTTCGGGCCCGTCGGTGTGTTTATTCCGGCCCCCAGGTCCGGCACGCAGCGAATGGCATTGCATGAACGCGACGGAATCACAATGCGCGGCGCGGGCAAAAGGTTCACCCGCAGGGCATTGTGCGGACGCAGTCGCGTTTTCACAACAGTGAATGCGGCGCCTGTGGACCGGCGCTCAGAGGCCCGGAAGTGACAGAAAATCAACGCCTCTGCGCTGTCATCTCCCGACCCGCCGTCACCGGAGAGAGCCGTATATGACCCACACCGTCCTCATCGTCGACGACGACGCGGCCCAGCGGCGCTACCTCGCGGCCCTTCTCAAGGCGTCCGGCTATCGCACCGAGGAGGCGGGCGGGGGCGAGGCCGCGCTTGCCCGGCTGACGGGCCCCGGCCCGGCGGGGCACGCGCCGCCGAGCGTGGTGTTGCTCGACGTCAACATGCCGGATCTCGACGGCATCTCGGTGCTGAAGCGCCTGCGCGCCGCAGGGCTCGGCGTCCCGGTGCTGGTGCTCACCTCCGACGGCTCGGTGAGCCGGGCCGTCGAGGCCATGCGCGCGGGGGCCAACGACTTCCTCGCCAAGCCGGTGGGCGCGGAGCGGCTGGAGGTCTCGCTCGCCAACGCGCTTCGCATCACGGCGCTGACGAGCGAGGTGCGTCGGCTCTCGAACAGCCAGGACAACCGCCTGTCCTTCGACGATCTCATCGCCCAGGCGCCGGCCACCCGGCGCGCCATCGCCTTCGCCCGCCGCGCCGCCCGGTCCGACATCCCGGTGCTGATCGCCGGCGAATCCGGCACCGGCAAGGAGGTGTTCGCCCGGGCGATCCACGGCTCGTCCGAGCGGGCGGGCGGGCCCTTCGTCGCCGTCAATTGCGGCGCCCTGCCCTCGACGCTGATCGAGTCCATCCTCTTCGGGCACGAGAAGGGCGCCTTCACCGGGGCCACGGCGCGCCGGCCCGGCAAGTTCCAGGACGCCTCGGGCGGCACGCTCTTCCTCGACGAGGTGGGGGAGCTTCCGCCGGACGCCCAGGTGAAGCTCCTCCGCGCCATCCAGCAGGGGGAGGTGGACCCGGTGGGCGCCTCGGCTCCCGTGCCGGTGGACATCCGGCTCATCTCCGCGACCAATCGGGACCTGGAGGCGATGATCGAGGACGGGACGTTCCGCGAGGATCTCTACTACCGGATCGGCGTGTTCCCCCTCACCCTGCCCCCCTTGCGGGAGCGGCGGGAGGATTTGCCGGCCCTCGCCGCCATGTTCCTTCGCCGCTTCGCCGCGGCGGAGGAGGCGCCGATCAAGGGGTTCGCGGCGGCCGCGATGGCCGCGGTGGAGGCCGCCCCCTGGCCCGGCAATGTGCGCCAGCTCGAGAACGTGGTGCACCGGGCCGTTGTGCTGGCCGAGGGGACGGAGATCGCGCCCGAGGATCTTCGCGGCATCGCGGCGGGGCCGCGGGCGCCCCGCCCTTCGGCCGAGCCCGCCGCGCCCGCGGAGGACGTGCCGGCGCAAGCTCCCGAGACGACGCCGTCTCCGGACGGCTTTTTCGGTGCGGACGGGCACATCCGTAAGCTCGTGGAGATCGAACGGGAGGCGATCCGCCTCGCCCTCGAGCGCTATCGCGGGCGCATGTCGGAGACCGCGCGGCGCCTCGCCATCGGCCGCTCGACCCTCTATCGCAAGATCGACGAGATGGGCCTCGCGCCGGGCGACGACGCCGAAGAGGAGGACCGCGCGGCCGAGCGTTGCCCGGGCTGAGGGATCAGGCCCCGGCCTTCAGAAGGGCGGAGAGATAAGTGTCGAGCAGCGCCTCCTCCTCCGCCCGCTCCTCGGCGTCGCGCTTGCGCAAGCTCACGACCTTGCGCAAGATCCGGGTGTCGAAGCCATGCCCCTTGGCCTCGGCATAAACCTCCTTGATCTGGTCGGCGATCTCGGCCTTCTCCGCCTCCAGCCGCTCGATCCGCTCCACGAGCGCCTTCAGCTGACCTTCGGAGAAGCTGTGCACGCCCGCGCCGGAGATGTCGTCGGTCCGCTCGTCCATGGCTCGGTCCCTCCCATCGGAAAGGCGGCGGTGTAGCGCCCCCAGCCACGGCGCGCAACGGGCGGCTCAGTGACCCTTCGCCGCCGCCTCCATCGCCGCGATCTGCTCCGGCGTCGCCTCGGTCTGGTAGCGGTCGCGCCAATCCTCGTAGGGCATGCCGTAGACGATCTCCCGCGCCTCCGCCTTGCCGAGGGCGATGCCCCGCTCCGCCGCCGCGTCCTGGTACCAATTGCTGAGGCAGTTCCGGCAAAAGCCTGCCAGGATCATGAGGTCGATGTTTTGCACATCGGTGCGCGCGCGCAGATGATCCCGCAGCCGCCGATAGGCCGCCGCCTCCAGCGCCTCGCGCTCCCGCTCCAGTTCGCTCTCGCTCATCTCGGTCTCTCCCGTCACCGGTTGCGTTCGCCCCCATCTGGGGCTCCACCGGCGCCCTCTTCAAGCTCCGCCAGCGCGTCCGAGAGGATGGGGGCGAGCCGGGCGGCCCAGGCCTCCTCCCGCGTCCGGTCGGCGACGAGGTCGTTGCGGATCTCGATGAGGACATGCGCCACCCCACGGTTCGTGCCGTGGCGCCACATGCAGTCCCCCTCGAGGCGCCCAGTGTAGGGCTCGTTCTCCCCCACCACCAGGTCCGGCTCGGCCTCGAGACGCCGGGCGAGGGGGCGCAAGAGCCGGTCGTCCCGGTCCCAGAGAAGCCCGAGATGCCAAGGCCGCCAGGGCCGCCCCGCCAGCCGCGGGGTGAAGGAATGCACGGAGATGAGCGCGGGCTCCGCCCCCTCGGCCAGAATGCCGTCGATCGCCCGGTCGATCGCCGCGTGATAGGGGCGGTGATACGCGACGATCCGGCGCTCGATCTCGTGCGCGCTCAGCCGGCGGTTCCCCTCGATCACCGTCCCGTCGTAAAGGCGCATCACCAGCGTCGGGTCGTCCTCCGCCCGGTTGGGGTCGACCACCAGGCGCGAGACCGTGGAGAGCACCGCCGCGCAACCGAGCCGGGCGGCGAGGCCGAGCGTCACACCGCGCGCGCCGATGTCGTAGGCGATGTGCCGGGCCATCTCCGCCTCCGGCAGGCCGAGCGAGCCGATCTCCGGCGGCACCCGATTGCGCGCATGGTCGCAGACGAGGAGGGGCCGCACCCGACCCGCCCGGGCCGTCGCGGCCGCGACCAGCTCCACGGGTCCCACCGCCCCGCCTGCGCCACCGTCGTCCATGCCCGCCTCCCGCATCCTTGAAACTCGCGCCCCCGGGGACGATAAGCGAGGGCGAGCCGGGGAGGCCAGCGCCAGGAGGGATGCGCGCATGCAACGACGCCAGAGAAACGTCAAGATCGTCGCTACGGTGGGGCCGGCGAGCAGCAGCCGCGAGATGCTGCGCAAGCTCTTCACCGCAGGCGTGGACATGTTTCGCCTGAATATGAGCCATGGCAGCCACGACGAGATCCGCGAGCGCTACGGCTATATTCGCGAGATCGAGCACGAGATGGAGCGCCCCATCGGCGTGCTCGGCGACCTCCAGGGGCCGAAGCTCCGCGTGGGCCGCTTCGCCGAGGGGCCGGTGAGCCTCGAGACCGGTCAGGCCTTCCGCTTCGACCTCGAGGAGACGCCCGGCGACGCGGCGCGGGTCCAGCTCCCCCACCCGGAGATCTTCGAGGCGCTCGAGCCCGGCGCGCGCCTGCTGGTCAACGACGGGAAGATCAGCCTCCGCGTCCTCTCCTGCGACCCCGCCCATGCCGAGTGCGAGGTGCTGAACGGCGGCGAGATCTCCAACAACAAGGGCGTGAACGTGCCCGATGTGGTGCTGCCGCTCGCCGCCCTCACCGAGAAGGACCGGCGCGATCTCGATTTCGTGCTCGAGCTCGGGGTCGACTGGGTGGCGCTCTCCTTCGTGCAGCGGCCGGAGGACGTGCTGGAGGCCCGCGAGATCATCGGCGAGCGCGCGGCGGTGATGGTGAAGGTGGAGAAGCCCGCCGCCGTCGCCCGCTTCCCCGAGATCCTCGCGGTGGTCGACGGCGTGATGGTGGCCCGCGGCGATCTCGGTGTCGAGATGCCGATCTCCGAGCTTCCGCCCATCCAGAAGCGCCTCATCCGCGATTGCCGCAAGGTGGCCAAGCCCGTGATCGTCGCCACCCAGATGCTGGAGAGCATGATCTCCTCGCCCATGCCGACCCGGGCCGAGGTCTCGGACGTCGCCAACGCGATCTACGAGGGGGCGGACGCCGTGATGCTCTCCGCCGAGAGCGCGGCCGGTCAGTACCCGGTCGAGGCCGTCGCGATGATGGATTCGGTCGCCCGCAACGTGGAGGGCGAGGAGCTCTTCGCCAAGGCGATGGAGCTCGACATTGGGATCGAACGCCGCACGGTGGCGGACGCGATCACCGCCGCCGCCCGCGAAGTGGCCGAGGCGACCCAGGTGAAGGCCATCTGCTGCTTCACCCATTCGGGCACCACGGCGCTCCTCGCCTCGCGCGAGCGTCCGGGCGTGCCGATCGTCGCCATGACGCCCATCCGAGAGACGGCGCGGCGGCTGTCGCTCGCCTGGGGGCTCCACTGCGTGATGACCGATCGGGTGGAGCGCTTCAAGCTGGCCGTCGTCGCCGCCATCCGGGCCGCCAAGCGCGACGGCTTTGCCGAGGACCGGGACAACATCATCGTCACCGCCGGGGTGCCCTTCAACATGCCCGGCACCACCAACATCCTGCGCGTCGCGCCGATGGACGAGCGGCTGATCTACGAAGGCTCGGGCGAGTGAGCCGCCCGTGGCGAGAGGGCGCGGCGGGTTGACCGCCCGTCTCGCAGGTTAAGTTGCCAAAGGGTCACCCAATCGAGGAGGACCCGATGAAGATCAAGGACCGCGCGGAATTCGCGCAAAAGCCCAAACCCCTGACCATGGGCCCGGACACGCCGGTGCGCGCCGCCGCCGAGGCGATGTCGGAGCGAAACTTCGGCTCGGTGGTGGTCACCGACGAGAACGACACGCTGGTCGGCATCGTCACCGAACGCGATCTGATGAAAAAGATCGTCGCCGCCCGTCGCGACCCGGAGGCCACGCAGCTCCGCGACATCATGTCGACGGAGGTCAAGGTCGCCAATGCGGACGACAATCTCATCGACTGGCTCCGGATCATGTCGAACGAGCGCTTCCGTCGCCTGCCGGTCGTCGACGAGAACGGCAAGGTCATCATGATGATGACGCAGGGCGACTTCGTCTCCTACACGTGGCCGGATCTGATCGGCCAGGCGACGGTCGCGGCGCAGGCGGCGGTCGGCAAGAACTACCCGCTCGGCCTCGTCGTCGGGAGCGTCATGGTCTACAGCGTGGTGATGGTGGCGATCCTCGTGTCGCTCTGAGCCACGGCGCCGGGCCCCCGCGCAGCGCAGGCTTGCATCGCCTCCGGGGCTTGGGCACTTGTCGGTGAGCGGTCACGGCCGCGCCGAGGGACCCGCCATGCACCGCCTCTACCACCTGCCGCTCTCGCCCGCTTGCCGCAAGGCCCGGATCGCGCTCGCCGAGAAGAAGATCGGGGTGGAGCTGATCGAGGAGCGGCCCTGGGAGAAGCGGCTGGACTTCCTGCGGCTCAACCCCGCGGGACGGGTGCCGCTCCTCATCACCGAGACCGGGCGCACGCTGGCGGGCTCCAACGCGATCCTCGAATTCCTGGAGGAGACGGTGCCAGAGCCGCCGCTCCTCGCCAAGGACCCTTACGCCCGGGCCGAGATCCGCCGGCTGGTGGACTGGTTCGACGACAAGTTCAGCCGCGAGGTGACGGAGAATCTGCTCTTCGAGCGCGTCACCAAGCGGCTCGCCAAGCTCGGCTACCCGGACGGGCAGTGCCTCAAGGTCGGCAGCCAGAACATCCGGGTGCATCTCGACTACATCACCTTCCTTCTGGAAGGGCACAACTGGCTCGCGGGCCCGCGCATGAGCTTCGCCGACATCGCGGCGGCCGCCCATCTCTCCTGCCTCGACTATCTGGGCGACGTGCCCTGGGAGGAATACCCGGCGGTGCGGGACTGGTACTCGGTGATGAAGTCTCGCCCCTCTTTCCGCAGCCTCCTGGCCGACCATCTGCCAGGCTTCCCCCGCCCGCCGGCGCATTACGCCGATCTCGACTTCTGATCCCGGCGGCGGCGCCTCGCCGGCGCACACCTCTTTGTGATCGGCCCTTGCCCGCCCCTGCGGCACCCGCACAGCTCTGGCGCAGCCGCCCTCCGCAGAAAGGCCGTGCCCATGCACCCCGCGCACCGGATTCCCGCCGTCGCCGTGCTTCTCGCCGCCCTCGCCGCCTGCGCCAACCCGCATGACGGAACCGACCGCGGCAAGCCCGAGAGCCTCCGCACCTCTCTGAGCTCGGACCGCGTCGCCGGGCGCTGACACCGCCGGCCATCCGGCCTATGCTCGGCCGCGATGGACAGCGCCGAGCCTTCCCTCTTCCGCGCCCTCGCCGAGGAGGCGCGCGCCGCGGGCTTCGCGGATCTCGCCGTGGCCGCGCCGGGGAACGTGCGCGACGCCGGGCGGGCCCTCCATCGCTGGGTGGCCGAGGGTCATCACGGGGAGATGGGCTGGATGGCCGATCGGATCGACTGGCGGGCCGATCCCGAGGCGCTCTGGCCCGAGGTCCGCAGCGTGATCATGCTCGCCCACCCCTACACCCCGCCGGTGGACCCTCTCGCCGTGCTCGCCCGGCCCGAGCGCGGGGCCGTTTCAGTCTACGCCCAGGGGCGGGACTACCACGATGTGGTGAAAAAGGCGCTGAAGCAGGTCGGTCGTTGGCTGATCGACCGCGCCGGGGGCGAGATCAAGGTGTTTGTCGACACCGCGCCCGTGATGGAGAAACCCTTGGCCGAGGCCGCGGGTCTCGGCTGGCAGGGCAAGCACACCAATCTCGTCTCGCGCCGGCTCGGCAGCTGGTTTTTCCTGGGCGCGATCTTCACCACGCTGGAGCTCGCCCCCGGCGCGCGGCACCCGGACCGGTGCGGCGCCTGCCGCCGGTGCCTCGACATCTGCCCCACCGCGGCCTTTCCGGCGCCCTATCACCTCGATGCGCGGCGTTGCATCTCCTACCTCACGATCGAGCTCAAAGGGCCGATCCCGCGCCCGCTCCGCCCCCTGATGGGCAACCGGATCTATGGCTGCGACGATTGCCTCGCCGTCTGCCCCTGGAACAAGTTCGCGGCCGCATCGCATGCGGCCTACGCCCCGCGCGAGGCGGAGCCGCCGGAGCTCGCGGAGCTTGCCACCCTCGACGATCCGGCCTTCCGCGCCCGGTTCTCGGGCTCGCCGGTGAAGCGCATCGGGCGGGCGCGGCTTCTCAGAAACGTCGCCGTGGCCGTCGGGAACTCGGGCCTCCCGGCGCTGGCCCCCACCGCCCGCCGCCTGGCGGGCGACGCGGAGCCCCTGATCCGCGCGCATGGCCTCTGGGCCCTGGCCCGGCTCGACCGGGCCGCCGCCGCGGCGCTGCCCCCGGACCCGCACCCGATGGTGGCCGAGGAGGCCCGCGCCGCGGGGCTCGTCCGATGAGCGGCGTCCTCCTGAGCTTCGGCCACGGCTACAGCGCCCGCGCCCTCGCCGCGCGCCTCCTGCCCCGGGGCTGGCGGGTGGTCGGCACCACGCGCGCGCCCGAGCGGCTCGAGGGCCTCCGCGCGACCGGCGCCGAGCCCCTTCTCTGGCCGGGAGACGACCCGCGCCCCGCTCTGGCCGAGGCCACCCACCTCCTCCTTTCCGCCGCGCCGGGGCCGGAGGGGGACCCGGTGCTCGCCGCACTCCTCGGCGACATCGCCGAGGCGGCCCCGCGCCTTGCCTGGGCGGGGTATCTCTCCACCACCGGGGTCTATGGAGATCGGGCCGGCGGACCGGTGGACGAGCGCTCGGAGCTCCGCCCCGCCACCGAGCGGGGGCGCGCCCGGGTGGCGGCCGAGGCGGCCTGGACCCGCCTCCACGCCGAGGCGGGCCTGCCCCTCCACATCTTTCGCCTCGCCGGGATCTACGGGCCCGGTCGCGGGCCCTTCGCCAAAGTGCGGGCTGGCACCGCGCGGCGCATCGTCAAACCCGGGCAGGTCTTCTCGCGCATCCATGTGGAGGACATCGCGACCGTCCTCGCCGCCTCGATCGCGCGGCCCAATCCGGGCGCGATCTACAATGTGTGCGACGACCTCGCCGCCCCGCCGCAGGACGTGATCGCGCATGCCGCCGAGCTTCTCGGCCTGCCCGTGCCCGAGGCGGTGCCCTTCGAGGCGGCCGAGATGTCGCCCATGGCCCGGAGCTTCTACGCGGAATCGAAGCGCGTCTCCAACGCTCGGATCAAGGACGAGCTCGGCGTCCGCCTAGCCTACCCCACCTATCGGGAGGGGCTGGCCGCCCTCCTCGCCGCCGGCGGCTGAGCGCTCAGCCCTCGAGGAGGCGCACCCGGGCCGGGCCGGCCTCCATGGCGCCGGCCGCCCGGTCGAGCCTCAGATGCGCGAGCCCCTCGCCCGCGGCCTGGGTGTAGAGCGTGCCCGCAAGCTTGCCGTCGCCCCCCAGCACCGGCGTGCCGGGCGGAGCCGCACCCTCCACCGCCACACGCACGAGGCGCCGGCGGAGATCGGCCTTGTGCTTCATCCGCGCGGTCACCTCCTGGCCGACATAGCAGCCCTTGCGGAAGTCGACGCCGTTCAGCCGTTCGAACCCGGCCTCGAGGATGTAGGTCTCCTCCGAGACGAGCTCGACCCCGCTCTCCGGCACGCCGCGCGCCACCCGGAGCGCGTCGTACTCCGCCCGGCTCCCCGGTGCCGCCCCGGCGACGTGCCCCGTGCCCTCCGCGGCGTAGACCCGCCATCCGAGCGCCGGATCCCGCGGGTCGGGCGCGCCGGCCTCGGGCGTGCCCGCGCCCCAGACGAGGCCAATTGCAAGGCCGCTCTCCCCGATCACCCGGGCGTCACGCCGCAGGCAGTAGATCGAGAGCCGCTTGGCGAAGGCACCCGCGCTCTCGGCCGCAACGTCGAGGAGCAGGCGCCCCCCCGCCTCGACCCCGACGAACACGTCGTAGAGAAACTTCCCCTGGGGCGTGAGCAGCGCGGCGTAGACGAGACGCCCGGGGGCCAAACGCTCCATGTCGTTCGACAGCACCCCCTGGAGCACCGCCTTGGCGTCCGCCCCCTCCATCGCCAGGCAAACCCGCCAGGGTGCCCAGCATCCCACAAGACCGCTCATCCGCTCACCTCCGCGATTTCGCCCCATATAGGCATCGCCTGCCGAGGCTGCGACCGCTATACCGCCCGCAAGGAGCCCCCGCCCATGACCCTGCCGACCGAGGCCGACCGCCGCGACGGCCGCGCGCCGTTCGCCTTTCTCGCCTTTCTCGCGGTGATGACCTCCGTCGTCGCGATGACCATCGACGCGATCCTGCCGACGCTCGACGCGATCTCGGCCGATCTCGCCTTCGCCGACCCGTCCGACCGGCATTGGCTGGTGATGGCGGTGTTCATCGGCATGGCGCTCTCCCAGCCCGTCTTCGGCGCGCTGGCCGACAGCCTGGGCCGGCGCCCCGCCGCCCTCCTCGGCTGGGGGCTGCACGGGGTGGGCAGCGTGGTCTGCCTCGCCGCGGAGGGGGAGGCGGCGATGCTCCTCGGACGCTTCCTTCAAGGCGCGGGTGCGGGCGGGCCGCGCGTGGTCGCCGCCGCGATCATCCGCGATCTCTACGAGGGGCGGCCGATGGCGCGGATCCTCTCACTGGTGATGACGATCTTCATGCTGGTGCCGATCCTCGCCCCCCTGATGGGCCAGGGGGTGGAGGCGCTGGCCGGCTGGCGGGCGATCTTCTGGCTCTACCTCACCTTGGCGCTCGGCGCGGCGCTCTGGTACCTCCTCGGGGTGCCGGAGACGCTCGCACCCGAGCATCGCCGCCCGCTCAGCCTTCGCCCCATGGCCGCGGCCTTCTGGGAGGTGATCACCAACCGGGTCGCCATGTGCTACACCGCCTCGGCCGCCTGCGCCTTCGGGCCCTTCCTCCTCTTCATCGCCACCGCGCAGCAGGTGCTCGAGGAGAGCTACGCCCTCGGCCCCTGGTTCCCGGCGGCCTTCGCGCTCCTCGCCTCGGCCTTCGCCCTCTCGAGCTTTCTCAACAGCCGGCTGGTGATGGCGCTCGGGATGCGCCGCTTGAGCCTCCTCGCGGGGCTCGGGCTCCTCGCCTCGGGCGTCCTCGGCACCGCGCTCACCCTGGCGCTCGGGCCCTTGCCGCCGCTCTGGGCTTTCCTCGCCACCATGGCCGCGGTCTTCTTCTCGATCGCGGTGCTCTTCGCCAATTTCAATGCGCTGGCGCTCCAGCCCCTCGGCCACATCGCGGGCACCGCCTCGGCCGTGGTGATGTCGCTCGCCGCGCTCGGGGCCTCAGGGATCGCCCTCGCCGTCGCCGCCCGGTTCGAGGGCACGCCGCTCCCGCTCTTTCTCGGGGTCCTCGGCACCGCGGGCCTCGCTCTCGCCTTCATGGCGCTGGCCGAGCGGCGGGTGCCATGAGCGCGCCGATCTCCGTCGTCATCCCCACGCTCAACGCGGCGGCGGGGATCGGGCCCTGCCTCGCGAGCCTCACGGAAGGCGTGATCGAGGGCCTCGTGCGCGAGGTGGTGGTGGCCGATGCGGGATCGGAGGACGCCATCGCCGAGGTGGCCGAGGCGGTCGGCGCGCACCTCGTCCGGGCCGAGCGCGGCCGGGGCCGCCAGCTCGCGGCGGGCGCCATGGCGGCGGAGGCGCCCTGGCTTCTGTTCCTCCACGCCGACACCGCCCTCTCCCCCGGCTGGGCCGCGGCAGTCCGCGCCCACATCGCCGACCGGCCCGAGCGGGCCGGCTATTTCCGCCTCCGCTTCGACAGCCGCGCCGCCATGGCGCGGGTGACCGAGGGCTGGGCCAACACGCGCTCCGCCCTCTTCGCCCTGCCCTATGGCGACCAGGGCCTCCTCATCTCCCGCGCGCTCTACGACGCGGTGGGCGGCTACCCGGCGCAGGCCCTCATGGAGGATGTGGCCATCATCCGCCGCCTCGGCCGGCGCCGCCTCGCCCCCATCGGCGCCACCGCCACCACCTCGGCCGAACACTACGAGCGGGAGGGCTGGATCCGCCGCGGCGCGCACAACATCCTGGCCGTCAGCCGCTATCTCGCGGGCGCCGACCCGGAGCGCCTCGCGGAGCGCTATTACCGCCGCCGGCGCTGACGCCTTGCCCGGAGGCGCGGCTGGTCCTAGGCTCCCGGCGCACCTCCTCACCCCCAGTTCAAGGGACATCCCATGCGACTCCCCCTGCCCGCCGCCGCGGCTCTTCTTGCCGTCGCCCTTCCGCTCTCCGCCGCCGCCCAGGAGGCCGAGAGCGCCCCTGCGCCCGAGGCGGAGGCCGCCGAGGCCACGCCCGAGGGCGAGGGCCGGCGCCACGGCCATCACGGCCGTCACGGCCACCACGGGGCCGAGCACGGGCGCCATCACAGCGGACACCATGGCCAAGGTCGCCGGGGCAGCCCGACGCTGGCCATCCGCACCTCGCGCGGCGGCTTCGAGATCGACTTCGAGTGCAACGCGCCCATGGATCGCTGCCTCGAGGCGATCGAGCGCGTCTACGAGATCGCCGGCCGTCGGGGGAACTGAGACGTGACGCCCGTGCGAGGGCCGGGGCGGAGCCTCGTCGTCCTCGCCAAGGAGCCGCGCCCGGGCCGGGTGAAGACCCGCCTCGCGCGCGAGATCGGCCCCATCGACGCCGCATGGTGGTTCCGCCACCAGCTCGCCCGTCTCCTCCGCCGGGTCGGGCACGACCCCCGCTGGCGAACGGTGGTGGCGCTTGCGCCCGACACCGCGGTGCCCTCGCGGGCGCTGCCCCCCGCCATGCGACAGATGCCGCAGGGGCCCGGCGATCTCGGCGCCCGCATGGCGCGGGCGCTCGCCGCCCAGCCGCCGGGGCCCGCGCTCCTCGTGGGCTCGGACATCCCGGGGATCAGCGCCGCGCAGATCGCCCGAGCCTTCGCGGTCCTAGCCCGGCACGACGCGGTTCTCGGCCCGGCGGAGGACGGCGGCTTTTGGGCCATCGGGCTCAAGCGCGGCGGCGTGGCGGTTCCGGCGGGGATGTTCGCAGGCGCCCGATGGTCGACCGCGCACGCCTTCGACGACACGCTGGCCAGCCTCGCCCCCCTCTCCGTCGGCCTTGCCGACCGGTTGGGGGATGTCGACAGCCTCGCCGACCTCACGCGCCTCGCCGAGCCCGTGGGCCGTCAGGTGCCCTGACCGATCCGGAGCCGGAGCGCGCCCGTCTCCGCCACCGCCGCGACGAGCCCGGCAAAGGCCGCCGCCGGTGCCGAGCCGAAATCCACCTCCATACGCCACACGCCGCGGACCTTGCGCGGGCCCTCCAGCGCGTGGAGCGCGCCCGCCAGATCCGGTGCCACATCGGTCATCCGGGGCTGGAACCCTTCGAGAAACCAAAGGCGGACCGGCCGCCAATCCGGCGCGGCCTGGCGCGCCTCGATCACCATCTCCGCCCGCTCCCAGGCGAAGGGCGCCAACACGGTGGTGAAGCCCCCGTCGGCGACCAGCGTCATGGGCTCGAAGCTCTCGGCGTCGCTCCCCTCCACCCGGCGGACGAGCCGCCGCCCCTGCCGCGTCTCCGCGAGATCCCCGCGCTCGGGCAGGGAGAGGGGCCCGGCGCGCAGCACGCGCCCCTCGCCGTCGCGTCGGATGGGCTCGGCTTCAACCTCGCCGCCTCGCTCGATGGCCTCGGCCAGCGCCTGGAGAAGCGCGCCGACCCCGTGGTTGCGCAAGGGCTCGACGACATCCCTCAGCCGGCCTTCGAGCTGCGCCATGGGGCCCTCCCGCCTCTCACGCGCCGGGACGGGGGCGCACCCCGATGGCCCCCAGCGCCGCCTCAAGAGAGGCCGGCAGCCCAGAGCCCGCCACGTCTCCCGCGCCGAGATCCGGCGGCGCGTCCTCTGGCGCGAGGTACCGCCAGCCCTGGAAAGGGCGCATCGGCCGCGCCTCGGTCCGCACGAGCTCGGGGTCGAACACCAGGGCACAGCGCCGGAGCGTGTCGCCCAGATCCGCGGGCTCGAGCGCCAGGATCCGCTGGCGCACCGCGACGAGGCCGCCGATCACCCAGTAGATCGACCCGCCGTCCAAGAGCTCCGCCTCCCGACGCGGCCACATGCGGGTCACATGCACCGGGCACGGCACCGCGCCGCGGCGCCGACGCTCCGCCGCCCGGCTCGTCTGCCAGGCCGCCAGATCCTCGACCGAAGCGGCGCCAACGCAGAGCTTGAGGAGATGAAGCCTCGCATCCGCGCCCGCCCGTGTCCCGCTGCCATCCGCCATATCCGCCTCCAACCTAGCACAGTCCGTCAGATCCCGAGCACATCGAGCATCGAGTAGGCGCCGGGTTTCTGCGCCTGGCCCCAGAGAGCCGCGCGCACCGCGCCCCGCGCGAAGATCATGCGGTCTGACGCGACATGACGCAAGATGATGCGTTCGCCCGGGCCCGCAAACACCACATCATGCTCACCCACCCCAACCCCGCCCCCATGCGCGGCCATTCCGACCGCGCCGGGCCGGCGCGCCCCAGTCATCCCGTCGCGCGCCCGCTCGGCGAGCTCGGCGAGCGCGCGCCCCCGCCCCGCCGCCGCCGCCTCGCCCAGCATGAGGGCGGTGCCCGAGGGCGCGTCCACCTTGTGCCGATGATGCATCTCCACGATCTCGATGTCGAACGTCTCGCCCAGGGCCGCCGAGACCCGCCGCGTGAGCTCGGTGAGGAGATTGATCCCGAGCGACATGTTCCCCGCCCGCACGATCACCGCGTGCCGGGCCGCGGCCTCGAGCCGGTGGAGATCGTCCGCCGAGAGCCCCGTCGTCCCGATCACATGCACCAGCCGGGCCTGGGCCGCGAGCGCCGCGTGGGCCAGCGTGGCCACCGGCGCGGTGAAGTCGAGCACCGCGCGGGCCCGGGCGAAGACCTCGAGCGCCTCGTCCTCCACCGCGAGGCCCCGCGGCGGGCCACCCAGCGCCTCGCCAAGATCCCGGCCGACCCAAGGGTGCCCCGGCCGCTCCGTCACGCCCACGAGCTCGGCCTCCGGCGCCTCGTCCACCGCGGCCACGAGCATCTGCCCCATACGGCCCGCCACCCCGACCACCGCCACCGGCGTCGCTCCGCTCATCCCGTCACCTCCCCCGTCTCCGCGCCCGTCATTTGACCTTCGTCATGGCGCGCGGGCCCTCTCCGGCGCATTCTGGCGCCACCCATCCCGATTGCGAACACGGAGGCGCCCCCATGGTTGAGAAATCGCATGGCCCCGGCTGGATGCCGGATGTTTTCGAGCCCTTCCGAGCCTTTGGCCACCAGCTGGCCGACTGGTTCTCCCCCCGCTCCGACGCCGCCTCGGCCGAGGCCGGCTACCGCATTGGCCTCGAGCTGCCCGGCGTGAAACGCGAGGACATCGAGATCGAACTTCACGAGGGCGTCCTCACGGTCAAGGGCGAGAAGAAAACCGAGCGGACCGAGGCGAAGGCCGGCTACTTCTTCAGCGAGCGGCAATACGGCAAGTTCTTGCGGAGCTTCCGGCTGCCGGCGGACGCCTCGCCCGACGGGATCGCCGCGAGCTTCGAGGACGGGGTGCTGACGATCACCGTGCCGAAGCGCACGCCCGACCAGCCCGCCGCGCAAAAGATCCAGATCGGCTGAGCTGCCACGCTCATCCGATCTCGCGCATCGAATCGAACCCGCCCCGGGGCCCGAACCGGCAGAGAAAGCGCGCGCGCCCATGGCCGCGGCCCACCTGCCCGGTGACGGCGAAGCCCGAGCCCGCGCGCTCGGCCCGGCTGACCGAGACCCGCGCCACATCCACCCGGTAGCGCCGGGCGGCCTCGCGCCGGCAGAAGCGCTCCATCTCCTTGCGCGACACCTCCGAGCCGCCGGGCCCGCGTGGCGGCTCCGCCTTCTGGCGCTCCACCTCCACCATGCGGTCGAATCCGCCGCGGGGCCCGTAACGACAGGCGACGGTGACTCGCGCGCCGCGCTCGATGAGTTCGCCCCGGAGCTGGTAGTGCCGCCCGTCCCAGCGCGGGCGTCCGGTGCCGACGGCACCAGGGCGCACGCCGTAGCGCCGGGACGCCGCGCGCGCGCAGACATCACGCATCCGCGCGACATCCGCCGGCCCGAGCGCTTGCGCGATCTCCGCTCCGGAAGCGGGCCGCGGCCCTGCCGACAGGGTGAGAAGGAGGGCGGCCAGAGCGCCCATGAGCCACGTCGCCATCCGCCCCTCCCGCCTCGGGGTCACCCCGTCATATTGTCCCAAAAGCTCTTCACCTTGGAGAAAAAGTCCTTCGACTCGGGGCTGTTGTTCGCCGCCTCCTTCTCGAACTCGCGCAAGAGCTCCTTCTGCCGGGTGGTGAGGTTGACCGGCGTCTCCACCGAGAGCTCGATGTAGAGATCGCCCACCTGTCCCGGGCGCTGGAGCGCGGGCATGCCCTTGCCGCGCAGGCGAAGGCGCTTGCCGTTCTGCACGCCGGCCGGGATCTTCACCCGGCTGCGGCCGCCGTCGAGCGTCGGCGCCTCGAGCTCGCCGCCGAGCGCCGCGGTGGTCATCGGCACGGGGATGCGGCAGTAAAGGTCGAGCCGATCCCGCTCGAAGAGCGCGTGGGGCGTGATGTCGACGAAGATGTAGAGATCTCCCGCCGGCCCGCCGCGGGGCCCGGCCTCGCCCTCGCCCGCGAGGCGGATGCGCGTGCCCGTGTCGACCCCCGCCGGGATGTCGACATTGAGCGTGCGCTCGCGGCGGACAAACCCGGTTCCCTGGCAGACCTTGCAGGGGTTCTTGATGATCTTGCCCCGGCCGCCGCAGGTGGGGCAGGTCCGCTCGATGGTGAAGAAGCCCTGCTGCGCGCGCACCTTTCCGTGGCCTGAACAGGTGGGGCACTGCTGGGGCTGGGCGCCGCCTTCCGACCCCGTGCCATGGCACGCCTCGCACACCACCGAGCCCGGCACGCGAATCGTCTGGCTCTTGCCGTTGAAGGCCTCCTCCAGCGTGACCTGGAGGTTGTAGCGAAGATCGGCCCCCCGCTGCGCCCCACCGGGGCGGCGCCCGCCGCGCCCGCCCATGAACTCGCCGAAAAGATCCTCGAACACGTCCGAGAACGCCGACGAGAAATCCTGCTGCCCCGGCCGCGCGCCCGCACCCCCCTCGAAGGCCGCGTGGCCGAACTGGTCGTAAGCCGCCTTCTTCTCCGCGTCTTTCAGCACGTCGTAGGCCTCGTTCACCTCCTTGAACTTGGCCTCGGCCTGCGGATTGTCCCGATTCTGATCCGGATGCAGTTCGCGGACCTTCTTTTTGTAGGCCCGCTTGATCTCGTCCGAAGAGGCGCCGCGCTCGACGCCCAGGGTCTCGTAGAAGTCAGGCTTTGCCATTGGCTTCGTCCAATTGCGATTGCTCGGGCGTCGAGGTCGGGGGGCGGAGGCGGGGCGGCAAGGAGAGGATCGCGTTCAGTCGTGTGCGCTCGCCTAGCACATAGCCCTGGCCGGTCAAAAGGGCGAGGGCCGGGGTCTCTGCACCCCTGGCCGCCTCCAGGATCACGAGAGCGGGCCAAAGGGCGCGGGGCGCACGGCCGAGAAAGGCGGCCAGCACCGGCGCCTCGGCCCCCTCGATGTCGATTTTGAGGGCGTCGACCCGCAACCACCCCACCTCCTCGACGAGCGCCAGAAGCGGGCGCACGGGGGTCGCCACGCCCTGCTCACCCAGCCGCGCCTCGCCCCGATTCGGTCCAGGCGCCGCGATTCGGGCGGACCCCTCCTCGGGGCCGAGAGCCACGGGCGCCACCGTCACGTCCCACGCCTCCGAAAGGGCCAGATTGGTCTCGAGGCGCGCGCGGGTGACGGGCTCCGGCTCGATCGCGAGGATCCGCGCGGGCCCGAGGCTCCGGACGGCCAGGGCGTAGAGCCCCGCATTGGCCCCGGCATCGACGAAGTGGAACGGCGCGGGCGCTGCCGCCATCGCCCGGGCCAGCGCCGCACGCTCGGCCCGCTCCCAGGCCGCCGCGGCGCCGAACACGCGCTTCTCCGAGAGATTGTCGCGCGGGTGAAGCCGCGCGCGCTGGCCGGGAAAGGGCTCGACGTCGATCGGGTCCGCCCGGCCCCAGAGCACGATCCGGCGGAGGAGCGAGGCCATCCGCCGCGTGAGCGCACCCGGACCCAGCCCCGCGCCGAGGCCGCGGAGCCGCTCCGCCCAGGCCGGGAGGGCAAAAGCGCCGAAGGGCGGGTGCGCCGCCGGGCGGAGCATGGAGGTCCGCCCCGCGCGATCAGCCGGTGGACGACTTCTTGTCGTCGTCCTTCAGCTCCTCGAACTCGGCGTCCACCACATCGTCGTCGCGCGTCGTGCGGCCGGCCGGATCCTCGGCCTCCGGCTGCGGCGCCTCGGCCTCCGTCTCGCCGCCCTGCGCTTCGGCCTGTGCCTTGTAGATCGCCTCGCCGAGCTTCATCGAGGCCTCGGCCAGCGCCTGGGCCTTCGACTGGATCTCCTCCACATCGTCGCCGTCGATCACGCCCTTGAGGTCGGCGATCGCCGCGCTGATCGCGGTCCGCGCCGCGTCGTCGACCTTCTCGCCGTGCTCCTTCAAGGACTTCTCGGTGGTGTGCACCAAGCTCTCCGCCTGGTTGCGCGCCTCCACCAGCTCCTTGCGCTTCTTGTCGGCCTCGGCGTTCTCCTCGGCCTCCTTCACCATGCGCTCGATGTCGTCGTCCGAGAGCCCGCCGGAGGCCTGGATGGTGATCTTCTGCTCCTTGCCGGTGCCTTTGTCCTTGGCCGAGACGGCGACGATCCCGTTCGCGTCGATGTCGAAGGTCACCTCGATCTGCGGCAAGCCCCGGGGCGCCGGCGGGATGTCCTCGAGATTGAACTGGCCGAGCATCTTGTTGTCGACCGCCATCTCACGCTCGCCCTGGAAGACCCGGATCGTCACGGCGGACTGGTTGTCCTCCGCCGTCGAGAAGGTCTGCGACTTGTCGGTCGGAATGGTCGTATTCCGTTCG
>CAYXPI010000058.1:0-20634 GCA_964467005.1 uncultured Limibaculum sp. | reverse complement strand
CGGAACGCGTTCGCGATGGCACCCTCGGAGATGCTCAACCCGAACAGCTCGCCCATGATCCGGCTCAGCCGCTCGAAGCCCACATGGTGGCTGTGATGGAGGTACAGGAGCAGCGCGTGGATGTTCGGCCCGAACGGCGTGCCCGGCGGCATGGCCTCGGGCGGCTCGGCCCGGAACCGTCGGCCGCAACAGGCACAGCGCCCGCCCATGAGTTCGATCCGCGTGGTGTGCGCCACGACCGGCGGGATATCGACATGGTCGTAGCGGTGGCGCACATGCTGGGCCTGCCCGGAGACGTCCGCTCCGCAATGGCCACAGGCGTCGGCCCGGCATCGCAGCGTCTCGTCCGGGTCCTGCGCCAGCCGCCGCGACGTCCCGGGGCGCGAGGGCCGCGGTTTCTTCTTCGCCCCCTTGCCCGGCCGGTTGGCCTTGGTGCCCGAGGACGGGGGCAGATGAGAATTCTTCGAGGTCTTCTTGGGCGCCGACAGCCTGGCCTCGAGTTCCGCAATCCGGGCCGCCATCGCCTCGATCAACGCCGCCTGATCATCGAGAAGCGCATCCTTCTCGGCATCGCTCAAGCGGTATCTCGGCTCCTTGGTCACCCATATGTTGACTCACATCCTCGAGTCGCACGCAACATCTATCTGCCAACCCGGTGAGCAGTTACGCGCTCAGAGCGGCGGCGAAGGGCGGGCGCAATGACGCCGTGAACCGCTGCGCCTACAATCTCGGGCAAATCGTCGGCGGCGGGCATCTCGACCGGGCGCGCGTTGAGGCGGAGATGTGGGCCGCAGCGACGGCGAACGGGCTAGCGGCCGAAGAGCCTGACGCGACCCGGCGCAGCATCCGCAGCGGGCTCGAAAGCGGCGTGACGCAACCGCGTCACCCCTCTGACAGAACCGACAAAACCCGCCATAACCCGTTTTTGTCGGTTCTGTCAGTTTCGTCGGGAGGGGGGGACGCCGAGGTTTGGCCCGAGCCGGATATGACACTCCTGCGGCCGGTGCGCGGCGCGCCGCCCGCTTTTCCAGGGGCTGTCGTGTTCGGTGAGACATGGGCGCAGTGGGTCGATGCGGCCGCGGAGGCGAAGGGCGCGCCGCCCGATTATGTCGCCGCCGCGCTTGTCGCGGTGGCGGGCTCGCTGATCGGGAACGCTCGGTGGTCCATGCCATGGGAGGGGTGGGAGGAACCGCCGATCCTTTGGGGAATGCTGATCGGCCCGCCCAGCGCCGGAAAGAGCCCCGCCCTCGACGCCGTGATCGATCCGCTCCGGGCGCTGCAACGGCGGCTCGGGGCGGAAGCCGAGGCGGCCCATGCCGCATGGGGAGAGCGGGACGAAGCGGCGGCCCTCGCCGCGTCCGCCTGGAAAGAAGCCTACAAGGCCGCAATCAAGGCCGGGAAGGAACCGCCCGAGAAACCCACCGTGGCAGACCCTGGCCCGGAACCGCATATCCCGCGGCTGATCGTTGACGACGTGACCATCGAACGGCTCGCGGATCTGATTGCGAAACAACCCCGCGGAACGCTCGCCATGCGCGACGAACTGGCGGGATGGCTGGGCAACATGACCCGTTACGCCAATGGCGGCTCCGATCAACCGACGTGGCTCCAAGTCTATGGCGGGCGGTCCTACGTTGCCGAGCGAATGAGCCGCAGCGCCTGCGTCGACCGCTTCACGGTTGGCGTGCTGGGTGGGATCCAGCCCGACAAGCTGTCGTCGCTCCTGTTGCGCGCCGAGGATGACGGGATGTTGGCGCGGCTCTTGCCTATCTGGCCCGACCTCGCGCCGATCAAGCGACCCGAGGGCGCGCCGGATGTGAAGTTCGCGGAACGCGCCTTCGAACGCCTCTACGGGCTCGACATGCCGCGCGACGATGCGGGAGAGCTGCGCCCTTGTTTCATTCCCTTCGCCGAGCAAGCGCGCTCGCTCATGGTCGATTTCATGCGGTGGGCGCGCGAAGAGGAAGACCGCGAGGCGGGGCTCCTTGTATCGTTCATCGGGAAGTTCCGCGGCTTCGTGGCGCGGCTCGCATTGATCCTCGCCCATCTCGATTGGGCCGCGTCGGACGCGCCGACCCCGCCGACCGAGATCACGGCGGCGCATTTTGGACGGGCCAGGCACTTCGTGGCGGAATACCTCCTGCCGATGGCGCGGCGGGCCTATGCCGAGGCGGCGACCCCGCCCGAGGAAGGCGCCGCCCGCGCCCTTGCCCGGCTGATCCATCAAAAGCGGCTCGAAGCGTTCACGGTGCGGGACATAATCCGCCGCGGGCGGCAAGGGCTGAGGCGCAACGCCGACGTTGAACCCGCCCTCAACGTGCTGACTCAAGGCGGCTGGATCGCGGCCGATAGGCAAGGCTCAGGCTCGAAAGGAGGGCGCCCCCGTATCGTCTATCGCGCCAATCCGCGGGTGTGGGAGCGGGCCTGAGCCGATAGCTAGAGGGGCCCGGCGCGCCGGGATTTCCGTGCCCGCCCCTCCGACAAAACCGACGATACTGGCGTTGTGTCGGTTTCGTCCGCGAGGATGGGCACTGATCGTTCGTATCTCAATCGGTTCGCCACTTGCCACAACGAAAGCGGTCTCTCAGGGACGCTACCGGGATCTTCGGCCGCCATTGACAGCTCAGACCGCGTCCGTGGGGCGAGCGGAGCCCGACCGGCGGCGCGCGGCCAGGAGGAGGGCGCCGACACCGGTCAGCACGAGCGGCAGGCCGGCCGGCAGCGGCACGGCGGCTTCGGTCAGCTCGAAGGTGACGCTCATTTGCGACAAAGACGCAGAATCCCCGTCTCCGAACGCCTCGAGCTGGACTGTGGTCAATGCTGCAAGCGCAGAAACCGGAGTGAGCGACGCAGAGTCGGTCGGCGAATTCACCAGCGAACTGATTTCCGCCTCGAGCAAGATTGGTTCGACCAGCGTATCGCCCTGGAAGAGGACGATGCCGTCGCCCCCGGCGCTCGCACTGTCGAGCGAGATGGTAACGCCGTTGAACTGGCGCTGAGAATTCGCGTCCACCGTGGCATCGAAGTCGAGGAAAAATTCGACGAAATCGGAAAAGAACGCCTCCGCGACAGGATTGAAGGCGAACGCCAAGCTGACCGTTGGGTAGGCGGCGGAGGTCGTCACCTCGATCGTGCCGGGATCGACCCCAGGTATTCCGAAATCGCTGAACAGGAAGTTGCTGAAGGTGACGTCGCCTTGCGTCAGGCTTCCGCCGGCGATGAGATCCGAGAGCGGTGCGGACGAGGCCGGTGCGGAAACTCCGGCCGCGGCGATCGACGCGAGCAATGCAATGACGGGACGCTGCATGGAACCCTCCCCTCCTGGACAAGCGATTCTACCGATCAAAAAAGTACATCCATGCGGCGTGGTTGAACAGCCCGTTAGTGCGGAAACCGGCCTTCCGTGTAGTATTGAGACGGGCGACCGCCCAGCCGCCCACCACATAGACCGCAAGGCGAGGTCTGCGGCATCGAGCATAGTTTGCCGATCGCGGCAGGTGCGAACGAAAGCCGGATATCATCTCCAGATTCCACTCTATCCGAGCTTCGCAATCCCCATCGAAGGCGCGGATATCCGCATTCCCTCCTTCGAGATTTCATAGTTTTTCATGGAGACGGTATTTCGCGAAAGTCTAAACTATGAACTATATTGATTCGCCTCGCTGAGACGTCTTGATCTGAGGCCAGTTTCACAGCTGTGTTTGGGTATATCACTGTTGCGGTGGGACCAGGGGAGACGTCATGATTCGATCCGCAATTGCTTTCGGTGTGGCCGCTACCGTCACCGGGGGCGCCGCTTCCGCCGCGACCTTGCTGGAGTATCAGGCCGCGCGATCCGACACGAACCCGACGCTCTCGCCGAGCGTGGAGGCGCCCGGTCTGACCGGCGCCCCGATGTCGGCGGGCACCGGGATCACCGCCAACAGCGGCGGCTCCGGCGGCACCTGGGCCTGGCGGGACTACGACCAGGACAACACCAGCGCAGCGCTGGCCATCGCCGACGACGAGATCTGGCTCTGGGGCTTCACCGCCCTGCCGGGCCGCGAGTTCGACCTGACCACCTTCGACATCGCGCTCAACCGCACCGGCGGAGGGCCGGACGATTTCGAGCTCGATCTCTCGGTGAACGGGGGGCCGTTCGAGCAGGTCCTGTCGTTCGACTTCATGGACGACAACACCCGCCAGGACTTCGTGGCGGTCGATCTGTCCGCCTTCACCGGCGTGAGAAGTGCCGTCTTCCGCCTCGCCGCCTTCAACAACGAGGCGGCCGATCCGGGCAGCCAGTTCCAGCTCGACACGGTGGACGACGGCGGTCAGGATCCCCGTTCTTTCCGGCTCGACGGAGAGCTCACCCGGGTGCCGCTGCCCGCGGCTATGCCGCTTCTCCTCGTCGGTCTCGCGGGGCTCGGCCTCGTCGCGCGCCGCCGCGGCTGAGGCCCCGGCGCATCGGAGCCCCCCACGGGGGGCTCCCGCCAACGCCCGAGCGGATCAGGCGAAATCCCAGAAGCCCGGCTCGGTCTCGATCAGCGTCTCGACATAGGTCGAGCCGGCCTTGTTCTCGTCGGACTCCGCGAAGGCCAGCAGCAGTTCGGGCCGGTCCACATCGCCCGTCTCGAGCCGCTCGAGCCAGAACAGAACACCTTCCTCTTCCCCTTCACGGTCCAGCACGTTGAGATAGAGCTGCTCGACGAGTTCCCGGTTCTCGAAATAGTCGGGCTCGTCGGGATCTATCGCGTTGCCGAAGGTGTCGTTGAACTCGGGCGAGGCCAGGAACGCGAAAGCGAGGTCCTGCTCGGAGAAGCCGGCTTCGCGCGCGTCGATCCAGAAGTTGAGCCCTGGAAGATCGATGAAGCCGTCGCGGTCGAGACCGGCCTCGTAGAGATAGGCGACGGTGCGCGCGTCTTCGACAGGCAGGCCGGTCTCTGGGTCGATCTCGGCGAGCGCGACGCTCACATCTGCGAAGTCGAGCCGCTCGATGGCCCGGATCCAGTCCTCGCCGTCGGGTCCGGTCACTGCGATCCACGGGGCGTCCGGGTCGCCGAAGAGATAGTAGGAAACTTCCGTCGAGGTCTCGGAGAACACGGCGACGTCGAAGGCCAGGCCGCCGTCGAGCCGGTCGTCGCCGGAGCCGCCGGTTAGCGTGTCGCCCTCGCTGCCGCCGAAGAGCGTGTCATTGCCGTCGCCTCCATCGATCGCGTCGGTGCCGTCGTCGCCGCGGACGCTGTCGTCGCCCGCGCCCGCGGAGGCGTCGTCGTTGCCGACGCCGAGGTCGATCACGTCGTCGCCAGCCCCCGAGGTCACGCTGTCGTTGCCGGAGCCGGCCTCGATGGTGTCGTCGCCGAGCTCGGTGGTGATGGTGTCGGCCCCTGCCAGCCCAGTGACGAGATAGGCGAAGGCGCCGAGACCGGTCAGCGTGTCGGCCATCGGGGAGCCGACGATCTCGCCCCCGTCGTCGCGAATGATGTCGACCATGGAGATCTCCCTGGATTGGGCGCATCGGACGCGCCATGGGATCGGAAGAAAGAACGGACCGCGTGGGAGGCGGTCCGTCCGGGTCGTCAGGGGCGGGCCGTCCGGCCCGCCCGGCGCGCGGACGGGCCGCGGGCGTCACTCGTTCCCGGTGTTCGGGATCGGGTAGTCGCCGACCCAGTCGGCCGGGAGGTAGTCGTCGATCCACCAGATCCGCCGGTTGATCGCGTCCGACTCGACGACCTCCTCGTGGTCGCCGAACACCCACTGGGTCCAGGTGGCGTAGAGCTTCGCGCCGCCCGGGTTGGCCTCGAGATCGGCCTCGCTCGCATGGGTGTCGCCGCCGGCGTTGGCCCGGTCGAACTCGTTGCAGAAGCCCGAACCGAGGACCGGATCGGCGATGTCGTCGTCGGCGTAGGGGTTCGACGGGTAGCAGTCCGCGAAGACGTCGCTCACGCCGGTGTCGATCTCGCTCCAGACCGTATAGTGGTCCCCGAACACCTCGGCGCGGGAGTAGTAGAGATCGAGCGGCTCGGCCTCGCCGACATCGACGGTGCTGTTGTCACCGGTCTCGTAGACCATGAAGTAGCGGGACGGATCGCGGTTGACGTCGTCGAAGAGCAGATCCGCGATGTCGGTGACCACTGGGCAGAGCCAGCCGCTCACGTCGAGTCCCCAGTCGCCGCCGACCTCGGTCAGCACGCTCTCGCAGGCCTCGCCGATGCCGGGCGCCGTCGGGGCGTAGCGCGGGTCGAGCGTGGTGGTCCGCATCCGCGTGAGTTGGGTCACGTTGCGGGCCTGCTCGGCGGCGCCGGCCCCGTAGGCCCAGCAAGCGCGCGGCTCGGTGGTGTCCGCCGCGCCGGGCTCGGTGCGGAAGATCTGGCAGACCGTGGTGCCGGTCCCGCTATACGCGTCGCCGTCGGAGGCCTCGAAGCTTGCGGGCGTCGTGCCCCAGGTCGCCCCGCCGTCGAAGGAGCGCCGCACGTAGAGGTCGTAGCGGTCGTTGCCCTTCGCGTTGAGCCGCCAGTTCGGCGACCAGGCATAGAGGAACATCACGAAGTCCCCGTCGATGAAGCCGCGGTGGCCCTTCGAGACCTCGAGCGGGTTGTACCAGCTCTGGTCCTTGAGCGTCTTGAAAACGTCGCGCGGATCCTGGCGGGCATCGGCATCGCAGCCCGGGATGGGCTCACTCCCAAGGGCCAACGTGCCGCCATGGGGACACTGGTGCCAGGCGAGAACCCGAGTGGTGTTGCCCTCGCCCTGAACATCGCCCTGCAGGATCGGGTTGGTGGAGCCGATGCCGAAGGTGCTGGTCGAGAAGTCCACCGTCGGACAGTTCGGGTCGCCCAATTCGTCGTCGGCGATGCAGCTGTCGGGGATCGTGCCGGAGAGGTTGGTCGCCGGCGTGAGACAGATGCCCTTTGGATAGTAGGGGTTGGTGCCGTCGTCCAGGATCCAGCCGCCGATGTCGGCCTCGCCGGTCCGCTCGATCGGGTCGCACTCCATGTTGGCGAAGTCGTAGGGGTTGACGTCGATCATGTCAGTGATCGCCGGGTCATCGAAGCGCGACTGATACTCCGGCAGCATCATGCGCCGGAACATGGTGTCGGCCGGGCCGCCCTGGCGCATCGCCCCCTGCTTCCAGGACGAGATAGAGAAGAGGCCCGAGCTGCTCGCCGCGCCCTTCTTGACCGACTGGACAAGGATGCTCGCGCGGCGAGCGATCTCGGTGTTGTAGAGGTCGAAGTTGTAGTCGCCGGTCCCGCCGGTGAGATCCCACATGTCGGCCGTGTTGACGACAGGGTAGAACTCGCCGGTCCGCCAGTCGACCTCGGGCTGGTTCAGCAGGTTGCCCTGGCTGACGAGGTTCTGCACGAGCCCGTTCGGCTTGCTCGCAGTCGCGGAGCTGTCCGGCTGGCCCATATCGAAGCTGTAGTACCACTGGTTCTTGCCGATATCGGCCTCGCAGTCGTCCTCGAAGCCCAGATCGGGGCTCTCGGGATCGCCGCAGGGCGTGCCGTCGCTCGAGAAGCCGAAGCGGCCGAGGCCCTTCGATTCTTCCATGGCGACGATGACCCAGGCACTGTCGGTCGAGCCGTCCTTGTTGCGGTCATAGCCCTGCAGCGAAAGCCGCGGCCGGGTCGCGCCGGTGTTGGCGAGGTTCGGCAGGCCCTCCGCGTTGACGCAGATCTCGCCAAGATCGCCGCTCTGCCCCTGCGGGATTTCGGCGATGTCGGCGCAGAAGTCCTGCAGGCCATAGTCGACGGCCACTTCTTCGTTGCAGTAGCTGAAATACTTGTTGCCGTTGTCCGGATCGTTCGGGTCGATCGTGACGCCCGGCTTGTAGTCCTCCGCCACGCAGCGGTCGTTGTTCGTCAGGCGCATCGGCACGGCGAACGGGTAGTAAGCCTGCGGCCGACCGGAGATCGTGAGGTCGTGGAGGGCGATGTGGACCGGCGGCCCGCCCGCCTCGGCGAGGTTGTCCGGATCCTCGACATAGTGGAACCGATCCCAGGGAATGAAACTATACCAGACATCGGTCTTCGGGTGCGCGACCGCGCCGGACCAGCCCTCGCCCGGACCTTCGCCCTGCCCGGGGCGCAGGCCGTCTGGGTCCTCCTGCCAGGTCATCGCGAAGCCGGCGCCCGCCACGCCCTTCACCTCGAGGCGGTAGGGGTCGCGCCGGCCGGAGGTCAGCCGCTCGGGCTTGGTCCAGACCATGTGCGACGCCTCGACGTTTTCTTCGGTGCGCGGATCGTCGCCCGGCACCAGGACGCCGCGTGCAGTCCAGAGGCAGCCGAAGGGCACCTCGCCCGCCTGCGGATAGCCCTCGTCGGTGAAATCGATCGAGCCCTGCGAGCCCGCGACGCCGAAGAGATCGGTGAGGAAGAGGTCTTCGGTGACGTCGATCCCGAGCGCCGTCGCGAGCGTGGTGCGCTTGACGACCAGCGGGTCGGCCGGATCCTCGGCCGGATCGGCGTCGTAGGCGTAGGAATAGGCCGGCTGGCCCTGCTGGCAGTACCGGCTCATCCAGGCCACGAGGACGCGGTTGCCGGCGACCGCGTGGGTCGCGTAGTAGACGCCGCCCGGATAGTCCGCGATGTCGAGGCCTTCGCAGGTGACGCCCGCCTCGTCGGGGTAGCTCACGGGGAAGGGCGCGCTGGTCTCGCCATGCGCCACGGCCGCGATGCGGCAGGGCGCCATGCTGAGACGCACCGCGCGGGTGTTCTCGTAGTCGCCGGTCGTGTTGTCGGACCGCGCGAAGAACAGCGTGCGGCCGGTGTCCGCATTGATGATGCGAACGGTGTCGCCCGGATCGGCGCTGCCCGACACGGTGAGCATACCGGCACGCGAGTTCAACGCTTCGAAGGAAACTGCGTCGATCTCGACCGTGATCCTGGCGCCGTGATGGCCACCGCCACCGCCACCGCCACCGCCGGACATGCCGAGTTCGAAGGAGCTGAGATCGGCGCTTTCGGAGAGATTCGTCGTCTTCCAGGTCACGCCGTCGTCGAGGCTGACACCGACGAAGGTGTCCTGGAAGCTATGCGCGAAGGCCGTCTCCTCGACCCCCGCCAGGGGCCCGTAGGTGAAGACGTTGATCAGCGGCTTCGCCTTGTCGCGCGTCTCGACCAAAGCCAAGTCGGCGTTCAGATAGTCGATGGGCCCTACCAGGCCGCTCGCCGCCTGGCTCGGGACGAAGAACCCCATCTTCTCCGCGAAGGCGTGCTCCGCCTCCGAGACTGTCACGCCGAACACGTCCTCGGGCAGGACCGTCAGCTGATTGTCTATGCTGCCCCCCGTGAGACGTTTGATCGTCTGCTCGCCGTCGTCGGCGAGGGCGACCGGGCTCGCGGCGAGCAACAGCGTGGCCGCGATGGCCAGTGCGTCCGTCGGCTTCATCCTCATCCTCATCCTTACAACTCGTCTCAGTTCCACCACCGGCATCGATCCCCGTGCGCCTGAGCCGCGGGGACAGAGGCTGACTCCCGGCCGCCGACATTCTTCCGATGCCGCTCGGTCGACGGGCAGGCGGGTGCGAGGAACGCCGGCGGCCATCGCGCAACCCGACCGCTGCCGACTGGGACCGCTCCCATCCGACCGTCGGTTTCCGCATGGCCGGCCGACCCCGTCCGCCCTGCTCCGGATCGACCCGCCGCCCCGGCGTTCCGACGCGGACCGATCGACCGAATTGAAAATATCGCGATTCTCAAATGTGGAATTGACGGATATCAAAGTTGCGATCAGCATAGGACTTAGAAACTTCGGAGCGGGAGATAGGAGCCTAAAGTTTCTTTTCTGAATGATCTAGTATTTCATTGGTCTATTTTAGATATTTTCTGAATATGTATTTGAGATATATCGTTTTTGTAAGGCGCGCCAGAGGCCGCGAGGCGCGGAGCGGGATCGTTGCTTGGTCGGGAGGATCGTCATGGCGGAAGGCGGGAGCGGGAGACTGACGGACGAGGCGGCGGGCGACATCGAGCGCCAGCTCGGCGAGCGGCTCGTCGCGTCCCAGCGACTCGACCGCGCCGGACTCGATCGCGCGCTCCGCTTCCAGGAGCGCCACCGGGGAAGCCTTCCGGGCCTCCTTGCCTCGCTCGGCCTCGTCACCGAGCGCGATCTCGCCCGGGTGCTTTCGGAGGAGCTCGGCCTTCCTCTCCTCGCCCCGGCCGACATGCCGGAATGCCCCGTCGAAATCCCGCATATGAGCGCCAGGTTCCTACGCAAGCGGAGGCTCCTGCCGATCGCCGAGACGGCGGAGGGCTATCGCGTCGCGATGGCCGACCCACTGGACACGTTCGCCCGGGAGGCCTTCGAGCTCGCGGCCGGGCGGCCGGCGATCCTCTGCGTCGCCGAGCCGGCCACCATCGAGGCCGCGATCGACGCGCTCTATCCGGAGACGCCCGGCGGGCTGGATGGCCCCCGCGAGGGCGAGGCCGGTGCCGGAGAGGATCTCGACGTCGAGCGGCTCAAAGACCTCGCGAGCGAGGCGCCGGTCGTCCAGCTCGTCAATGCGCTTATCGCCCGCGCGGTCGAGAACCGCGCCTCCGACATCCATATCGAGCCCTTCGAGCAGGAGTTCCGGGTGCGCTTCCGCATCGACGGGCGGCTCGAGCTCGGGATGCCGGTCTCCGACAGCCTGCGCGCCGCGATGATCAGCCGCATCAAGATCATGGCCCGGCTCGACATCGCCGAGCGGCGGCTGCCGCAGGACGGGCGGATCAAGACGGTGGTGCGCGGCAAGGCGGTCGATCTGCGCGTCTCGACCCTGCCGATCCTGCATGGCGAGTCGGTCGTGCTCCGGGTGCTCGACCGCGACAGCGTGGCGCTCGATCTCGCGGCTCTCGGGGTCCGCGCCCCCGCCTGGAGCCGATTGACCGAGATCCTCGACCGGCCGAACGGCATCTTTCTCGTCACCGGCCCCACCGGCAGCGGCAAGACGACGACGCTCTATGCGGCGCTCACCCGCATCAACGACATCGCGAAGAAGATCGTCACCGTCGAGGACCCGGTCGAATATCAGCTCGCCGGGATCAACCAGGTGCAGGTGCAGCCGGGGATCGGGCTCACCTTCGCCAATGTCCTGCGCTCGATCCTGCGCCAGGACCCCGACATCGTCATGGTGGGCGAGATTCGCGACACCGAGACCGCGCGGATCGCGGCGCAGGCGGCGCTGACCGGCCATCTCGTCCTCTCGACGCTGCATACGAACGACGCGGCGACCGCCGTCACGCGGATGCTCGACATGGGGGTCGAGCCCTATCTGCTCACCTCGACCCTCGCGGGGGCCGCGGCCCAGCGCCTGGTGCGCCGGCTCTGCCCGGACTGCCGCGAGCCGTTCGCCGCGCCGCCCGAGGTGGTCGCGCAATATGGGCTCGACCGGCTAGGGGATGGCGCGGAGGTGGTGCTACATCGCCCCCAGGGCTGCGCACGCTGTCGCGGGCAGGGCTATCTCGGGCGCGTCATGCTCGTCGAGATCCTGACGATGAGCGACGCGCTGCGCACCCACCTGCTGGAACGCGCCGAGGCGACCGAGCTCGAGCGGATCGCGATCGCCGAGGGGATGCGCACGATGTTTGAGGACGGGGTCGCCAAGGCGCTCGACGGCACAACGACGCTCGAGGAGGTCCTGCGCACGACGAGAGAGGCCTGAGCGATGAGCGAGTTCGACTATACCGCGCTCGGGGATGGCGGAGAGGTCCGCAAGGGCCTGCTCTCGGCCGACAACCGGGAGGCGGCGATCGCCGAGATCCGCGGTCGCGGCCTCGTGCCCCTGCGGGTCTCGCCCCGCCGCGGCGGCGGCGGGCTGGCGCTGCCCGCCTTGCGCGTCTTCGGGCCGCGCCGGGTGCAGGAGAAGGACCTGATGCTCTTCACCCGCGAGCTGCGGATCCTGCTCGCCGCGGGCCTTCCGATCGACCGGGCGCTGGCGAAGCTCGAGACGATCCTCTCCACCGGGCCGATGCGCGAGGTGCCGGTGCGGCTGCTCGCCGCCCTCCGGAGCGGCGCGTCGCTCGGCGCGGCCCTCTCGCAGCAGGGCGAAGTCTTTCCCGCCTTCTATGTCGGAATGGTCAAGGCGGGCGAGGCGGGGGGCTTTCTCGTCGAGGTGCTCGCGCGGCTCGGGCGCATGCTCGAGAGGAGCGTCGCGCTCAAGGCGAAGATCGGCGCGGCGCTCGCCTATCCGTTGCTTGTCCTGGCGCTGACGGGGCTCTCGTTGGTGGTGCTGCTCGTCTTCGTCGTGCCGGAGTTCCGCCCGATGCTCGAGGAGTCGGGCGTCGAGTTGCCACTTATGACCCGGGCGGTGTTCGCGGTGTCGGGGCTCGTCACCGAGCACGGACAGCTTCTGCTCGCGGGGCTCCTCGCTCTGCTCCTCGCCATCCGCGGCCTCGGGCTCTCCGAGGGCGGGCGCGCCCGGCTAGACCGCTGGACGCTGGGCCTGCCGATGATCGGTAGCCTTGTGCGCACGATCGAGACCGCGCGCTTCTGCCGGAGCCTCGGCACGCTCCGCGCCAACGGGGTGGCCCTGGTCGAGGCGGTGGGGATCGCGGCGGGCACGCTGACCAACCGCGCGGTGCAGGAGGCGGCGCGGCGAATCGCGGAGCCGCTCGCCCGCGGTGAGGGGCTCGCGAGGCCGCTCCGGGCCACCGGGCTCTTCCCCGACCTCGCGCTGCAATTGATCGAGGTCGGCGAGGAGAGCGGGCGCCTCGAGGAGATGCTCTTGCAGGTGGCGGAAGTCTACGACGAGGAGGTCGAGCGGCGGATCCAGCAGGCGCTCGCGCTGCTCGCGCCCCTCGTCACGGTGTTCCTTGGGATCCTCGTCGCGCTGATCATCGGCTCGATCCTCGGCGCGATCCTGAGTTCCTACGAAATCCAGGTCTAGACGGCCCGCAGGCCGGAAACGGGAGGACTGAAGATGCGCAGACCGACCCCTATCGCCCGAACGCCCCGCCCCGCCGACCGGGAGCGTGGACTCACCCTCGTCGAGTTGCTCGTCGTGCTGCTGATTCTCGGGCTCATCGCAAGCTTCGCGGTGCCGCAGGCGCTGAAATACGTCTCCGCCGCGCGCACGGACGCGGCCGCGATCCAGATCGAGCGGCTCGACGGCATCCTCGAGCTCTACGCCCTCGACATGCGGCGCTACCCTTCGACGGACGAAGGCCTGCAGGCGCTTCTCGAGGCCCCCGCGACCAACGCGGAGCGCTGGAACGGGCCCTATCTCAAGAAAGCTGACTCGCTGATTGACCCCTGGGGCCGGCCCTACGAATACCGCTCGCCCGGGCAGCATGGGCAATACGACCTCTACACCCTCGGATCGGACGGGCTCGAAGGCGGCGAGGGCGAGGATGCCGACGTCACGAACTGGTGAGGGGCGCCGCGGCGATGCCGGTTTCACCCTGGTCGAGCTGCTCGTGGTGCTCGTCGTGATCGGCCTCGTCGCCTCGCTCGCGACGCCGATGATCCAGACCTCGCTGCCCGGCCATCGGCTGCGCGCAGCGGCGGAGGCGGTCCGGGGCGAGTTCCGGGAGGCGCGGGCGCGGGCGGTCCGGGAGAACAGGGAGGTGGCGGTCCTGGTCGATGTGGAGGCGCGCACGCTCCTGGGCGACTGGTCGGCAACCGCCCTCGCGCTCGGCGAGGGGCTGGCGCTCAAGCTGGTCTCCGCCAGGCGCGAGCGCGCGGGCGACGGGCGCGGCCGCATCCGCTTCTACCCCGACGGGAGTTCGACGGGCGGCATCGTCACCCTAGGCGACGGGCGCACCGCCTACCGGCTCGAGGTCGACTGGTTCGACGGCCGCGTCGGCATGGACGACGCCGATGGGTGAGCGCGGCTTCACCCTAGTCGAGGTGCTCGTCGCCTTCGTGATCCTCGCGGTGGCCGTCGGCAGCGCGGTCCGCTCGATCGCCACCGGGCTCGAACATGAGCGCATCGCGGATGCCGAGGTGATGCGGCTGCTCGAGGCCCGCTCGCTGATCGACCGGCTGGGCGCGGACATCCCCCTCGTCGAGGGCGAGAGGTCGGGCCGCCTCGCGAGCGGGGAGCCGTGGCGTCTGACCCTGGAGCCCCGGGGCGCAGCGGCGGGACTCGGGCTCTGGGAGGCGCGCCTCGTGGTTCTGGGAGCGGACGGGCGCAGCCTCGCGCTCCGAACCGTCTTGCCCGGGCGATGACCATGGCCGCCCGCCTCCGCCGTCCAGACCACGGCTTCACGCTCGTCGAGCTGCTGCTCGCGCTGACGCTGCTCGGGCTTCTCTCGGCGATGGTCTTCGGCGGGCTTCGCTTCGGTGCGCGGAGCTGGGAGGCGACGGCCGAGCGCTCCGAGGCGCGCGACCGCGTCGCCCTCACGCAGCAGTTCCTGCGGAGGATGCTAACGGACACCCCTGGACGGCAGGTCTCCGGGCCGCAGGTCGATCCGACTGGGCGGGAGCTCGTCGGGACGCCCGGGCGCGTGAACTTCGTCGCCGCCTGGCCCCACGCGGTCTCCACCTCAACGCGCTACCGCTTCACTCTGCGGCACGACCGGGAAGCCGGAGGCCGGCTGCTCCTCGACTGGCGCCCCGCCACAGCAGCCTTCGAGGCGGAGGGCGAGGCGCGCGAGGGGACGCGCGTGCTGCTCGAGGGCGTCGCCGAGCTCAGCTTCGCCTATTTCGGGCGGCTCGAGGAGGGGACGGCGGCGCGCTGGCACGCACACTGGCCCGATCGCGGCCGTCCGCCGGAGCGCCTCGCCCTCGACCTCGCCTTCCGCGATGCGACCCCGGACTGGCCCCAGCTCGTGGTTGCGATAAGACAATGACAGCCCCCCCGCGATCCCCGACAAGACCGACCGAGCCCGGCGCCCTGCGGCGCCCGAGACGCGAGAGACCGCGATGCCAGTCGATGCCCTGAGCGCCGTGAGCGGCTTCCTGCGCTGGTGGGGCGGCGCCCTGCGCGCCTGCCTGCCTGGCGCGCTCGACCGCCGGATCTTCGGGTCCGGCGACCGGCTCGAGCTCGTCTTCTCGGAGGGCCGAGTGGCCGCAGAGATCGCCGACGCCGAGGGTCGCTCGTCGGTGCTCGACATCGCCCTCGACGAGACCGATCCCGCCCCCGCGCGCCGGGCGCTGGGGCGTGCGCTCCGCGGACGCTCCTGGTCGGGCTTCCCGGTGCTCAGGCTCGACCGTCACCGGGTGCTCGAGACGCGGGTCGAACTGCCGGTCGAGGCCGCGGACAATCTCCGCGAGGCGCTGGTCTTCGGGATGGACACCCACACGCCCTTCCCGGCCGAGGACGTCGCCTTCGACTACCGGGTCCTCGGCTCGGACGAAGACCTAGAGCGCCTGGAGATCGACCTCCTCGTCGCCCAGCGCGAGGATGTCCGACGCACGCAGGCGCTGGCGCGGCGGCTCGGCTTCGCGACCGACCGCGTCTCGGGCCCCGCCGAGAGCCCCGCCGCGGAACTCAACCTGCTCGACGAGGCGGCGCGCGCGCGCCCGAGCCGCGCCCTTGGCTGGGTTGCGGCCGGCCTGGCCGCCCTCGCGATCGGCCTCGGCGGCGCGGCGCTCTGGCAGCGGCTCGACCGGCTGGAAACCGAACTCGCCCTCGCCGATGCCCATCTCGTCCGGCTGCGCGCGATCGCCGGGGCCGCCGCCGACATCGAGGATCGGATCGAGCGCCTGGAGGCCTCCGCGACGATGGCGCTCTCGCTAAAGCGCGAGCGGGGGCTGGCCATAGCGCTCCTCGACGAGGTCACCCGGCGCCTCGCCGACGGAAGCTGGCTGACCGGCTGGAGCCTCGAGCGGGGCGTTCTGGAGCTGTCCGGGTTCTCGGACGATCCGGCCGGGATCCTGCGCCGCCTCGAAGCCTCGGACCGTCTCGCAGACGTGCATTTCACCGCGCCCGTCACTGCCGACCGCCAGACCGGGCGTGACCGCTTCTCGATCTCGGCCCGAGTGGTCGTCGAGGACAGGGGGGACGGATGACCGCGCGCCTCGGCCCGATCCTCGAACGGGGGCTCGCCCTCGTCCTTCTCGCGAGTGTCCTCTACGCCCTTGCGGCCTTCGTGGCGCTGCCGATCAAGGCTCATCACGACGCGATGGAGGAGGATCTCGCGCAGCGGCGCGATCTCATCGACCGGCTCGCCCGCAGCATCGTCAACCGCGGCGGCCTCGAAGCCCGCGAAGGCGCGCTGCGGGAGGCGATCTCCGAGAGCGGGATCTTCCTCGACGCCGGCACCGAGGCGCTCGCCGCGGCCGAGCTGCAGATCCACCTCACGGCGGCGGTCGAGGCGGCGGGCGGCGACCTCCGCAGCCTCCACGTCCTGCCGAGCAGGATCGAGGGCCCGTTGGCACGCATCGCCATGCGCGCCGTCATAGGGGCAAGCCACGAGGAAATCCTCCGGATCCTCTACGATCTGGAGACCGGCCGCCCGTATCTCTTCGTCGAGACCCTGCGGATCGATGCGGAGAAGAGCCGGCGGCGGGCCAGGACGCTGCGCGACTCAAGCGCCTATCTGCTCAACCTCGACGTCGCCGCCTTCGCCGCGGCGCCGGGAGGGGGAGGATGAACGCCCGTCGGGCCGCCCTGCTGCTGGCGCCCCTCGGCGCCGCGGCGATCGGCGCGGGTCTCGCCTTCGAGCGGGAACGCGCGGCCGCGCTGCCCGAATTCCGGCTGCCCGAAGCGCGCGCGGCGCCGGCATCGGCATCGGCGGAACCGATCGCGCTGGATCTCGTCGATCCGCCCCCCCTCGCCGATTTCGTCGAGGCCTTCGAGCGCCCGCTCTTCGAGCCCGAGCGCCGGTTCGAGGATCCCGAGGCCGAGCCGACGGGCGCGGCGGAGCCGGCAGAGGCGGTGGCGCCGGCCCGGATGGAGGCGGAGCTGCACGGCGTCCTTCATTCCGGCGACGCCCTGATCGCGATCCTCACCCTGCCGGGCCACCGCATGCCGGTCTACGTCACCGAGGGCGACGTGGTGGCGGGCTGGCGCGCCGAGGCGGTGGAGCCCGACCGGATCCGTTTCCGCATGGGCGATCGGACGTTGACGCTCGAGCTCGTCTTCGGTGGATCGCAGGGGCGCGGCCGATGATCCGCGCGCGCCCGGACCTTCGCCACTTGGAAGAATTTCCGGTGAAAACGAAACTCGTCCCCGCCTGCCGCAGAGCTGGCGAGTCGTGGACAGTAAAGTCCAAATTGAGTATGCAAAAAAGAAAAACGAACGGGCATCGCGAGATGCTGGAACATTCGAGGGAGCAGGCGGTCTTGTCCGAGGCGATCGGCGCATTCGCGCTCCAACTCTTGCGGTCGACCCTGCTTTGGGGCGGGATCGTGGCGGCCGTCGCGGGCTGCGAGACGATCGAGGAGCGTTACGGCCCCCGCGGGGTGCGCGTTCCCGAGCCGGTGCGCGGCGGTGGCGGCGCGGGCGACCTGGAGGGGCTGAAACCGGTCGGCTTCCAGGGCAGCCGACCGCGCGACGCGCTGGTCGCCCCGGAGTTCGACCTCGGCGACCCGACTGCGGTCCGTGGCGCCGGGCGCGTCGCGGTGGAGACGGAGGAACTCGGGGATCGGGTGAGCCTCAACCTCGTCGATGCGAGCATCCTAGAGGCGGTCGACGTGATCCTCGGGAAGACGCTCGGGCTCAACTACATCTTCGACGAGCGCGTCGCCGGGCGCGTGACCGCGCGCACCACGCGCCCGATCCCGCGGCGCAACGTCCTGCCGATGCTCGAGAACATCCTCGCGCTCAACGGGGCCGCGCTCGTCGTGTCGGCCGGGATCTATAACGTCGTGCCGATCGAGACCGCCGCCAGCCTGCCGAAAGTGGTGGTCAGGCCCTCCAGCTTTCCGCAGCGGGTCGGCGTCGGAACCTTCGTCATTCCGCTCGACCACGCCTCGGCGGACTCCGTGCAGGACGTGATCACGCCGCAGGTGAGCCCCGGCAACCAGCTCGCCGCCGACCCGGTGCGCAACTTTCTGATCTACACCGGCCCCGCGAGCGAGGCGCAGTCGATCATCGAGATGGTCTCGGTGCTCGATGTCGACGTGCTGGCCGGGACCTCCTTCGCGCTGCTGCCGGTGCAGGTGACGAGCGCCTTCGACATCGTCGCCGAGCTTCAGCAGCTCTTTTCTTCGGAGCTGACAGGCTCCGAGCGAACCGCGATCCGCTTCCTGCCAGTCGACCGGCTGAACGCCGTGCTCGTGATCTCCGCCAACCCGGCGCATCTGCGCCGCGCCGCCGACTGGGTGCGCCGGCTCGACCGGGCCGATGCAGGCGCGGGGCGCCGGGTCTTCGTGTATTACGCCAAGAACAGCCGGGCGAGCGAGCTCGCCACCGTGTTGCAAGGGGTGTTCGACGTCGGCACGAGCGGCGGCGGGTCGGCGGACCCCGGCCTGCCGATCGCGCCGGGGCTCGCGCCGATCGAGATCGCCTCGGACACCCAAGGGGAGGCAGCGGGCGGTCCGCCGGCCAGCGTTCCCGACGCCGTCTCCCGCATCGCACGCGCCGGAGCCGGTGGACCCGCCGATGACCAGAGCGGGCTTCGCGTCGTCGCCGTCGAGGCCAAGAACGCGCTCGTCATCGTCGCCACCGATCAGGAGTACCGAATGATCGAGGCGGTCCTCGACCGGGTCGACACGCTGCCGCTGCAAGTTCTGCTCGAGGCGACCATCGCCGAGGTGCGGCTGACCGACGACCTCAAATACGGCCTGCAATGGGCCTTCGAGAACGGGGATTTCAGCGGCAACTTCATCTCCAACGCCTCCGGCGTGGTCGGCCCCGCCTTCCCGGGCTTCAACCTCGTGCTGAACGGCACCCAGGCGCAGATCGTCCTGAACGCGCTCTCGGACATCACCGATGTGGAGGTGGTGTCTTCCCCGCATCTCGTCGTGCTCGATAACCAGGCGGCGAAGCTCCAGGTGGGCGATCAGGTGCCGGTGCTGACCCAGACCTCCCAGTCGGTCGACGACGCCAACGCCCCCGCGATCAACACCATCTCCTATGTCGACACCGGCGTGATCCTGGAGGTGACGCCGCGGGTTAACGGGACCGGCCTCGTGACCCTCGAGATCGTGCAGGAGGTGAGCGACCCGGTCAGCACCACCGACCCCTTGATCAGGTCGCCCACAATCCAGCAACGGCGCATCCAGAGCATCGTCGCTGTCCACAGCGGCGAGACCGTGGCGCTCGGCGGCCTGATCCGCGAGCGTGCCGAGGAGACCGAGTCCGGCATCCCGCTGCTGATGGACATTCCATATCTCGGCAACCTGTTCAAGACGACCGGACGGAACTCGGGCAGGACCGAGCTCCTGGTGCTGATCACGCCCCGGGTGATCCGCGGCCGCGCCGAGGCTCGCGCGGTCACGGCGGAGCTGCGGGCACGGCTCACCACCCTCCGCCCGGTGATCGCGCCTGGGGAGTGAGACGCATGGCGCGGCGCAGCTCGGATCGTGGCCTCGCGCTCCTGATGGCGCTCTGGGCGGCGGTGGTGCTCGGCCTGCTGGCGGGCAGCCTCAACCACCTCTCCCGGGGAGATCTGCGCATCGCCCGGAACATGGGCGATGCCGCCGAGGCCGAGCTCGCCGCCGACGCCGCCGTCTGGCTCGCGCTCCAGAGCCTCGCCGAGGGGACCGAGGACGGCATGCGCCCGGACGGCGCGATCAGAGCCTTCCGCTATGCCGGCTCGACGATCCGGGTCTCCGCCTCGGACGAGGCCGGGCGGATCGACGTCAACTTCGCCTCGGCCGAGCTCGTCTCCGCCCTCCTCCTCGCCGCCGGACTGGGGCCCGTGGACGCAGCGGAACTCGGCGAGGCTCTGGTCCGAGAGCGCGTCGAACGGCTCCGCCTGCTGACGGCCGCGGCGGGGGAGGCCGAAGAGGCCGCCAGCGGCCGCTTTCTGCGCGCCTTCGCCTCGGTAGAGGACGCTCTTCTCTGGGCGGGGCTCGAGCCCGCGACCCGCGCCCGCGTCGCGCAGGCCCTCACCGTCGAGACGGGCGTCGGCGGCCCGGACCCGGAGGTGGCGCCCCTGCTCGTCCGCGCAGCGCTCGAGGGGCGGACGGCGGAGGCGGCGCTCCCGCCTCCCGAGCGCCGGGTCGGGCCGATCGCCGCCGGCCTCGTCCGAATTCATGCCGAAGCGCTGACCGATAAGGGGGCCCATGCCGCCCGCGACGCCGTGTTCGCCCTCGTCAACGACCGCGGCGGACAGCAGGTCGAGCTCCGCGCTTGGCGCCGCGGCGCCCGCCGCCACTTTCCCCTACGTTGAGCCCGGAGACCTCGCGCGGACCGGATTGTCAGATGTCGAGCTTCGGCCGGGCGGCTGTCTTCGCCGGGGAGGTCCCGGGCCCGCTCATCGCGCGACCTCCGCCAGCAGATGGTAGGTCTCGATGGCACGGTAGGCGACCGGCGCGTCGATCAGTTCCTGGACCTTTCGGCCCATCCGGCCGAGCGGGGGTGGGGCGATCACGCGGTCGTCCGAAGGCCCGTCGTAGTGGCTCTGGTCGATCAGGAGCCGCGCGGCCGTGCCGCGGGGATGTTCGGCCACGACCTCGCAGCTGAACGCCTCTATCAACCGGATTTTGGCGCGCAGGAGGGGCGTGTGGGGGCGGCTCTTGGCTGGGCGTCGTCCCGCGACAGCGGGCGGTTCGTCGTCGGGTGGGCGAGCTGTTCGGGTTGAGCATCTCCGAGGGTGCCATCGCGAACGCGTTCCG
>CAYXPI010000057.1:0-20733 GCA_964467005.1 uncultured Limibaculum sp. | reverse complement strand
ACCTGTGGCCTCTGCCTTCGGAGGGCAGCGCTCTATCCAGCTGAGCTACGGGTCCCGCACCGGCGGGATACAGCGGCACCGGCTCGGATGCAACGCTTGCGCAGTCGAGGCCCTGCGCCTGCTTTACCTTGCCGACGGAATGCTGTATCGCTCGGGTCCCGTGGTGCTAGATCGGGTGGCGTGGCTGGGCCCCACCCCAACATCTGCGGGGCTCGCGTGGCGCGGTTCGTGTTTATCACCGGAGGCGTGGTCTCGAGCCTGGGCAAGGGGCTGGCAACCGCAGCCCTCGGCGCAATGCTGCAGGCGCGCGGCTTCACCGTGCGGCTGCGCAAGCTCGACCCGTATCTCAATGTCGATCCCGGCACGATGTCGCCCTTCGAGCATGGCGAGGTCTTCGTCACCGATGACGGCGCCGAGACGGACCTCGACCTCGGCCATTATGAGCGCTTCACCGGCGTCGCGGCGGTGCGGACGGACAGCGTCTCCTCGGGGCGGATCTACTCGACCGTGCTCGAGAAGGAGCGCCGCGGCGACTATCTCGGCAAGACGATCCAGGTGATCCCCCATGTCACCGACGAGATCCAGCGCTGGATCGCGATCGACGAGGACGAGACCGACTTCATGCTCTGCGAGATCGGCGGCACGGTGGGCGACATCGAGGGCCTGCCCTTCTTCGAGGCGATCCGCCAGTTCGCGCAAGGGCGCCCCAGGGGGCAGTGCATCTTCGTCCACCTCACGCTCCTGCCCTGGATCGCGGCCTCCCGCGAGCTCAAGACCAAGCCCACCCAGCACTCGGTGAAGGAGCTCCGCGCCATCGGGATCACGCCGGACGTGCTCGTCTGCCGCACCGAGCACGCGATCCCGGAGAAGGAGATCGCGAAGATCGCGCTCTTCTGCAATGTGCGCGCGGATGCGGTGATCCCGGCGATGGACTTGAAGTCGATCTACGAGGCGCCGCTGGCCTACCACGCGGTGGGGCTCGACCAGGCGGTGCTCGACGCCTTCGGCATCCACCCCGCGCCGCGGCCCAATCTCGAGCGGTGGAAGGCCGTGGTGGAGGCCATTCACCGCCCCGACGGGGCCGTGCGCATCGCCATCGTCGGCAAATACACCCAGCTCGAGGACGCCTACAAATCGATCGCCGAGGCGCTCACCCATGGCGGGATCGCCAACCGGGTGCGGGTGGAGACGGAGTGGCTCGATTCGGAGGTTTTCGAGCGCGAAGACCCCGCGCCGCATCTCGAGGGCTTCCACGGCATCCTCGTGCCCGGCGGCTTCGGCGAGCGGGGCACGGAGGGCAAGATCGCCGCCGCCCGTTTCGCGCGGGAGCGCAAGATCCCCTATTTCGGCATCTGCCTCGGCATGCAGATGGCGGTGATCGAAGCCGCGCGCACCCTCGCGGGCATCCCGGATGCGGGCTCGGAGGAGTTCGACATCGAGGCCGAGGCGGACGGGGGTGCGCGGCGCTTCGCGCCCGTGGTCTACCACCTCAAGGAGTGGCTCGAGGGCAACCGCACCATCCAGCGCGCGGTGACGGACGACAAGGGCGGCACCATGCGCCTCGGCGCCTACGACGCGCGCCTGGCCGAGGGCAGCCGGGTCGCGGCGATCTACGGGGCGGACCGGATCTCCGAACGCCACCGCCACCGCTACGAGGTGTCCACCGCCTATCGCGACCGGCTGGAGACGGCGGGCCTCAAATTCTCCGCCATGTCGCCGGACGCCCGGCTGCCGGAGATCGTGGAGTTCGAGGGCCACCCCTGGTTCGTCGGCGTGCAGTTCCACCCGGAGCTCAAATCGAAGCCGCTGGCCCCCCATCCCCTGTTTCGGGACTTCATCCGCGCCGCGCTCGCCCAGTCCCGCCTGGTGTGAGGGGCAGGCCTCAGGCGGGCTTGCGCGGCGGGCGGGCGGCGGCCAGGCCACGCTCGGCCAGGGCCGGCGGCACGCGCGCGGGCTCCGCGTTGAGCACCGGGCGGTGCCAGGCGATCAGCCGCTCGGCCGCGGCGCGGGCCGGCACGGGGTCGTCCGGGTCGGGCCGGTGCACGAGGATGTGGATCGCGCCGAGCGTGAGCGCCGCCTCCCGCATCGGGTGGAGGCCGAGCCGCAGCGGCCAGGCGCCCGCCCAGCCGATGAAGACGGGCTGCGGCCAGATCCCCTCGAGCCGGGAGAAGGCGAAGGCGGCATCCGCCACCCGCACGGGCGCCCGCGCCGGAAACACCCAGCAGCTGTAGGCGACGCCGAGCCCGTCCGCCAGCGTGAGGCTGCCGATGGGCTGCGGCTCCGCCGCCCGATGGGCCCCGCCATCCGGCCCCATATCTTGACGCATGTCGATCATGAGCATCCCCTCATGGCGCTCTATCACGATATCTCGTATTCCCCCCGAAGGCCAGCTCAAGATCTGCCAGCCTGCGACACGATGTCAGAAGTAGCCCCGGCAACCGCGCTGTCGAGCCTATGCGAGATGCGTGACGACCCGGTAAACCGACCGGGCAGCGCAGGCTGCCACCGGACGATGGCGATTTTAGGCGAATTTTAAGGATTTTCGGGCACCCTGGCCGAAATCACACCAACCAGGGAGCCAACCCATGGAGACGACCTCACCCCGCCGTCGGAAGCCCGAGCACCACCCCCGGCCGCAGAACCTCCGGCGCATAGGCCGGGCGCGCGAACACCGCCCGCACATCCTCCGCGAAGGCCTCGAGGGGCTCGGTCGGGTAATCCGGATCGAAGCTCGCCTGGTCCCACCGCTCGCAGAACTCGGCGCAGGAGCGAAAGCAGGGATGGCCGGCGAAGCGCTGCCGGGCCTCCGGGTCGCCGCCGTGGTGATGCGCGTAATAGGCCATCTGGAAGACCCCGTGATGCTCGACGACCCAGGCCACCTCCTCGCGCACATAGGGCCGCAGGATCTCGGCCGCCATGCGGTCGTGATTCTGCGGCGCGAGCCGGTCCCCGATGTCGTGGAGGAGGGCGGCGACCACCCAGTCGAGATCCGCCCCGTCGCGCCGGGCGCGGGTGGCGGCCTGGAGCCCGTGGGTGAGCCGGGAGATCCGGTAGCCGGGCAGGGTCTCGGCGTCCTGCGCGGCGAGCTCGGCCAGAAGCCGGTCGGCCGTGCCGGCCAGGAAGGGCTTCTCCAGGCGCTCGAGGAGGGCGTAGTCCTCCGCCGTGCCGTCCTTCATCCGGGTGAAGGAGACGGTCTCGCGCGCGGGCACCGCGCTCACTCCGCGGCCGGTGCGGGCGCCGGAGAGTCCGCCGGCGTGGGCGCGGGGGGGCGGGTGATCGCCTCGGCCTCGAGCGGGGTCACGCCGGTGACCGCTTCGCGCGCGGTGGCCCCGGCCCGGTCGGCCTCCCGCTCGGCCGCCTCGATCTCTTGCTCGATGGCGGAGCGCTCGGCCTCGACGGCGCTGGGCGCGGTGTCCCCGGTGTCCTGCGCGGCGAGGCCCGCGGGCAGGAGGGCGACGGCAAGGGCGAGGGGGAGGCGTGGCATGGCGGATCTCCGTGACCGTGGCAGCGCCCCGAGCCTAGCCCGCACCGCGCGCGGGGGACAGGGGTTTCCGTCGCCGTCAGTTCCCGGTGACGGCCTCGATCGCCTGGGTCTTCATCTCGTCCTTCGCCGCGTCCACGGCGGCGTCCCGGGCCGCGCCCGCGGCCTGGTCCTGGAGCGATGGGGTCTCGGAGACCGCCTCGGCCTCGACCGCCGTCTCCCCGCTCACGGTGCCCTCGAGATCGGTGCCCGCCGCCGCGGCGTCGGCCTCACCGGCCTCGATCTCGGCGCTGACCTCGGTGGCCTCGGCCTCGTCGGAGCTGCCCAGCACGCTGTCGACCGCCTGGCCGGCGGCGTCCTTCGCCGCGTCCTGGGCCGCCTCCTTGGCGGCGTCTTTCGCGGCATCCTGGGCCGCGTCTTGCAGCGCCCCGCCGAGGCCCTGGGCGCTGGCGAGCGTGGCGGACAGGGCGAGGGCGGCGGCGGCGGCGAGAAGCGTGTGGGTCATCGGGGTCTCCCGGGGTGTCTGCACGCGTCCAGCCTACACGCGCTCTGTGACGGCACGGTAACGCGGCCGGCCCTAGGAATAGGGATCGAGCGCGTCGCGCAGCGCGTCGCCCACGAAGGAGAAGGCGAGCACCGCCAGGATCACCGGCAGCATGGGCCAGAGGAGCCAGGGATAGATCTCCACCGCCGTGAGGTTGAGCGCGTCGTTCAGCATCATGCCCCAGGAGACCGCGGGCGGCCGCAGCCCGAGCCCGAGGAAGGACAGCGCCGTCTCTCCGAGGATCATCGCCGGGATCGAGAGCGAGGCCGAGGCGATGAGGTGGGACATGAAGTTGGGCATCATGTGCCGTCGGATCACCCGGGAGGGGGAGGCGCCCATAAGCTCGGCGGCGCGGACGTAATCCTCCTCGCGGAGCGCGAGGAACTTCGAGCGCACGGCCCGGGCGAGCCCCGGCCAGTCCAAGAGCCCCAGGATGATCGAAATGACGAAAAACACCGTGATCGGCCCCCAGGAGACCGGGACCGCGGCCGAGAGGGCGAGCCAGATCGGCAGCTCCGGCAGCGAGCGGAAGACCTCGATGGCCCGGCTGACCGCCGCGTCGATGAGGCCGCCGAAATACCCCGCCATGCCGCCGAGGACGAGGCCGATGAGAAAGCTCACCGCGACGCCGATGAGCCCGATCGTCATCGAGAGGCGCGCGCCGTAGATCATGCGCGAGAGGATGTCGCGGCCCAGCCGGTCCGAGCCCAGGAGGAAGAGGTGCCCCCCCTCCGGCGGGCAGATGAGGCGGAACGAGCCCCAGGAGGGCATGAGCGGGTTGATCATGAGGCCGTCGCCATAGGGCGCGCCGCAGGTGGTGAAGAGGCGCACGGGCATCGGCCGGGAGAGATCGGTCACCCGCTCCACGAGCCCGGTCTCGAGATCGTAGCGCGTGGCGGTGGGGTAAGTGTGGAGGCCGATGAACTCCCCCTCGTGGTAGAGATGGAGCCCCTGGGGCGGGGCGTAGATATGGTCCTCGTGAAAGGCGTTGGGTGTGTAGGGGGCCAGGAGCTCGAGGACGGGCAGGAGCGCGTAGCCGACGGCGAGGAAGACGAGGCAGATCACCCCCAGCCGGTGACGGCGGAAGCGGCGCCAGACGAGCACCCAGGTGGGCGCGTCGAGATCGGCGCGGTCGAGCACCTGGCGGTCGGCGCCCGGGTCGTAGGGCACCTCGGAGACGTAGCGGTCGTCGCGGAGATCGGACATCAGCCGCCCCTCCGCGTGCCGGTGAGCCGGATCCTCGGATCGAGGAGGGCGAGCAGGATGTCGGAAATCAGCATCCCCACCAGCGTGAGGATCGAGACGAAGAGGAGCACGAAGCCCGACATAAAGATGTCCTGGCTCTTGAGGCTCTGGAGCAGCACCGGGCCGAGGGTGGGCAGCGACATCACCACCGAGATCATCACCGAGCCCGAGACGAGCTGGGGCGCGAGGTTGCCGATATCCGCGACGAAGGGGTTGAGCGCCATCCGCAACGGGTAGCGCACGATCCGCTGCGTGGGCGGCACGCCCTTGGCCCGTGCGGTCTCGACATAGGGTTTGTAGAGCTCGTCCATCAGGTTGGCCCGGAGCCGGCGCATCACGGCCGCGGCCGCCGAGGTGCCGATCACGATGGTCGGCACGATGAGATGGCTGAGGATCGAGAGAAACTTGTCCCAGCTCATCGGCTGGCCTTCGTATTCCCGCGCCATCAGCCCGCCGACGGGGATGTCGAAATACTGGGCGCCATAGGTGAGGAGGATGAGCGCCAGGAGGAAGTTGGGCGTGGCGAGCCCGATATAGCCGACGAAGGACGCCACGTAGTCGACCCATCCGCCGGCCTTCACGGCCGCGATGGTGCCGAGCGGCAGCGCGACGAGATAGACGAAGAGGAGGGCCGCGAGATTGACGAGGGCGGTGAGCGCCGCGGTCTCGCCCACCACGTCGATCACCGGACGGTCGAGCTCGAAGGACCAGCCGAACTCCCCCTGCAGGATGCCGTCGAACCCGTCCGGCCCGGGCCACACCCCGATCCAGATGAGATATTGCTGCCAGATGGGCTTATCGAGCGAATACTCGGCCATCATCTCTTGCGCGCGAGCCACGCCCGCCGCCTCGCCGGAGGACTGCATCTCGGCGATGCGGTTCGACATGTAGTTGCCGGGCGGCAGGTTGATGATCACGAAGACGAGCGCCGAGATTGCCACGAGCGTGACGGCCATCGTGGCGGCGCGCCGGGCGAGATAGGCGATCATCTGAGGGCGCCCGCCGCGGCCCGCGGGCCCTCGTCGCCGCGGTCGAGCCAGACCTCGTCGATCCGGTGCATGCCGATCTGCGCGCCCGGATCCCAGGCATAGAGCGCCTCGTCGGGGAAGTTCCGCAGCCGCGCATCGGTCGCGATCGGGATGGGCGCGCGGGCCACCGTGCCGATGACGAAGATCTCCTCGGCGTGGATCGCGAGCATCTCGGCCCAGGCCGCGGCGCGGCCCTCCGCATCCGCCGCGGCGAGCCAGGCCTCGTAGGCCTCCATCAGCCGCCGCGCGGGCGCAAGGTCGATCGGGGTCCCGGCCGCGCCCTTTGTCTGGTAGTGCTGCCCCCAGGCGGGCCAGGAGAAGGTGGCCTGCTGCACCGGCGCGAGCTCGGCGGGCTCCGCATCCTCGGTGGGGATGCCGTTGTTCCAGCCGAACCAGGCCACCATCATCGAGCGGCCCGCATAGGCGCGGTTGTAGAGGATCTCCCGGTCGAGCGGGCGGACGACGAGGCGGATGCCGATCGTCTCCCAGGTGGCGGCGACGAGCTCCAGCGTGTCGGCCACCTCCTGGCGCTCGCCCGCGGTCTCGAGGATGATCTCGGCGGGCCGGCCGTCCGGCAACAGGCGGGTGCCGGCGGCGTTGCGCGCGGTGAGGCCCGCGGCGTCGAGCAGCGCGTTGGCCTCCTCCGGGTCGAAGCGCGCGAAGGCGGTGGCGTGCGCGGGGTCGAAGAACGGGCTCTCCTCGAGCGCCGCGGCCGCCCGTTCCTCCGCGAGGCCGAAATAGAGCACCTTGTTGATCATCTTCCGGCTGATGCCGAGGGAGAGCGCGCGGCGGAACCGACGGTCGCGGAAGAGCGCGCGCCACACCGGGTCCGCGTAAGTGAGGTTGGGGTAGAGCGCGACCTCGGAGGCCGAGCCCGAGCGCCAGAGATGGACGGCGATCTTGCCCTCCTCCCGCGCCTTTTTCTTCAGCACCGGCGCGTCGTTGAAGACGAGGGAGCGCGGCTGGAGGCCCGCCTCGCCGAGGCTCACCTTGAGCGGGATGAGCCCCGAGGCCGCGATCTCGAGCTCGAGACCGTCGACATAAGGAAGCTGCCGGCCCTCCGGGTCCACCCGGTGAAAGAAGGGGTTGCGCGTGAGGACGTAGCGCTGACCGTTTTTGGGCGAGGTGTTCACCCAGGGCTGGAGCACCGGCAGCGCCGGGTTGTCGAACTTGTAGAGGTTGTCGATCCGGTTGTGGAGCTGGGCCCAGTCCCGCGCGTTCTTGGCCGCGACGAGGGCCGCCAGCGCCTCCGGCTCGGCATAGTCGGCGTGGCACATCTTGAGGTAATGCGCCGGGCGGTAGATGTAGAGGGGCCGGGCCTTGGCGAGGGCGGGCAGGAAGCGCGGATTGGGCGCGGGCCAGGTGTAGCGGATGGTGACGGCGTCGATCACCTCCACCTCGGGCGGCCGGCCCTGCACCAGCATCTCCACCGGCGGGCCCTTGGGCGAGAGATCGGGGTGGTTGGCCACATCCTCCCACCAATAGCGGAAATCCTCGGTGGTGAAGGGGTGCCCGTCGGACCACCGGTGGCCCGGGCGGAGATGGAGGGTGACCGCGCGCCCCTCCTCCGACACCGTGACATCGCGCAAGAGATCCGGGCGGAGCGCGTAGTCCGGCCCGTAGCCGACGAGCCGAGCGTAGCCGTAGGCCGCCGCGTAGCGCACATCCTTCGAGCGCTTGACGAACATCCGGAGCGTGCCGCCATGGCGCCCGGCCGTGCGGCCCGTGGCGGCGAGATCGGCCACCGCCGGGATCTCTGGCAGGCGCGCCTCCACCGGCGGGAGCGTGCCCGCGGCCACCCGCTCGGCCAGCGACGGGGTCTCGACATAGCGCTCGGGCGCGGCCCAGGCGGCGGCGGCGAGGGCGAGGGCGGGGGCGAGGGCGAGGAGCAGGAGAACGCGGGTGATCATGCGGCGGCCCTCACACGGTGTCCGGGTGCAATTTCGATGAGACCGGGCGCGGCGTCGCCCGAATAGGTGTACGGCGCGGGCCAGGCCTCCGGCTCTCCGGCGCCGGCGGCCACGAGCTTGAGGTCGAGGCGGCGCTCGGTGTCGGGCTCCGGCGAGGCGGCGATGAGCGCCCGCGTGTAAGGGTGCTGGGGCCGGCCGAACACGCAGGCCGGGTCCCCCTCCTCCACCACCCGGCCGCGGCGCATGACGAGGATGCGGTCCGCCAGCCGGCTCACCACCGTGAGGTCGTGGGAGATGAAGAGCATGGAGAGCCCAAACTCGGCCTTCAGCCGGGCGAGCATCTCGAGCACCTCGGCCTGCACCGAGACGTCGAGCGCCGAGGTCGGCTCGTCGCAGATGAGGAGCTCGGGCTCGAGGGCGAGGGCCCGGGCGATGGCGATGCGCTGGCGCTGCCCACCGGAGAAGGCGTGGGGGAAGCGGCCGAGATGGGAGGGCGAGAGGCCCACCCGTTCCATGAGCTCGGCGGCCCGGGCCCGCCGGGTCTTGGCCGTGCCGATGCCGTGGATCTCCAGGGGCTCGGTCAGGATGTCCTGCACCGAGAGGCGGGGGGAGAGCGCGGCGTAGGGGTCCTGAAACACCATCTGGCAGCTCCGGCGATAGGCCTTGAGCCCGGGCCCCGAGAGGCCCGCGATGTCCTCCTCCCCGCCTGCGCGCGGGCGGAACACCATGCGCGCGCCGGGGTCCGGCGCCTCGGCCCGGGTGACGAGCTTGGCCACGGTCGACTTGCCCGAGCCCGATTCGCCCACCACCGCCACCGTTCGGCCGCGGCCGAGGCAGACCGCGAACTCCGCCACCGCCCGGATCTCGCGCCCGATCCCACCGAAGAGCCCGCCCCGCGCGCGGTAGGTCTTCGAGAGATCGGCGACGGAGAGGATCGCGTCACCCTCCTCGGCGGGGGGGCAGGCGCCGAGCGCCTCCGGCGCCTTGGGCGCCGCGCTCACCAGCGCGCGGGTGTAGGCGTGGCCCGGCGCCGAGAGGACGGCGCCGCAGCCGCCCGTCTCCATCACCCGGCCGCGGTGGAGCACCACCACCCGGTCCGCCATATTGGCCACCACGCCGAGATCGTGGGTGATGAGGACCACGGCCATCCGATGGTCGCGCTGGAGCCGGCGCAGAAGCTCGAGCACGGTGGCCTGGGTGGTCACGTCGAGGGCGGTGGTCGGCTCGTCGGCGATCACGAGCTCGGGCCCCGCGACCATGGCCATGGAGATCACCGCGCGCTGGCGGAGCCCGCCCGAGAGCTCGAAGGGATAGGCGTGGTAGGCGCGCTCGGGGTCGGGAAAGCCCACCTCGCCCAAAACCTCGAGCACCCGGCCCCGCTCCCCCGCCCCGCGGCCATGGACCCGCAGCACCTCGCCCACCTGGTCGCCCACCCGGTGGAGGGGCGAGAGCGCGCTCATCGGCTCCTGGAAGATCATCGAGATCGTCTGACCGCGCAGCGCGCGAAGCTTGGCCGGCGGCAGCGCGAGGAGATCGACCTCCCCCCCGTCCCGCCCGGCGCGGCGAAACAGCGCGCGCCCGCCCGTCACCCGCGCGGCCCGGGGCAGGAGGCCCATCACCGCCTTGGCCGACAGGGTCTTGCCCGAGCCCGACTCGCCGACGAGCGCCAGCGTCTCGCCCGGCGCGACGGAGAACGCCACGCGGTCGACCACCGGCGCCCCGGCGGACCCGAAGGCGACGGAGAGATCCTCGACCCGGAGCAGCGGCGCCTCGCCCATCGTCTCCCCTCTCGTAAAGCGCCGCAAAAGTGCGGGAGGCCGCCCGCCCTGGCAAGCAGAAAGGCGCTCACACCGCGGGCCGGCGCCGGCGGACGCGCCCGCCGCTTGCCCGGATGCCGCGGTGCAGGGTAGGACAGCGGGGGCGGATGGGGGTGTCCGGCGGCGCAGGAGGGAGAGGCGATGGCGAGGGGCAATCTGGGGCTCATGTGCATGATCGCGCTCGACAAGCCGGGTCCGCTCGATCTCTTCGCGCTCCGCCGCGCCGCGCAGACGGTGGCGCCGCGGGCCCAGCTCACCATCGAGCGCCGCCGCGCGCCGCCGGGGGACACCGCCCTCGTCGCCACGATCGACGGGCAGAGCTTCGCGATCTACGCCACGCCCGACCGGATCCCGGAGGCGGAGTATCAGGAGGGCTGCTCGGGCAATCTCTTCTGGCCCGAGGCGGCGGACGCGATGGCCCGGCACCGGGCGAGCGTGGCGATCTGCGCGGTGGAGCGCGAGCGGGTGCACGGGCTCGTCCGCGCCCAGGCGGTGGCGCTCACGCGGCTGGCCGCCATCGTGGCGGAGGCGACGCCCTCCTCCGGCCTCCACTGGATCGGCACCAAGGCGATGGCCTCGCCCGACCGGGTGATGCGCGCGGTGGGCGAGATCGCCCGGGGGCTCTGGCCGGTGGATCTCTGGCTCGGCTACGTCGTCTTCGGCACCGAGCACCCCGGAGGCGCGTCGGAGGTGGGGGTGCAGACCCTCGGCGCGGCCGACTATCTCGGCTTCGAGATCGAGGTGCCGCCCTACCCCACGCCCGAGCGCATCCAGCCGATCCGCATCCTCTTCGGCGCGGTGGGCTATCTCATGGCCTATGGCGACGTCATCCGCGACGGCCAGCTCGTCGAGATCGCGGGCGAGCGGCGGACGCAGTACCGGCTGCATCTGGGCGGCGGCTCCGGCCCGGGGCTCGCGCGGCTCGAGGTCGTGGAGGGCTAGGGCTCCGGCAGCTCGGCCGCCGGGATCACCGGAAAGAACACCCCCTCGGAGCGGAGGCCGAACCAGTCGGCCCCCGCCACCTCCGCCACCTCGCCGAGCTCGACCAGCCGGTAGAAACTCTTGCGGTCGATGAGCGCCTCGAGGCCCGAGCGCACATGGACATACGGCGCGGGCTCGCCCGTCTCCGGGTCCCGCACCACGCGGATGGGGTTGGCGGGCCCCGCCACCGTCTCCTCCCCGAGGCTCGTGCGGAAGCGGAGGCGGCGCGCCGGCCCCTCCCCTTCCGGCTCGACATCGACGGCGAGAAACGGCGCGTCCTCCACCGTGATCCCGATCTTCTCCGCCGGCGTCACGAGGTAATAGCGCCCGTCCTCGAGCTTCAGAACCGAGGCGAAGAGCTGCACGAGCTCCACCCGCCCGATCGGCGTGCCGAGATACCACCAGGAGCCGTCGCGCCGGATCCGGATGTCGAGATCGCCGCAGAAGGGCGGATTCCAGAGATGGACGGGCGCGGGCCCCCGGCCGCCGCCGCCCGCGGCCTTGACGGCGCGGGCCAGATCGTCGGCCTTCGCGGGATCGTGACCGGGCGCCTCCCCCGGTTTTTCGGGCGTCGCCATCCGTGCCCCCTGTTGCCTTTCGCCGGACGCTCTTAGGTATAATAGGCCAGATAGGATGACCAACAGTGACAAGGGCGCGCCCATGACCGAGCTGACCGGCCTCTCCGACGACCCCGTCGCCCGCATCGACGCCGCCGGCTCCCAGCTCGCGGAGGCCCGCGCCCAGATCGCCAAGCGCATCGTCGGCCAGGCGGAGGTCGTGTCGCTCGCCCTCGCCACGATCCTCTCGGGCGGTCACGCGCTTTTGGTGGGCGTCCCGGGGCTCGCCAAGACCCGGCTGGTGGAGACGCTCGGCACCGTTCTGGGCCTCGACAACAACCGCATCCAGTTCACGCCCGATCTCATGCCGGCGGACATCCTGGGCTCGGAGGTTCTCGAGACCGGCTCGGATGGCAGCCGCGCCTTCAAGTTCATCGAGGGCCCGATCTTCACCCGTCTCCTCATGGCCGACGAGATCAACCGCGCCTCGCCCCGGACCCAGTCCGCGCTTCTCCAGGCGATGCAGGAGAAATCGGTCACCGTGGCGGGCCAGCACCGCGCGCTCGCCAAGCCCTTCCACGTGCTGGCGACGCAGAACCCCATCGAGCAGGAGGGCACCTACCCCCTGCCCGAGGCGCAGCTCGACCGCTTCCTGCTCCAGATCGACGTGGACTACCCGACCCGGGACGAGGAGCGCGAGATCCTGATCTCGACCACGGGCGCGGACGAGACGGAGGCCCAGGCGGTGTTCACGCCCGAGGCGCTCGTCGAGCTTCAGCGGCTCGTGCGCCAAATGCCGGTGGGGGAGAGCGTGCTGGAGGCGATCCTCACCCTCGTGCGCGCGGCCCGGCCGACGGGCTCGGAAGCGCACCCTGCGGCGCGGGACCGTCTGGCCTTCGGCCCCGGCCCCCGCGCGGCGCAGTCGCTTATGCTGGCGGTGCGGGCCCGCGCGCTCCTGGAGGGTCGGCTCGCGCCGACGCTCGAGGATGTGGCGGCGCTCGCCCCCGCGGCGATGGAGCACCGGATGGCCCTCACCTTCGCCGCGCGCGCCGAGGGCGGCTCGATCCGCGCGATCATCGAGGAAATCCTCGCCGGCCAGGCCCTCGAGGCCGCCGCTTGATCCGCGCGCCGCAAGCCGGGTGCGAGACCGGGTCGCCAGGCGCCGCCGCCGCACGGGGCGGTGTCCTGGCCGCCGGCACGGTTGCGGCACTCCTCGCGGGCCAGACAGAGGCGCAGGAGCAGGCGGACCGGAGCGGCGGGCTGGTCGCAGACTTCGCGGCCGTCTGCCTCGACACGCTGCCCCATTTCGACGGCGCGCCCGCCGCCTTCGCCGCCGTCGGCTATCCGCCGGCCCCGGCCGAGCCGGTCGACGGCACGCAGCGGCCCATTCTGCGCTTCGGCGTGCTCTCCGAGGGCGACGGCGCGGTCCAGCGGCGCAGGCAGATGCCGGCCGGCGACGTGTCGAGCCGCGTGCTCACCGCGGCGGTGGGCCGGGAAGAGCCGGACGGCCCCGCCTTCTTCGCCCTCGATGCGGCGATCGAGCGCCGCGCCCTGGTTGTCTATGGCGAGATCTGCTCCGACCGGCCGGGCCAGCGCCGCTGCATCTGGATCTGGCCGCGCCCGGGCGGCTGCAACGCGGTGGTCGCGGCCTCGCTCGGGGGCGTGGTGCAGACGCTCTTCGCCACCGGCATCGACACGCAGCAAGACTGCGCGGAGGGACTGCCATGACGCGACCCGCCTCCGGCCCGGCCGAGGGCCGCGCGCGATGAGCCGGGCCGAGGGAGAGCGCGACCGCGCCGCCTGGCTCCGCCGCGACGCCGAGCGGATCTCGGGCACGCTGCCGCCCCTCCTGGTGGAGGCGGAGCACCTGGCGCGCTCGATGGTCACCGGGGTGCACGGCCGCCGGCGCTCGGGCCCCGGCGAGACGTTCTGGCAGTACCGCCCGGCGCATCCCGGAGACACGCTGGCCCAGATCGACTGGCGCCGTTCCGCGCGGTCGGACCGGCTGTTCGTGCGCGAGATGGAGTGGGAGGCGGCGGAGACCGTGATGGTCTGGGCCGACCGCTCGGCCTCCATGCGCTTCCGCTCGGCCGCTGCCCCCCGCACCAAGGGCGAGCGCGCGAGCCTCCTGGCGCTCGCCCTCGGCGTGCTTCTCAACCGGGGCGACGAGCGGGTGGGCCTCCTCGGCACCGACGCCGAGCCCCCGCGCAGCGGGCAGACCCAGCTCCTGCGCATGGCCGCGAGCCTCACCGGGCCCGAGCCCGAGGCCGAGCACGCGGCGCTGCCCAAGATCCTGGTGCCCCGGGTCGGGCGCGCCGTCTTCCTCTCGGATTTCCTTGGGCCCCCGGAGGGCTTTCTCGACAGCATCCGCCACGCGGCGGGCCAGGGCATCGGCGGCATCCTCCTCCAGATCCTCGACCCCGCGGAGGAGAGCTTTCCCTATGCCGGGCGCACCCGCTTCGAAAGCATGGGCCGCACGGTGCGTCACGACAGCGAGCAGGCCGCCGCCCTCCGCGGCGCCTACGCCAAGCGCCTGGCCGAGCGGCGGGACCTCCTGGCCGCCTCGGCCCGCGGCTGGCGCCTCGTGCCCCACCGCACCGATGAGAGCCCGCGCCGCGCGCTCCTCTCCCTCTATCAAAGCCTCGGAGGCGCGTGATGCTCGGTCTCGGCTCCCTCGCCTTCCTCAACCCGTGGCTCCTGGCGGGGCTTCTGGCGCTGCCGATCCTCTGGTGGCTGTTGCGCGCGATCCCGCCCAGCCCGCGGACCCAGCCTTTCGCCGCGGTGCGCCTCCTTCTCGGCCTGGAGGACAAGGAGCGCGAGACCGAGACCACGCCCTGGTGGCTTCTTCTCCTTCGCGCCCTCGCGATCGCCGCGGCGCTCATCGGCTTCGCCCAGCCCGTGCTCAACCCGTCGGACCGGCTGGTGGAGGGCCTCGACGGCCCGCTCCTCCTCGTGATGGATCAAGGCTGGGCCTCCGCGCCCGATTGGGCGGCGCGCAAGGCTGTGGCGTCGGCCGCCCTCGACGAGGCGCGGGAGGACGGCCGCCCCGTGCTCTTCTGGCCGCTGGCCGAGGGCGCTCGGCCGGCGCCGCGGGCCGCCGAGGCGGTGCGCCCCGAACTCGACGCGCTCGAGCCCGCCCCCTGGGCGCCGGACCGGGCCGCCCTGGCCGAGGCGCTGGCCTCCGGCGCTCTGCCCGCGCCCGGGCAGACGATCTGGCTCCATGACGGCCTCGGCACCGAGGGGGCGGAAGCCGCGCTCGCGGCCCTGGCCGAGGCGGGCGCTCTCCGCCTCGTCGGGCCCGTCGCCCCGGCCGCGGCGCTCGCACCCCCCGCCTTGATCGACGGGCGGCTCACCGTGCCGGTCCTGCGGGCCGGCGGCGCGGAGGCGGAGATCCGCGTGGTCGCCATCGCCGAGGAGGAGACCGGGGCGGAGCGGCGGATCGCGGTGGCGGATGCCCGCTTCGAGGCGGAGGCGGATCAGGCCGTCGCCGCCTTCGATCTGCCGCCGGAGCTCGTGCGCGAGGTGCGTCGCGTCGTGCTCGCGGAGCGGCCGAGCGCCGGGGGTGCGGCCCTCGCCACCGGCGCCATCCGGCGGGTGCCCGTCGGCGTGGTGGTGCCGGGCGACGACGCCACGGTCGTCTCCCTCACCTCGGCGCGGCACTATCTCGAGAAGGCGCTCGCCCCCCATGCCGACACCTTCGTGGGCAGCCTCTCGGAGGTGCTCGACCGGGAGCCCTCGGCGGTGGTGATGGCGGATCATGGCGCGCTCACGGAGGCGGACCGGGAGCGGCTGCAGAGCTTCGTCGAGGAGGACGGCGGGCTCCTCATCCGTTTCGCCGGCCCGCGGCTCGCGGCGGCGATCAGCGCGCGCATGGGCGCGGGCGCCATGGCGGCCTCGGCCGATCCGCTCCTGCCCGTGCGCCTCCGCCGCGGCGGCCGGGTGCTGGGCGGGGCGCTCGCCTGGTCGAGCCCCCGCACCCTCGGGCCTTTCGACGCCGACGGGGTGTTCCGCGCCCTCGCCACGCCAGAGGAGGTGGCCGTGCGCACCCAGGTGCTGGCGGAACCGGGGCCGGAGCTGGCCGACCGTGTCTGGGCCACGCTCGACGACGGGACCCCCCTCGTCACCGCCAAGCCGCTCGGCACCGGGCGGGTGGTGCTCTTTCACGTGACGGCGGACGCCGAGTGGTCGTCCCTGCCCCTCTCGGGCCTCTTCGTCGAGATGCTGGGCCGGCTCCTCGCCCTCGCCCCGGGCCAGACCGGGACGCTGCCGGAAGCCGCCGCGCTCGAAGGCACCCTTTGGCGGCCGGAGCGGCTCATCGGATCGGACGGGGTGCCGCGCGCCACCGTCGGCCCGCAGGACGCGGTGCCAGGAGAGCGGCTGGCCGCCCTCGCCGCCGGGCCCGGCCTCGCCCCCGGGCTCTACGCCCGGGCGGACCAGGGCACCCGCCGCGCCGGGGAGGCGGGGGAGCTCATCCTCAACCTCTTTCGCGCCGAAGACCGGCTCGCCCCCCTGCCCGACGCGCCCGCGGGCGCCGTCTCCGAGACGCTGGGCGGGGCCGAGGCGGAGGACTTGGCCGCCTGGTTCCTCACCGCGGCCCTTCTCCTGGCCCTCGCGGATGTGATCGCCACCCTCGTCGTTTCGGGCCGGCTGGCGCTGCCGGTCCGCGGGGCGGCCGCGGCGCTCCTCGCCCTCGCCGTCCTCGCCCCGCCCGCGGCGGAGGCCCAGGGCGCGCCCTCCGAGAGCCGGCGGGCGATCGAGGCCACGGCGGAGACGACCCTCGGCTATGTGATGACCGGCGACCCGCGGACCGACCGGATCTCGCACCGCGCGATGGTGGGCCTCGGCAACGCCCTCGCCCTGCGCACCGCCGTCGAGCCCGGGCCGCCCATGGGCGTCGACCCGGAGGCGGACGCCCTCACCTTCTACGCCATTCTCTACTGGCCGCTCAAAGGCGACGTCCTGCCGAGCCAGCAAGCCCTCGCCCGGCTCGCACAATATCTCGCCAATGGCGGGCTCCTGGTGATCGACACGCAAAACGGCGCCTCGGGCTTCGGCTCGGCTTCGGCCGACGAGATGCGGGCCATCGCGAGCGCGCTCAACCTGCCGCCCCTCGCGCCCGTTGATGGCGACCATGTGCTGACCCGGGCGTTCTATCTCCTCGACCGGTTTCCCGGTCGCTGGCGGGGCGGGCGCGTCTGGGCCGAGGCGCCGCCCGCGCGCCAGCCGGGTCAGTCGCCCGACGAGGAGCGCCCGCAGTTCGACCGGATCGACGACAATGTCTCGCCCGTGGTCGTCGGCTCGGCGGACTGGGCGGCGGCCTGGGCGGTGGACGAGCGCGGGCAGCCGATGTTTCCCGTCGGCCGTCGCGGCGACCGCCAGCGCGAGATGGCGCTCCGCTTCGGGGTCAATCTCGTGATGTACGCCCTCACCGGCAACTACAAGTCCGACCAGGTGCACGCGCCCGACGTGCTGCGCCGCCTCGGCCAATAGCCCATTGGAGGTGACCCCATGGCCGTGAGCCTCAGCTTCGTGCCCCTCCTGCCCTGGGCGGTGATCGCGGCCCTCGGCGCGCTCTCGGTGGCGCTGGTGGGCTTCGGCCTCTGGCGCGGGCTCTCGGGCTGGTGGCTCCGGGCGCTGGGGCTCGGCGTGCTCTTGCTGGCGCTCGCCGGGCCGCAGCTTCGGGAGGAGAGCCGGGAGGGCCTGCCCTCGGTCGCCTTCCTGGTCGTCGACGGCTCTGAGAGCACCGAGCTCGAGGACCGGACGGCCGAGATCGCCGCGGCCCGCGCCGCCCTCGAGGACCAAATCGCCGCGCTCTCGCGGCCCGACGCGCCGCTCGAGATCGAGGTGGTGGAGGTGGGCGACGAGCCCGACGGCCGGAACCGGGGCACGCGCCTCCTCTCGGCGCTGGACGCCGCCGCGGCCCGGGTGCCGCCCGAGCAGGTGGCGGGCGCGGTTCTCCTCACCGACGGTCAAATCCACGACGCCGAGCGGCTGGCGGAGTTCCCCGCCCCGGTCCACGGCCTCATCGCGGGGGCAGCGGAGGGCTTCGACCTTGCGCTCGATCTTCTCACCGCGCCGGGCTTCGGCATCGTCGGCGGCACGGTGAGCTTCGAGGTCCGCGCCCGGGCGCTCGGCAAGCGGCCTGAGGGGCTCGGCACCAAGCTCCCCGCACTCGTGGCCGTGGATGGCGGGGCCCCGCGGCCGGTGCTCCTCGATCTCGACCAGCCGACCTCGATCGAGATCGCGATCGAGCATGGCGGGCCCACGGTGGTCGACATCCGCTTGCCGGGGCGGGAGGACGAGCTCACCCTCCGCAACAACCGCGTGCTCGCCGAGGTGAACGGGGTGCGCGACCGCCTCCGGGTGCTCCTCGTTTCGGGCGAGCCCCATCCCGGCGGGCGCACCTGGCGCGATCTCCTGAAGTCCGACCCGGCGGTGGACCTCATCCATTTCACCATCCTGCGCCCACCCGCCAAGCAGGACGGCACGCCGGTGACCGAGCTCTCGCTCATCGCCTTCCCCACCCGCGAGCTGTTCATGGAGAAGATCGACGGGTTCGACCTCATCATCTTCGACCGCTACCGCTGGCGCGGCGTGCTTCTCCAGAACTACCTGGCCAACATCGCGAACTATGTGCGCCGGGGCGGCGCGGTGTTCTTGGCCTCGGGCCCGGCCTTCGCGGGCGCCGAGAGCCTCGCGCGCACGCCGCTCGAGGCGATCCTGCCGGCCACCCCGATCATCAACGACGTGATCGAGCGGCCCTTCAAGCCCGAGATCACCCCGCTCGGCGCGCGCCACCCGGTCACGGCCGGGCTCCCTGGCGGCACGGGGCCGGAGGGGCCGAGCTGGGGCCCCTGGATGCGCCAGGTCACGGTCGAGCGGCGCTCGGGCGATGTGGTGATGGAGGGCGTGGACGGCCGCCCGCTCCTGGTGCTCGACCGGGTGGAGGAGGGGCGCGTGGCGCTCCTGGCCTCGGACCATGCCTGGCTCTGGAGCCGCGGCTTCGAGGGCGGCGGGCCCCAGGCCGATCTTCTCCGCCGCACCGCGCATTGGCTGATGCGCGAGCCCGAGCTCGAGGAGGAGGCGCTCTTCGCCGCGGTCGATGGCGACCGGGTGGTGATCGAGCGGCGCACCCTCTCGGAGACCCCGCCGGCCGAGGTGCTCGCCACCCCGCCCGCGGCCGAGGAGGGCGAGGGCGCCGAGCTTCGCGCGCTGCCCTTCACCTCCGCGGGCCCGGGCCGCTACCGCGCGGTGCTGGACGAACCGGCCGAGGGCCTCTGGCGCTTCTCGGACGGGGAGCGGACGGCGGTAGCCGCCGTCGGCCCCCCCGCGCCCAAGGAATACGAGAACCCGATTGCCAGCGGCACCGCCCTCGCCCCCCTCGCCGCGGCCACGGGGGGGAGCGTCACTTGGCTCTCGGACGGGGTGCCCGAGATCCGCCGGGTGCGCGAGGGCGCGCGAGCCCAGGGGCGGGGCTGGATCGGCCTCGAGGACCGGGAGGCCTACCGCGTGGCGGGCGTGGCGCTCACCCCGCTTCTGCCCGCCTGGGCCGCCGCGCTCCTCACCGCGCTCCTCTTCGTCGCGGCCTGGCGGCGCGAGGGCCGCTGAGCCCCGTCGGCGGGAGGGGAGCATGGCCCGGAGATCCCGCGGCCGGCGCGTCGACGGCTGGCTGCTGATCGACAAGCCGCTGGGCGTCACCTCCACCCAGGTGGTGGCGAAGGCGCGCTGGGCGCTTGAGGCCGAGAAGGCGGGCCATGCGGGCACCCTCGATCCGCTGGCGACCGGGCTTCTCGCGGTGGCCTTCGGCGAGGCGACCAAAACCGTGCCGGTGGCGCAGGAGGGGCTCAAGACCTACCGCTTCACCATGCGCCTCGGCCAAGCCACCGAGACCGACGACGCCGAGGGCGCGGTGATCGCCGAGAGTGCGGCGCGGCCGACGGATGCCGAGATCCGGGACGCCCTGCCCGCCTATCGGGGCGACATTCGGCAAACCCCGCCGGCCTATTCCGCGGTGAAGGTGGCGGGCGCGCGGGCCTACGACCTCGCGCGGGAGGGCCAGGCGCCGGAGCTCGCGGCCCGGCCCCTCCATGTGGCGCGCCTCGAGCTGGCCGCGCGGCCGGATGCGGACCATGCCGTTCTCGACCTCGTCTGCTCCAAGGGCGGGTATGTGCGCGCCATCGCCCGGGATCTCGGCCGTGATCTCGGCTGCCACGCCCATGTGTCCGCGCTCCGCCGGCTCGCCTCTGGGGGCTTCACGCTCGACGGCGCGCTGGCCTTCGACGCGCTGGATGCGGTGCGCGCGGGCGAGGTCGCCGCCCCGCTCCGGCCGGTGGCCGCCGGGCTCTCCGAGCTGCCGGAGGTGCCCGTGCCCGCGGCGGCGGCCGAGCGGCTCCGCCGGGGCCAGGCGGTGCCCCACGCGCCGACGCTCCCCGAGGGCGCACAGGTCTGGGCCAGCCTCGCCGGCGAGCCCGTGGCGCTCTGCACCCTTTCTGGCGCCCGGCTTCGGCCCGAGCGGGTGATCCACCCCCCCGCCTAGAAAGCTCTGGCATTTTCCCCCGCGAGCGGGCATAGAGCGGCGCAATGCCCGAGACGGGCAGCCTCCGCCCGCCCCGAGACCCTGCTGGACGGCATCCCGGCCGCGGCCCCGGGCGGCGCGATTGCAATGTAGGAGACCACGATGTCGATCACGCCGGAGCGCAAAGACGCGCTCATCAAAGACTATGGGGCCAAGGAGGGCGACACCGGCTCGCCCGAAGTGCAGGTGGCGATCCTCACCGAACGCATCACCAACCTCACCGAGCACTTCAAGACCCACAAGAAGGACAACCACTCCCGCCGCGGGCTTCTCAAGATGGTGAGCCAGCGCCGGAAGCTGTTGGACTATGTCAAGGCGCGGGACCATGCCCGCTACAAGTCCTTGATCGAACGGCTCGGCATCCGCCGCTGAGCCCTGCGGGCGTCGGGGGCGCGCCCCCCGCGCCGCGCGCTTGCGTCACACACCCCGGGCCGGGCGCGCCTTGTAACACGAAAACGGGGACCGCGCCCCGAGCGGGGGCGAGTGCGCGCATGGGGCGCGCACAGACCGAAGGGAAACACCATGTTCGAGATTGCACGCCAGTCGATCGAATGGGGGGGCGAGACGCTCACCCTCGAGACCGGCAAGATGGCGC
>CAYXPI010000056.1:0-20812 GCA_964467005.1 uncultured Limibaculum sp. | reverse complement strand
CGAACTCGACCTTCTTGCCGAGGATGCCGTTGCCCTTGAGCGCGGTCTTCTCGCCACCCTTGTACATGAAGGTGTTGAGCATGCCGCCATCGCCCTCGCCGTTGAGGTGCTGGACCGCCAGGCGGTAGGCGCGGAGCTCGTCGGCGCCCTCGTCGGCGTAAGGCCCGGTCTGCGGCACGTTGAAGCCGAGCGTCACGGTCGAGCCGGTCGGCTCGTTGGTGTAGGTCGCGGCCCAGGCCTGGCTCGTGAAGATCGTGGGCGCGGCGAGGCCGGCGCCGAGGGCGGCGGAGCCCTTGAGAAGTCCGCGGCGGGTGGGTTTGAACGCGCTCATAATTCCTCCCATGAGCTAGATCGACGCGCCGTGCCGAGCGGCCGGGCGTGCGGTTGTTCGGGGGTCACCCCCACACGTGACCATGCGACGCGGCAGTCAATCTCTCAACAAGCAATTGACGCAGCAGGGCTTTTCTGTAAAGAATCCATTGGTCAATTCGCTTGGCCGTCAGAAATTTACACTGCGCCGCAAAAGGTGCTTGAAGGATAAGCGAAATCCGCGATGGCGCGCAGCATCGTCGGCCCCCGGATCCGCGAGCGGCGGCGCGCGTTGGGCCTCACCCAGGCGGATCTGGCGAAACGGGTGGGCATTTCGGCCTCGTATCTTAACCTCATCGAACGCAACCGCCGGGGCATCGCGGGCAAGCGGCTCGCGGACATCGCAAACGCCCTCGAGCTCCGCACCTCGGATCTCGACGGGGCGGCGGAGCGGCGCCTCCACGCGGCGCTCACCGATCTGGCGGAGGATCCGCGGCTCGCCGAGCTCGGCATCGAGGCGGAGGCCGCCGGCGAGTTCATCGGCCGCTATCCCGGCTGGGCCAAGGCGCTCGGCGCACTCGCCCGCTCGGAGGCCGACCAGACCGCGCTCGTCCGCGCCTTTGCCGACCGGTTGACCCACGACCCCTTTCTCGGCAGCACCGTGCACCGGATGCTCACCCGGATCGCCGCCATACGCTCCACCGCCGAGATCCTCGAAAGCGTGCCCGACATCGACCCCACCCAGGCCCAGCGCTTCCACGCGATCCTCGCCGAGGAGAGCCGCAGCCTTTCCGAGATCGCCGAGGCCCTCGCCGCCTATTTCGACCGCGCCGCGACGCCGGACCGGGAGGTGACCCCGACCGATGCGGTCCAGGCCTATCTCGAGGATCGGGGGAACCGCATCGGCCCCATCGAGGCGGCCCTTGCGGGCGCGCCGCCGCCCGAGACCGAGAGCGGCGCGGCGGAGCTCGCCGAGCGCCGCGCCGGCCCCGTGATCGACCGGCTGATCGACGAGGCCGCGGAGGGGCGGACGGCCCGCGCCCGTGCCCGCCTTCGCCGCACCTTCCTCGCCTATGCCGTCGACGCTGCCATGGCCCCAATGGCGCCTTTCGCGGAGGCGGCGGCCGACTCGGCGTACGACATCGAGCGGTTGAGCGAGCGGCTCGGCCTGTGCCCGGGTCTCGTTTGCCGCCGCCTCACCGCACTTCCCACGGAGCCAGGCCGCCCCCGTTTCGGCTACGCCGCGGCGAATGCGGCGGGCGCGCTCCTCGACCTTCGTCAGGTGCCGGGCTTCCACCCGGTGCGCTTCGCCGCGCTCTGCCCGCTCTGGGCGCTCAGTCGCGCGCAGGCCCGGCCGGAGTCGGTGCTCCGACAGCTTGTCGCGATGCCCACGGGCCAGCGTCTGGTCTTCGTCGCCCGGGCGCGTCCCGTCGGCGCTCGCGCCTTCGGCCGTCCGCGGGACCATGTGAGCGACATGCTGGTCATGCGCGAGGAAGACGCGGTTGCCACCGTTTACGGTCAGGGGCTTGCGCTCGAGGCGGCGGAGGAGGTGGGCACCACCTGCCGCCTCTGCCCTCGAAAAGCCTGCCCCCACCGGGTGGAGGACCCTCTCGGGGCCGACGAGGGGGCCATGTGACTGGTGCGCGTCGGCCTGAGAGCGGGGCAGACAGCGCAGAAATCATCGTCTAAGCTCACGCCTAACGCGCCCGAAAAACCAGGGCCGATGACCGGGGAAACGCCGATGGGGAGCCGCGTCCTTCTGGCCGAGGACGAGCCGCACATTATCGAGCTGCTCTGCTTTCTTTTGAAGCGGGCGGGGTTTGCTGTCGACATCGTGGAGACGGGCCCCGGCGTCTTGGCCCAGGTGAAGAGCGGGGCGCCGGATGTGCTCATCCTCGACGTGATGCTGCCGGGGATGAACGGCTTCGAGGTGATGCGTCGGCTGCGCGCCGATCCCTCGGGCTCCGCGCTGCCGGTGGTGATGCTCACCGCGAAGGGCCAGCGGGAGGATCGGGAGGCGGCCGAGCGCCTGGATGTGGACGTTTTCATCACCAAGCCCTTCTCGAACGCGGACCTCATCGACACCGTGACCCGCCTTGCCCGCGGGCAAGTCGCGTGAGTGCGCCCGACGCGGGCCCTGAGCGGCCGGCCGGGGCGGTGGACCCGGACGACGCGCTCAAGCTCCGCAAGCTCCGAGACGGCGCGCTCCTCCTGCCGCTGCTCGGCCTTGCCCTTCTCATGCCGCCGGTGGCGCAGATCTTCGCACTCGACATTGCGCTCGGCGGCGTGCCGCTGGTGGTGGCCTACGTGTTCTCGGTCTGGCTCGCGCTCATTCTCATCGCCGCCCGGCTCTCGGCGCGGCTTGGCCGCTGATGCTCTCTCCAGACTGGCTCCTTGCCGTCTGCCTCGGCTATGTGGTGCTCCTCTTCGCCGTCGCCTGGATCGGCGACCGCCGGGCCGCCGCGGGCAAGATGGCCTGGCTCCGCTCCCCAGTCATCTACACCCTCTCGATCTCGGTCTACTGCACCTCCTGGACCTTTTACGGCGCGGTTGGCTCGGCGGCGCGGAACGGGCTCGAATTCATCACGATCTATCTCGGGCCCACCCTCGTCTTCATCGGCTGGTGGTGGCTGTTGCGAAAGCTCGTGGTGATCGGGCGGGTGCACCGGATCACCTCGATCGCGGACCTCATCTCCTCGCGCTACGGCAAGTCGCCCTCGCTCGCGGTGTGGGTCACCCTCATCGCGGTGGTCGCGACCACGCCCTACATCGCACTGCAGCTCCAATCGGTCGCGCTCTCCTACCGCGTGGTGGCGGGGGAGGCGGACGAGACTCGCACGGCCCTCCTGGTGGCCGTAGGGATGGCCATCTTCACCATCCTCTTCGGCACCCGCTCGATCGACGCGAACGAGCGGCATCACGGCGTGGTCGTGGCCATCGCGCTCGAAGCGCTCGTGAAGCTCGCCGCGCTGGTGGGTGTGGGGATCTTCGTCACCTTCTGGGTGATGGGCGGGGTGGGCGAGACCTTTGCGCGGATGCCCGAGGGGATGATCCGGCCGGAGGAGGTGTTCGACCCCCGCTGGGCCGCGCTCACCTTCCTTTCGGCCACCGCCATCATCTGCTTGCCGCGCCAGTTTCAGGTGACGGTGGTGGAGAACCCGGACGAGCGCCATCTCGCCACCGCCTCCTGGCTCTTCCCGCTCTATCTCTTCCTCATGTGCCTCTTCGTGTTGCCGATCGCGATCGCGGGGCTCACGACCGAGGCGGGCGACAACCCGGACATGTTCATGATCACGGTGCCGCTTGCCGCGGGGCACGAGACCTTTGCGCTCCTCGCCTTCATCGGCGGCTTCTCCTCGGCCACCTCGATGGTGATCGTGGCCTCCATCGCGCTCTCCACCATGCTCTCGAACCATGTGGTGATGCCCCTCGCGCTCCGCTATGTGGAGCGAACGGGGGCGATCTCGGGCGATGTGCGCGAGCTTCTCCTCCTCAGCCGGCGGGTCTGCATCGCGCTCGTGCTCGGCCTCGGCTTTCTCTACTATCTGGTGGCCGGCGGGTCGGACAGCTTGGCGGCCATGGGGCTCATCGCCTTTGCCGGGATCGCGCAGGTGCTGCCGAGCCTCATCGGTGCGCTCTATTGGCGGGGGGCGACACGGGCGGGCGCCCTCGCGGGTCTCGTCGCGGGCGCGCTCGTCTGGGCCTACACGCTGTTCCTGCCGAGTTTCGGGGGCGCCGTTCTCCTCTCGGAGAGCGTGCTGGTGGAGGGACCGTGGGGCCTCGCCTGGCTTCGGCCTCAGGGGCTCTTCGGCCTTGCGGGGATAGACCCGCTCATCCACGCCCTCGTCTGGTCCCTCGGTGTCAACGCGGCGCTCTTTGTCGGTGTGAGTCAGCTGACCACGCCGCGTCCGCTCGAGCAGGTGCAGGGCGCGCTGTTCGTCGACGTGCTGCGCACGCCGGGGCGGGAGACGCGGGCCTACATCCAGCGCTCCGCGGCGGCGGAGGACCTGTTCGTCCTCGCCCAGCGGATCCTCGGGGCCGAGCCCGCGCGGGCGCTCTTCGAAGAGATGGCCCGGGCCCAGGGCCTCGCCACCGGGCTCCCCCGCCCGACGGATGCGGTGATCGCCCGGCTGGAACGCGAGTTGGCCGGCAGCGTTGGCGCGGCCTCGGCCCATGCCATGGTCACGCGCGCGGCCGGGGCCGGGGCGATCAGCCTCACCGAGCTCATCGACATCGCCGACGAGACCCAGCGCCTCCTCGCGACCTCGCTGCGCCTGGCCGACAAGACCGCCGAGCTCGAGCGCACGGCTGTGGAGCTCCGCGAGGCCAACACCCGCCTCCGGGCGCTGGACGCCCAGAAGGACGATTTCCTTTCCCATGTGAGCCACGAGCTGCGGACGCCGATGACCTCGATCCGCTCCTTTTCGGAGATCCTCCTCATCGAGAAAGACCTTGATCCCGCCCAGGCGCGCCATTTCGTGCAGATCATCCACGAGGAGAGCCAGCGGCTGACCCGCCTCCTCAACGAGATCCTGGATATCAACCGCCTGGAGAGCGGGAGCTCGGAGATGGCCATCGACATCGTCGACGCGGAAGACGCGGTGAGCGGGGCCATCGAGACGCTGCGCCCGGTGGCCGCCGAGGCGGGGGTGGAGATCCGGCCCCATCCGCCGCTCACCGGTCAGCTCGTGCTGGCCAACCCCGACCGGCTCCGCCAGGTGCTGATCAATCTCGTCTCCAATGCGATCAAGTACAACACCGCCGAGACGCCGCATCTGCGCATCGCCTGGCATGTGGACGGCAAGAGCCTCTGCATCGACGTGATCGACAACGGGGGCGGGGTGAGCCGGGAAGAGGCGGAGACGATCTTCTCCAAATTCGTGCGCGGGGTGCGCTCCGCGGGGCATCAGGGGGCGGGGCTGGGACTGCCCATCAGTCGGGCCGCGATCCGGCGGATGGGGGGCGACCTCACGGTGGTGTTCGCCGCGGATCAGACGAGCTTTTTCCGGGTCCGGCTGCCGCGGCTCGGCACGGGCGGGCGCGAGGGCGGGGAAACGGCGGGTGCTGACCTCGCCGGCGCCAAGGGCTAGGCCCGCCGCGCCGCGCCCGTGTTCGCCTCGGGCGCCACGCTCTCGGCGGCCAGGTCCCGGTCCCACGCCGCAAGTTCCCGCTCCTTAGCGCGCCAATCGTCCAGGGTCTCGGCCTCGGGCTGGGGCGGCGCCACCGTGAGATTGCGAAGCCCCGGCAGTGTGGCGAGAGCCACCGCGAAGACGGGCGCGGCGAGCCAAGCCATGAGGAGCGCCGTCCACAGCCCCGCCCCGAGGCCCGCCACCCCGCCGGCGACAAGCGCGGCGAGGGCGTAGGCGGAGATCAGCAGGCGAAGCGGGTTGTTTGGCATGGCGCTAGTGTCTCAAGCGGCGCTTACCGGCCGCTTAAACGCCGCGGTTAATAGGCCGTCTTCTGGAAAAACACGACGAGCGCGGTCATGATCAGGATCCGCAGGTCGAACAGGAGCGACCAGTTCTCGGCATAGTAAACGTCGTAATCCACCCGCGCGGCCATTTTCGAGAGAGTCTCGGTCTCGCCGCGGAGGTTGTTGACCTGGGCCCAGCCGGTGATACCGGGCTTCACCTTGTGGCGGGCGAAATAGCCGCGGATGCGCTGCCCGTAATCCTCGTTGTGGCTGAGGGCGTGGGGGCGGGGGCCGACCAGCGACATCGTCCCGTTGAGCACGTTGAAAAGCTGCGGCAGCTCGTCGAGCGAGGTCTTGCGGATGAAGCGGCCCACCCGGGTGATCCGCGGGTCGCCCTTTTGGGCCTGCTTCACCTGGGATTCCGGAATCTTGCGATGGTACATAGAGCGGAACTTGTAGATCTTGAACTCTTTGTTGTTGAAGCCGAGGCGAGGTTGGAGGAAGAAAATCGGCCCCGGGCTGTCGATCTTGATCGCGACGGCGATCAGAATGAGGAAGGGCGCGAGGAGGACGAGGAGGAGCGTGGCGATCACGTAATCCTCCAACGTCTTGAGAAGGGCGGACCAGCCCGAGATCGGCCGCTGCACCACCTCGAAGAGCGGGAGCTCGCGCGGGTAGCCGAGGGCTGGCTTGAACCGAAGCTCGAAATCCGAGAGCTGGCTCGCGATGTAGACATTGACCGGCAGCTCTTTCAGCGCCTCGACCGTTGCGGTGAGGGCCTCGGACGCGTTGAGCGGCATGGCGATCACAATGTCGTCCACCCGGTTGGCGCGCGCGTAGCGCACGAGATCCGAGGCGTCGCCCAGCACGGGATGACCGCCCACGCTGTCCAGCCCGTCGGTCGCCTGCGTGCCGAACACCCCGACGAGATCCGTGAGGTAGGGCCGCTTCTGAGCGAGCTTGAGGAGGAACCGCTCGGCCTCGCGGCCCGAGCCCAGCACCACCAGATTGCGCCCGATCACCCGGCGCTTGTCGAGCCGCTTCAGCCCCTCGGACACCGCGATCCGCCCGAGGATGAGGGCGGTGACCGAGGCGCCGGCGAAGGCCGTGATCCAGAGCCGGGAGTACACCTCCGTCACCTTCAGCGAGAACGCGATGGTGAGGAAGAACAGGAACGCGGAGATGACCGAGACGATGAGAAGGTCGGACTTCGCAACCGGGCGCATGATCGCGATGGGTTCGTACATGCCTGAGCGCGAGAGCATGAGCACGGTGATGCCGGCGACGAAGCCGCCGCAAAACACGTAGTACTCCACGAGGCTCGAGTCGCCCGGCCCGATCAGCCAATAGGGCACGAGCGCCGCGAGGAGGATCATTCCCACGTCGAGAAGGGCAACGAGATCGGGCAGAAACGTCGCCGCCAGACGATAGCCCCTATGAGTGCGGCGCTCGAGACCGTCGCGTTCGAGATTCAACAGAGACACCCATTCGTGCTGCGAGTCGATTGATCCCGGCCGCCCCCCACAGGATGTCTACCGAACCTTGGGCGGCACTGAAAGCGCGAAGGGGACGCAACCTCGGGTCAGGGGAAAAACTGGAGACTTCGGGACACGCCGACGAAGACCTGGTTGTTGAAGGCGCGGCCCGTTTCATCGTCGACCAGGCGGAAGCTGTAGCCCGCCTGGGCCTGCCAGAGCGGGGTGATGCGAAAGGTGAGACCCGGCGAGACCACGAAGGACTGGCTGATCTCGTCGTCCTCGAGATCGGCGGTGATCGAGTGCTCCGCCACGACGTTGAGCGCGGTCTGCCGGGTGAGCGCGTGGTTGAGCGAGCCGCCGAAGCTCAACACATTTGCGATGTCGCCGCCGATGCTGCTCGGGCGCACGGCTTGGCTCGCGAACACGCTGACCGCGGTCTGGTCCGAGCGCCGGAACGTCGCGCTCACCCGCCCGCTCACGCCAAAATTGTTCTGACTCCTCGAGATGCCTTCGTCGCTCGTCGTGAAATCGAGCTCGTCACTGTCGGTGTAGCTGAGGCCGAGGCTCACCTCGAGGCTCGTGCTCTGGGTGATGTCGGTCGTGAAGTCGCCACCGCTCGAGATCGAGTAGCCGGTCGTTTCCTCCAGATTGTCGGAGGTGAACTGGCTGTAGGACACGCTCCAGCCCACGGAGCTGTCCGGCCCTGTGGCGCGGGTCCATCCGCTCCGAACGTTGATGCTGCTGTTGTCCGTGAGGTCGAGGGTCGAGACGCTGAACCGCTGGATGTCGCCGCTCGCATTGAGGAACACCCGATCCCGTGGGGTCAGCCGATAGGTGAGCCCGGAGCTCGCGCTGATGGACGTGCGAATGGCGCCACGCTCGAGGAGCGCCGTCCCTTCGACGGGGTCGGGCGTCGGATCGTCCGGTGGCACGATGGAGATCGGCGTGATGTCGAGAAACGAGGTGGATTCCCGCGAAAACCCGAAATTGCCCGAGACCGTGAAGCGCTCGCCCAGATACCGCACGCTTCCGGCCAACCGCGGATTGGGCGTCTCGAGGTCGTCCGTCGCGCCCGGTCCGCCGAACACCGCGAGCTGGCCGCCGGTGGTGAGCGCCCATTCCGTCCGCCGGGTGCGGGCCGCGAGTGTCACGTCGATCGCGGTGACCGAGCCGAAGGCGGGGCCCGGATCCTCCACATCGAGCTCGACATTGGTGTTCGCGGAGAAGGTCTGGCTCGTGACCCCAGTCAACGACCATTCGACCGCGCCCGCCGGCCCCGCCAGCAGCGCGGCGATCGCCCCCGCCGTCGCTCGCCTGGCTGTGAGCATCCGCCCGCCTATTCGAAGAGGCCCCGTTCGGGAACGACGACGACGTCGCCGTCGTCGATCACCTGAAGCTCGACGCCGATCCCCTCCTCCACCGCCGTGTAGTCGAAGAGGGTCACGGTCTCGCCGCCGGCCTCGGTCCGGCGGCGGATCTGAATGCGGGACTTCGCGGCGAAGATCCCGGGCCCGCCGGCGAGGGCAAGGGCCTGGAGCACGTCGACCGGACCGTCCACCTCGAAACGCCCCGGCGAGCCCACCTGGCCGATCACGTAGATCGAAACCACGTCGAGCTCCTCTTCCGCCACGGATGTGCCGGTGAGCGACACCGTGACGGTCGGCGGCTCGATGAAGTCGTCCGCCAGGCGGTTTCGGATCTCCGCTTGCAGCTCCTCCGGGCTCCGGCCCTCGGCCGTGATCGTGCCGGCGAGGGGGAGCGAGATCCGCCCGTCCGGCCGCACGAGCACCTGGCGATTGAGCGAACTGTCCTCGAGGACGGAGATGTCCACCGTGTCGCCCGGCTGCAACATATACGGCGTCTCTTCGACCGCCGGGTTCGTCTCCTGCGACAAGGCAAATCCAGATGCGACCGAAAGAAGTGCGAATGCGACCAAGAGTGCGCGAAACATGGCCCGTTTTCCCCTCCACGCCGGCGAGATCGACCGCCGTCATCGCTGAGTACCGGAAAACGATTCGCGCGTCCACGACTTTGTGCGCGCGGCGGCGCTATTCAGCGGTCCCGCTCACCGTAGCCATAGCCATAGCCATAGTAATAATCGGAGCCGCTGCCGCGCTCGACCTTGTTGAGAAGCACGCCGAGGAAGTTGGTCTCCTCGGTGATGAGCGCTTCGCATTCCTCGACTTCGTAGGGCTTGGTCTCGCCGGCGGCGATCACGAGGATCACGGCATCGAGGCAGCGGAGGAAGGCGATGGTGTCGTCGCCCACCAGCATGGGCGGCATGTCGTAGATCACGATGTGCGGGTCGAAGGTGGCGATCATGCGCTGCATCGCTTCGGCCGTGGCCTGATGCTGGATGAGCTCCGCGCTGTCGCGCACCCGCTGGCTGTTGAGCGCGACGGCGAAGCGGGGGGCGAGCCGCTTGAGATGCCCCGCCGCCTGAACCTCGCCCATGAGAAGGCGCGAGATCGGCCGCTCCTCCCGGGGCCCCAACGTGGCGGAGAGGCGGGGCGAGCGAAGGTCGAGATCGACGAGGATCGCCCGCGTCTCTGGGTGGCGGGCGAAGCTGAAGCCGAGATTGCCGCTGATCACAGTCTTCCCGCAGCCCTTGGAGGGCGATGTGATGCCGATCCGGCGCCAACCCTGCTCGAGCGCGAGTTTCGAGAGCCGGGTGCGCAGCATGTCGAAGGCGATGTGCGCGGCATCGGACTTCTGCCGCGTGACGATCCGCTCGGCCTCCAGCCGCAGCGGGTCGATCTCGAGCTCCGGCAGCGCGGCCCAGGCGGCCGCCACCGCGCCCTCCGGCTCCCGGCGGGTCGGCTCCGCTCTGGGCAGGCGGGTGCCGCCCTCGGCACCGGTGCGGCGCTCGCGGGCCTTGGCAATGGCGAGTTTCAGGCGTTCGACCACAGGGCCTTTCCTCGTCCCGTCAGTTGATCGCGTCCCCGAGGCGGTTGAGGATCCCGCGGAGATTTGTGCGATTGATAAAATCTTCGATCAGCAGCTCGAGCGGCAGATAGTACTGATCCACCGCGTAGAGGGCGATCGGCACGATGACCAGCACCAGCGTGCCGAGAAGATAGAGCTCACGCCGGGCCCGCCGCTTCTCCCGCGCCGTGGAGATGTAGGGCACGGTCATCAGCGGGCGCATGTCGAGCTTGCGCTCCATATCCGCGACCGTCCGGATCGAGGCGTTAAGCAGGCCGAGAAGGATCGCGAGGCCGAGGGCAAGGCCGAGGCTGCCCGCGAAGCCGCCGATGGCGATGGCCGGGCGGTTGGGCGAGACCGGACGATCCGGCACCTGGGCCTGCTCCACCACCTCGAAGCGCTCGGCCTGCCGGTTCACCTCGAGCTTCTCGCCGGTCGCGGCAAAGGACTGTTTCCGCGCCGCCTCCTCGTAACGGATCTTGAGGTCGCTCTGCCGCCGCTCGAGCACGCCGAGTTCGATGGCGACCTGGGGCGACCGGCCGATGGCGTCGACCAGCGCGGCCTCCCGGCGAACCGACATCTCCTCCTGCTCGGCCTGGAGCGCGAGTTCGGTGTCGAGCCGTCGGATCTGACGCTCGATCTCGCCCTTCATGCGGTCGGCGCGCTCGGTCTCGGTCTCGAGAGCGGCGACCTGGTCGCTCGAGCGGAGCTTCTCCTCCATCTTGGAGATCCGGCTCTTCAGCGTGCGCACCGTCGGATGGCTCTCGGCATAAAGCGTGAGGGCCCGGGTGAGCTCGATCCGCAGATTTTGAAGATCACGCTCCTCGGCCGTGAGGGACTGGCCCATGGCGTCGGCATAGCGGCCGGTGTCGAGCGCGTTTTGCAGCACCCGGCGCTGCTCCTCGAGCTGGAGCACCTGCGCTTTCCGCTGGAACTGCTGGCTTCGCAGGCGGTCGAGCTCTTGGCGGCGATAGGAAAGCGTGTCGGGCAGGGCGAGCTCGTTCTCGGCCTTGAAGGAGGCGATCTCCGCCTCCACCGCCACCAGGTCCTTCTGGATCTGCGCCACTTCGTCCTTGAAGAAGTCGTGCGTCTCGGAGGCCCGCTCCGATCGTGCGCGCAGGTTCTGCTCGAGTACCATGGTTACGAACTCATTCGTGATCTGAGCCGCGCGCTTTGGGTTCGAGTCCCGGTAGGTCAGTGTGAAGGCAGCGATGGTGGCGCCGCGGCGGCGGTTGCCACTTTGCACCGTGATGCGGGCCAGCGTGGTCGACTCCCGCATAAGCCGGACCTTCGCAGATTTCGAAAGATCCGATCGCTCGGCGTAGAGGTCCAGACGCTCGATGAGGCCGAGGAGATTAGCCCGGGTCATCAGCCGCTGCTCGATGAGCTCGAGCCGCTCCGTGGTCGAGACCGTGACCGTGGAGGAGGCGAGCTGGCGGGGGATCTGCTGGCTCTCGATCAGGATCTTGGCCTGCGCCTGGTAAGTCGGCGGAATGAAATAGGCCAGGAGCGCCGCAAGGCCGCTGAAGACGACCACGATCGTGACGATCATGCCCGCCCGTCTGCGGATCATGCGCAGAATGTCGCGGAGGCTGATCGACGTTTCCATGTCCGTCTCCTTGCTCGCGCGGCTCAGCGGGTCTGGCTGGTCTGGCTCACCAGAACCGGCGACCGCCCGAGCGGCTTGAATTTCGCGAAGATGCCGTGCTTCTCGACGCCTGCCAAGAAATCGCGCAGCACCTCCTCGGTGATGGTTTTCTGGTCGTCCGAGAACCCGTAGACGAGGCAGAGATCGCAGAGCGAATTGATGAGGCGTGGGATGCCCCCCGTCGCCTCGTGGATGAGCTCTGCCGTGCGCCGCGGGAAGATCTGCCAAGTCGCGCCCGCAAGGGCGAGCCGGTGCTCGATGTAGTCCGCCACGTCCTCCGCGCCGAGAGCGTCGATGTGGAAGTCCGCCGCGATCCGCTGCACCACCTGGACGAGCTCAGGCTGCTTCAAGAGCGCGCGAAGCTGCGGCTGGCCGACGAGGATGATCTGGAGGAGTTCGTCCTTGTCCGCGTTGATGTTGGACAGCATGCGCAGCTCCTCGAGGGAGCTCGGCGACATGTTCTGCGCCTCGTCGAAGATCAGGATGGAGCGCTTGCCGTTTGCGTAGTTCTCGATCAGGAAGTCCTGAAAGCGCTGGAAGTTTCGCACATAAGTGTCGTCCTCGAAGGCTTGGTCGAAGGACAGCATCACCCAGTGCAGAAGATCGCCCCGACCCTCCTGCATATTGGAGACGAGGCCAACCACCACGTCCTCCGGCAGCTCGTTGATGAGATGGCGGAGGAGCGTGGTCTTGCCCGAGCCGATCTCGCCCGTGATCACCGTAAGCGGCGCCCGGCTCGTCACCCCGTAGCGGAGCATCGTGAAGGCGAGCGAATGGGTGTTGGACCAGAAGAGGAAATCCGGATCCGCCGTCATCAGGAACGGGCGCTGGTGCAGCTCGTAAAAGGCTTCGTACATCTTGGTCCTCGCGCCGCGTTACTGAGGCTCGGCCGGGTCGGGAGCCGGACCGAGTTCGGCCAGCGCCTCCCGCACCCCGGCGATCTGCGGGATCGTCCGCTCACCGGCAAGATCGATCGCGCGGGCGAGGGCCGCGCGCGCGCCCTCGGTGTCGCCGAGCGCGGCCCGCGTCATCCCGAGGTGGTAATGCACGATGGCGTTCTCCGAGAGCGTGACCGCGACCTCCTCCAACAGCTCCGCGGCGCCCGCATGGTCGCCCTGCCGGTGGAGGATCCAGGCATAGGTGTCCTGAAAGTGGGGCACATTGGAGTCCCGCAGCCGCTTGGCGATGGTCGCGGCGCGGGCCAGCGCCTCGGGCGAGGAATCGGTGTCCGAGATGAGGCTCGCCAGGTTGTTGGCCACGATCTCGGAGGAGGGCTGGCGGGCGTAGAGCACCTCGTACTCCGCAATCGCCTCCTCCACCCGCCCGAGGCTCTCGAGCAACATGGCGAGGTTGAGCCGGAGGAGGTCGCGGTCGGTCTCGGCGATGCCGGCGCGGAGGGTGGCCTCGGCCGCCGCCATCTCCCGGCGGAGCGTGTGGAAACGGAAGAGCGCGAGGTGGTTCGTCGCGTTGTCCCCGCCCTCGGTCACGGCTTGGCGAAAGAGGGTCTCCGCCTCGTCCATCCGGCCGTCGAGGACAGCGAGCGTGGCGCTGAGCCGGAGGGCCTCGGGCTCCAGAGGGTTCTCGGCCAACGCCGCGTCCACCGCCGCACGGGCCGCCGCCACGTCTTTGTTGCGCAGATGCGTGGCGACGAGGGGGGCGAGGAACGGCGTCGCGTCCTGCGCGGCGGCGCCGCTCTCCTCGAGGAGCCGCACCGTTTCGTCGTAGCGCTGCTGCCCGACCAGGGAGGCGGCCATCAGCCGGTCCCCCACCGTCTTGAGCTCGGGCGTGGCCTGGAAACGGCGCGCGATCCGCTCCGCGGCGTCGTAGTCCTGCAGACGGAGCTTCACGCCGGCCTGCGCCTCCAGCAGCCGGGGATTGCCGCGGGTCTTTACCAGCGCGTCCGCGAGCACGCCGTCCGCGGCGTCCACCCGCCCCTCGGCCAGAAGATGGCGCACATAGTCGAGCACCGTGTCCGCGTCCTGGTCCGACGCCTCGACCGCCGCGGCCAGCCGCTCGCCCGCCAGGTCGCGTGAGCCGTTTCGGGCATGGGCGATGGCGAGCAGGCGGAGTGTTTCCGGGTCCTCCGGCGCCTCGGCTTCGGCCGCGCGCAGGTCGGAGATCGCCGCGTCGTACCGCTCCTCTCGGATGCGGATGCGGCCGCGAAGCGTGAGCGCGCCGGCATGGGTGGGATCGTCGGCGAGTGCGGCGTTCAGGAGCTCGAGCGCGCCGGCGAGATCGTCCTCGGCGAGGCGAAGGCGGGCGAGCGCGGGCCGGGCCGCGCGCAGGGTCTCGTCCTCACCCGCGCGATCCTCGATCAAGCGACGAAGCCGCGCCTCCGCCGCCTCGAACTCCCGCAGTTGGATCTCGATATCGGCCATCGCGAGCTCGAGAGCGCCGGCCGACCCGTCCTCCGCCCTCGCGTCGATCAGCCGCGTGAGCTCGGCCACCGCGGCCTCGGTCCCCTCGGCGGCGGCCACGAGGCGCACAAGTTCGAGCTGGCGGTCCACCACATTGGGCGCGAGATCGGCCATCCGGCGATGCGTCGCGACCGCCTCGCCCATCCGCTCGGTCCGGATCTGCCAGCGTGCGAGGGCCTCGAGATAGGTCATCTCCTCTGGCGCGATCGCCACCAGCCGCTCGAGATCGGCGCCCATCTCCTCGGTCCTGCCGAGGGTGTCGAGAAGGGTGACGCGGAACAGAAGGACCCGCGGGTTCTCCGGATTGCGGCGGAGCGCCTCGTCCGCTTGTTCGAGGGCGCGGTCGGTCTCCTCGCGCCGGCGCGAGATGGCGGCGAGCACGATCCAGGCGTCGCCCGCGTTCGGGTCGATCTCCAACGCCGCCTCGGCCTTTTCCGCGGCCTTGTCGAGATCGTCGAGGCGCATCGCCATCACCGCCTCGAGGGTCAACACCTCGAGATCGTCGGGCGCGATCTGCGCGGCTGCGGTGGTGGACGCCACCGCCTCGTCCACCTCGTTGAACACGATGAGCATGCGCGCAAGGCGAAGATGCGCGTCGAGCACGGTGGGGTCGAGCGCGATCACCTTGCGGAATTGAAACACCGCCGCCGCGTAATTCTTCTGCGCCTCGAAGATCCGGCCGAGCTCGAGATTGGCGCCCACATGCGCGTCGTTGAGCTTGATGGTGTTGCGGAACTCGAGGCTCGCCTTCACCGGATCGCCCTCCGCGACGAGCGCGAGTCCGTTCTCGTAGTGCTTCTCGGCGCGCTCCTCCACGCTGTCGCACGCTGCCAGCGCCCCCGCGAGGCAGAGGCCGAGCGCCATGGCCCGGAGCCGCGCCCAAAGGCGGGGCTCCCCCTCAACCGGCCGGGTCAGCTCTTGCGCCAATGCGGCACCACTCATGCGGGTCGGTCCTCCTGGTCGCGACGGGACGGGGGGGGAGCCGGAGCGCGCGCTCCCCACATTCTCGGCGCCGCAAATCTGGCCGCGGCGCGGTCGGGTCGTTCTCGGCCCTCATAACGGTTGCTATATCCGAATTTTCAGCGGGCGCAAAGCGGTATCGCCGGGACGATGGGGCGGACCGACCGCCTCAGCGGGGCAGATAAGCCGGCAGTCGCGGGGTGATTTCGTCGAGCATCGTCTCGATCCGGGCCGCCGCTTGGCCCTCGGTCTCGCTGGGCTGGATCGTGGTCATGAGCCGCACCAGCGCCCCGTCCGTTCGCCCGCGGGTCAGGCTGTCGTAGATCGTGTAGAACTTGGCGGCGTAGTCTCCGGTCATCCGCCGTCCGCGGAGATCGAACCAGTAGTAGACGAGCTGGCGCTGGCTGCCCTTGCTGATGATCGCGCGGTTGTACTGCACCTCGCTGCCGTCCGGCGCCGTGTAGGTGGCCGGGCTCCAGGCGCTCACCTCCCAGCCGCCGGCGGGGATGCAGACCTCGGGCGAGTGGATGGCGCTCCCCTCGGTCAGCTTGTGGTAGTAGACGACCATCACATCCACGTCCTCGCCGTTGGGTCCGATATAGGCCCGGTTGAGGAGATCGTCCGCCCGGAGAACGCCCAGGATCGGCTCCGGGATGATCCGCTCCACGCTCCGCCAGCCGGCGAGATCGGTCGGGAAGGTGGCGAGGCTCTCGCGCTCCGGCACCACCTGGGCGCGCGGCGGCGCTGTGTTCCAGACCACGGCAGCCACGGCCGTGAGGCTGGTGACGGCGACGAGCGCGGCGGTGATCGGCACCGCGAGGCTCCGCTTGAGCTCGTGGCCCAGCCCGTCGAAATCGAGGTCGATCGTGTCGGGCAGGGGCTTCGGCTCCTTCTGCAGTCGCTGGAGGAGCACCGCGAGGCCGAAGAGCAGGAGCACGCAGGCGACGAAGATCACCCAGCCCTCGAAGGCGTGCAGGAACCCCTCGGCGTGGGAGATCCCGAAATTGTCGACCAGCACGCCGATGATCCCGATCCGCACGGAGTTCATGACAACGGTGATCGGCGCCGCGGCGAGGAGGAGCACGATCTTGTGCCAGCGCGGCCCCAGATACAGCACGCCGAAGACGTAGGAGAAGCTCATGACCGGGAAGAGGTAGCGCAGGCCCGAGCACGCCTCGGCGACCTGGAGCTGGTAGACGCCGAGGTCGATCACATTGCCGTCGAGATACACCGGGATCCCGAAGAACGCGATGATGTCGACCCCGATCTGGGAGGAGACCAGCTGGAGCCAGATCGACACGGGCCAATAGATGAACTGGGGCAGCGGCAGCATGAAGACGAGGTGGAGCACCGACGGCCAAAAGAACCAGCCGCGCCGGAGGCCGAAGAGCGTCAGCACCGTTCCGCCGATCCAGAGGATCATGGCGTAGGTCACGATGTCCGGGATCTTCACCAGAAGCCCGAGGAAGCCGAGGGCCAAGGACGCCAGCACGACGAGGACGCCGGGCCACCGGTCGGTGACGGGCCCCGCGCTCGGCGGGACGGACTTCATCTCGCGCAAGAACATGTAGGCCGAGAGCATCGGGATGATCGGCCCGTGGCTGTACTCCGGCACCTGCCAGGCCCAGAGGAGCGCCTGGAGCCCGTAGGCGAAGAAGAACCCGCCGGCCAAGACATGCAGGATCACGACGAGCGAACCGCCGGCCACGTGCCAGGACACCCCACTTCGAACGCTCGGCGCGCGCACCTCCCCGTCCATCTCGCTTCTCCATTTGCCCGCCTCGAAGGACTAGCGCAGCGCAACCACTCCCCGCAAAGTGTTTCACAGGCCCCTAACGGCCCCGTGATCCTGCGGCGGTTGGGTCGATTGCCTTTCGCCACGGCTGACGCGATAACCGCGCGAGGAGGCGCCGCATGGATCTCGCCCGGCAGATCGACATCTACTGCGAGCGGGTGAGCGCGGCCTTCTGGGCCGAGCCCTTCAACGCGCTGACCAATGTCGCGTTCATCATTGCGGGTCTTGCGGCCCTCATGCTCGAAGGGCGCAAAGGCGTGGCCGGCACCGGGCGTCAGATGCTCGCGGGCGGGCTGATGGCGGCGGGGATCGTTGCCTTTTTCGCCCACACCTCAGGGCTTCTCTGGGCGCTGTCGGCAGGGCCGCTCTACCGCCCGCTGGTCATCCCGGTCTATGTGCTCTCGGCGGTGTTCGTGGCCGCGGGGCTTCTCGCGCAGCCCCGGTTCTGGGACGCGCCCGCGCCCAACTGGCCGGTCGCCTGGCTCTCGGGCAACGCCGTGGTGGTGGGGGTGGGCTCCTTCCTCTTCCACACCTACGCCACCCCTTGGGCGGGGTTTGCGGACAGCGGTCCGATCCTGCTCTTCATCATCGGCTATTTCACGGTGGTGATGAACCGGTTCGTGGGCCTCTCCTGGCGCTGGGCGGGGATCGCCACCGCCGGGTTCTTTGCCGCCTTCATCGCCGTGGCGGCGGGCTTCCGCATGCTGCGGGCCGCGCTTTCGCCCGATTGGGGGGAGGTCCTCAACTCCTCGTCCTACTACCCGGCCGCCATCGCGCTCGTGCTCGTGGGCGCCTGGCTCAAGCTCGCGCGCGACCACGCCGCAGGCCCGGTGCTCATGCGCGCGGGCGGGATCTTTGCCATCTCTCTGGCCTTTCGCACGATGGACGGTCCTCTCTGCGATTGGATTCCGATCGGCACCCATTTCCTCTGGCACCTCTTCAACGCGCTTCTCTTCTGGGTGCTCCTGTCGGGCCTGGTGCGGCACGGCCGGGCGCCCCAGCTCGCCGCGCCCGCCGGTGCGGCGGCATGAGCTTGCCCGGCGACCGCGCGGGCGCTACGACGGGGGCCATCGAGAGGAGGCGCCCATGAAGCTCCGGATCACCGTCACTCTGAAGCCCGGGGTGCTCGACCCCCAGGGCGCCGCCATCCAGCAGGCGCTCGGCGCCCTCGGTTTCGAGGGGGTGGAGCGCGTCCGCCAGGGCAAGGTGATCGAGCTCGACCTCGCCGAGGACGATCCAGAGGCCGCCCTGAGCGCCGCCACCGCCATGTGCGAGCGGCTTTTGGCCAACACCGTGATCGAGACCTTCCGTATCGAGCCCGCCTGACCCCATGGCCGCCGGCATCCCGGCGCGCTGGCGCCATCTCGTGCCGTTTCCGCGCCGGGCCGCATTCCGACGCTGGTTCCCGAGCTTCGAGTCCCGCAATATCGCCCATCTCATCGCCCGTGCCGCGCCCGACCTCCTGGTGGATGTCGGCGCCCATGAGGGTCAGTTCGTTCGGCGAATGCGCGCGGCGGGGCTCGGCCTCCCCGTCCTTTCGGTCGAGCCGCTGGCCGGCCCCCATGCCCGCTTGGCGGCCCGTGCCCTGGCGGATCCCCTGTGGCTCGTCGCGCCCCGCACCGCCCTCGGCGCGGCCCCCGGACGGCTCATCCTCCACCGCCTCGCGGACAGCACGCTCTCCTCCGCGCTCCCCCCGCACCCCCGTGCCGCCGCGAGCCCGGCCCTGGCGGTCGAAGCGCGCGAAGAGGTTCCGCTCACCACGCTCGACCGCCTCCTCGCCGCAGAGGCACCCTGGGCGCAGCGGCCGTTCGTGAAGCTCGACGTCCAAGGCTCCGAGCGCGCGGTGATCGCCGGCGCCCCGGAGACGCTGGCGCGCGCGCCCGGGCTCGTGGTCGAGCTCGGCCTCACCCCCTCCTATGCCGAGGAGCCGAGCTATCTCGAGATCCTCGCGGCCCTCGACAGCCTCGGCTTCGTGCCCGTATATCTCGCACAGGTCGTCGCGCGGCGGCGGCTCGGCCCTTGGCTCCAGGCGGATGCGGTGCTCCTCCGCGGCGGGCCCTGACCCTCACGCGCCGCCGGGAGAGCCCATGCGCGCCGCCGTCGTCGTCTTCCCCGGATCCAACTGCGACCGCGACCTGGCCGTCGCCCTCGCCGCGGCCTCCGGCCGGGTGCCCGCCATGGTCTGGCACAAGGACACGGCCCTGCCCGAGGGCACCGACCTCGTGGCGATCCCCGGCGGCTTCTCCTTTGGCGACTACCTGCGCTGCGGCGCCATCGCCGCCCGCGCGCCCATCATGGAGGCCGTGCGCGCCCACGCCGCCCGGGGGGGGCTCGTGCTCGGCATTTGCAATGGCTGGCAGGTGCTCATCGAGGCCGGTCTCCTCCCCGGCGCGCTCATGCGCAACGCGTCGCTGAAATTCGTCTGCCGCGACGTTCATCTCTCCGTCGAGACGCTCGAGAGCCCCTTCACCGCGGCCTACGGCCACCGGCGCCTCATCCGGGTGCCCGTGGCGCATCACGACGGCGCCTTCGTGGCGGACGATGCGCTTCTGGCCCGCCTCGAGGGGGAGGACCGGGTCGCTCTGCGCTATGTCGACACCGCCGGCCGGCCGACGCTCGAGGCGAACCCGAACGGCTCGGTGGCCAACATCGCCGGCGTCCTCTCCGAGACCCGGCGGGTCCTCGGCCTCATGCCCCATCCCGAACGGCTGGCCGACCCCGCCCTCGGCGGCGCGGACGGGGCGCCGCTCTTCCAGGGCCTCGCGGAGAGGCTGGCCCCGGCGTGAGGCGCCTGTGTCCGGCCCTCGGAGCCCTTCTTGCCGCCTGCGCCGCGGCGCCCGCTCCCGAGCCCGCGCCCCCCGCCGCGCTGGCGCTCGAGCCGGAGCCCGCAGGGCTCACCGAGCGGCTCGCGGCCCCCGCCTCCATCGCGCGCGCGCGGGTCGAGCGCCTCGCCGCCCGCTGCTGGCTCGACGCCGAGCTCGCCGCCGAGGTCATGCTGGTCGACCGGCGCACAGGCGAGATCGTCGCGGCCGGGGCCGTGGGAGAGCTTCTGCGCATCGGCTTTCAGCCCACCGGTCCCCTCGAGACCGAGGTGCGCCTCGCCGGCCCCGCGCTCGACGACCGGGCCCGTGCGGGCCGTCTCCGCGCCGCGCTCGCCCGCGCGCTGGAGGGGGCGGAGCCTGCGTGCTGACCCCGCGTCCCCCGCGTCCCTCGGGTCCGCCGCGTCCGGGGGCCGATGGGGGGCTGAGCCCTCCACATCCCTCCCGGCGTCGGCCCGGGCGGGCGGGGCCCCCGGACGCGGCGCCCCTTCCCGCGCCGCGCGCCTTCGGTTAGAGACCCGGGCGAGGAGCGCCGAGGGAGGGAGCCCATGCCCGACACCGACAGAGAGCCCCCCGTCACCCAGGCGCTCGCCGCCGAGCATGGGCTGAAGCCCGACGAATACGCCCGCCTTCTCGACCTCCTCGGGCGCACACCCACGCTCACCGAGCTCGGCATCGTCTCCGCCATGTGGAACGAGCACTGCTCCTACAAATCCTCCAAGATCCACCTCCGGACCCTCCCTACGGAAGGCCCGCAGGTGATCTGCGGCCCGGGCGAGAACGCCGGCGTGGTCGACATCGGCGACGGGCTCGCCGTGGTCTTCAAGATGGAGAGCCACAACCACCCCTCCTTCATCGAGCCCTATCAGGGCGCGGCGACGGGCGTGGGGGGATTCTTCGCGACGTCTTCACCATGGGCGCGCGCCCCGTCGCCTGCCTCAACGCGCTCTCCTTCGGCGCGCCGGACCATCCCAAGACCCGGAGCCTCCTCGCCGGCGTCGTGGCGGGGATCGGCGGCTACGGCAACGCCTTCGGCGTGCCCACGGTG
>CAYXPI010000055.1:0-21062 GCA_964467005.1 uncultured Limibaculum sp. | reverse complement strand
GGCCGCTCGGGCACCCTCGGCTACGAGGCGGCGAGCCAGATGCAGGCGCTCGGCATCGGGGTCTCGACCTCGGTCGGCATCGGCGGGGACCCGATCAACGGCTCCTCGTTCCGCGACATCCTCGAGCTTTTCGAGGCCGACCCCGCGACCGAGGCCGTCAAGATGATCGGCGAGCTCGGCGGGGCGCAGGAGGCGGAAGCCGCGGCCTTCGCGCGCGATCACATGACGAAGCCCGTGGTCGCCTATGTCGCCGGCCTCTCGGCGCCTAAGGGCCGGAAGATGGGCCATGCGGGTGCGATCATCTCGGCCTTCGGCGAGAGCGCGCAGGAGAAGGTGGTGATCCTCGAGGAGGCGGGTGTGACCGTGGCGCCGAACCCGTCCGCCATGGGGGAGACCGTGGCCCGCGTTCTCGCGCGCGCCGGCGTCGCCGCCTGATCGGGGCCCACGCGCCGAGGTCGGCCGGGAAGAGGGGCGCGGCGCGTTCCGCGCCCGTCGCCTCGACCGCATCTCGGAGGCGCACGGGCCGGGATCACACCCGCGACAGATATTGCGCCACCGCTCCCGAGCGGTTGGCCACCCCCAGCTTGTTGTAGATGAGCTGAAGGTGATACTTCACGGTGTTCGGCGAAATGCCAAGCCGGGCCGAGATTTGAGCGTTCGTCCAGCCTTTCGATAGGGCGTCGAGCACATCGCGCTCGCGCCGGGTTAGCCGCTCGAACGGGTCGTCGTTGATGCTCCGGAAGTCGACGAAGGGAAAGCTCACCCGGCCCTGGGCGACGCTGTCCAGCACCGTCATCAACGTCTCGGGGGGGTCCGTCGCGGCGAAGCACCCCCAGGCCCCCATCTGGATCGCGTCCCGCACATGCCGGGCCTGCAGCTCCGGGTATTTGAGCACGATCCGCAGATCGGACAGATGGCGCCGCGCCCAGGCCACGAGGCCCGGCCCGTCCGAGGCGCTCGCATGGCAGGCCAGGATCGCGATCTCGGCGTGATGGGCCGCGCTGCAGCGCTTAAAGGCGTCGGCGTCGGCCGTTACCGCCGCCAATCGGAAGCGGCCACTCTCCCGCGCCATCGCTTTCAGCGCCTCCGTAAACCACGGATTGGCGCCGATCACCGCAAGATCCACCTGCTGCTCCCGTCCATGCCGCCCCCTCTCCCTATCGGGCCACAGAGCGGGCCGGAACACAAACGCTGAGGTCGAGCCCCCTGGGCGTGGCCTGTCCGAGCCGGAGGGCGCGGCCTCGCCTCAATGCTCGACGGCGATCACCCGCCCGTGGAACAAGGCGCGCGTGGGCGCCCCGGTCGGCGAGCCCCCCTCGGGCTCCAGGCTGATCGCAAAGAGATCCCCCGGCGCCGCTTGGAGCTCGGGAGAAAGCTGCGGTTCCTCCGGCAGGAGCCCGATCGAAACCGGCTGCTCATCCCCGTCGCGCAGCTGCCACATCTCGTAAGACGAGCCCTCCGGCGCGTCGCGCAGAACCGGGATGACGAGGCTCGTCCCCGCCGCCGGATCGATCTCAATCACCATGCCGGCGGCATTGGGGTCCGCGTCCGAATACACGACCGCGACGTAGCGGGTCGGCGCCGGACGCGAGACGATCGCGAGGCCGAGCGCAATCGCCAAGGCGGCCGCAAGGCTCATCGCGCCGAGCGCGGCCGCGCGCCACCGGCTCCGGCCGCGGGCCAACCACTTCAGCTCCGCCGTCGCCGCCGCGGCCTCCTCGCGATCGATCCGTCGCTCGATCCGGTCGAGGAGCCCGGGCGGCGGCGTCACCGGGGCGATCCCCTCTGCGAGAGCAGCGAGCCGCACCTCCCACGCCTCCCGGGCCGAGCGCTGCGCCGGCGTCTCCGGCCCCGTCGGGGCCACGCCGAGGGCGCGCTCGGCGGCGTCGAGATCTTGATCGTCGTCAGCCATCATTCATCGCCGAGACAGCTCCGCAAGGTCGCCAGGCTGCGCCGCAGCCGGCTCTTGACGGTGTTGACCGGCCGCCCGCTCAGATCGGCCAGCTCCTGCATGCTCCGTCCTTCATAATAGGCCCTGAGGACCAGGTCTCGATCTTCCGCGTCCAATCGCCCCAGACACGCGATGAGCGCAAGGAGCTCGACCCCGCCATCGGCCAGGGCCCGCTCGTCCGCCAGCAGGTCGGCCGCGGCCTCGCCTCGCGCCGGCTCGCGCGCCTCCGACGGTCTGGTCCTGCGCAGATGGTCGAGGGCCCGGCTGCGGGCAATGACGGCGAGCCAAGCCCGGACACTGCCGCGGCCGTGATCGAACTCGGCGGCACGGTCCCACACCTCGACGAAGGCGTCCTGGAGCGCCTCCTCCGCGGCGCTCCGGTTTCTCAGGATACGCAGGGCGAGGGCGAAGAGTTTCGGCGCCGCGAGCGTGTAGAGGTCGGCGAAGGCCGCGCGGTCGCGCGACGCAATCCGCGCGATCAGCGCTTCCCATTTCGCGTCGCTGTCCTGCGGGGGCATTGCCGTGCTCTGTCGCAGCCGTGGTTGCACCCGGACCCTAGCCGAAGCGTGGGTCCCCCGTCACTCACCTTGCCCGCTCGTCCCCGGCGTGGCGCTGGGGGCCCGGGGGGTCGCTGAGCTCCGCCAGCGCGAGCAGACCACGGCGGAGCCAACTCTTCGCGGTGCCGATGGGAACGTCGAGAACGCGGGCGAGCTCGGCGTCGGTGTAGCCGTGGAAGTAGCTGAGGAGGAGCGCCCGTCGGTAGTCCTGTCGGATGGCGGCCACGAGCTTGGTGAGCGTGATCCGGGCCAGCACGTCGTCTGTCATGTCGGCGCCGATCTCCTCGGCCGGATGATCCGCGGCCTCGGGGCGCGCCCGCTCTCGGCGCAGCCGGTCGATGGCGTGGTTGCGCGCAATCGCGTTCATCCACGCGGCGGGGCGGCCGTGCTGCGGGTCGTACCGGCCGGCATTCGTCCAGATCGTGACCGCGATGTCCTGCACCACCTCTTCGGCCAGGTCGCGGCGCGGCAGGATGCGGAGCGCGATGGCGAAGTGCTTGCCGGAGGTCAGCGTGTAGAGCTCGCGAAACGCTGCCTTGTCCCGGTCGGCCACGCGGGCCAAGAGCTGTGTCAGGCGTGGTCCGTGGTCGCGGCGGCCAGTCCCGGAGGGTGGCGGATCCCCCGGTCTCCCGGGTCGGCATGCGTGGCGCAACGATCGCCCTCCCCTCTTGCGGCGACGGTCCGGTGCCGCGGGGCGCGGCCCGATCCCGGTCTCCCGCGATACGAGGGCACCGGCCGGAAAGTTGCAGCGGCCCGGAAAAATCGGTTGCGGTGCCCCGGGCGGCTCAGCAGAGGGCCCCCTCGGGCGGGTCCGGTGACGCCGGCAGATCCGAGAGCGTCACGCGCGCGCGCGCCACGATCCGGGCGGTCGACACGACGGGACGGCCGATCTCGACCAGGACCGCGACGGCGTAGGAGGCGCGCCCGGTGTCCGCCGCGACCGTGATCGAGGCGGCCCGCTGCGGCGACGGACCGTAGCCGCGCGCGTCCGCGCCCAGCGCGCGCACCACGGCGAGAACCAGAGGCGAGGCGGCGGCGGGATCGACCTGCCGCGCGCCCAGAACCGTCAGGTGCCGGGCGGCCTTGTCGAGGTCGAGAGCCTCTCCGCCCGGGATGCGCGCCAGATCGCCGAGGCTTTCGAGCCGCCGCGCGCCCGGCTGCGCGGGTCTTCGGCCCCGATGCGCCGCCAGGCGTTCGGCCAGGCGTTCGGCCTCGGACGGTCCCAGCCCCAGGGCCTCGAACGCCGCGACGAGCGCGTCCGCGGACACGCGGTTGACGTCGATCTTCCCGGCCTCGTCCTCGATCCACACCCTCAGCCGCGCGGCGCCGAAGCGGCAGGCCAGCCCGCGCGGCATCGGGCGGCCCGCGCGCACCGCCCCGTCGATCGTCGCAAGGGCAAGCGGGATCCCGGCCTCGGCGGCCGAGCGCGCGGCGGCGATCTCGGCCCTCGCCGCGACGCTCGCGATGGAGAGCCGGCTCGTTTCGGTGTGGCTCCAGCTCGCCACCGCGAGGAGCGTGAGCACCCAGAGGACGACCGGCAGGGCGAATCCCGCGGTGTCGTCCGGGCCTCGCATCGGCCCGCTCACCGCCCGATCTCGGGATGCGCCACGACCGACCAGAGCCGCCCGCGGAGGGTGAACTGGAGCCGGATCAGCGCGGGAGCCGTGGCCCGGTCGGGCCAGGTGGGGCGCCAGTCCGGCGCGTCGGCGGACGCCGCGGCATAAGCGAATGCCGCGCCCTCGAGGCCATCGAGCGCAAAGACCGGGGGGCCCCAGACCTGCGCGGCGAAGGCGTCCCGAGGCTCGCCGATCGGCGCACGCTCCACGATCAGGCGGAGGTCGGGCGCCGCGCCCTCGATGCGGAGCCGCCAGAGGCCGTAACCCGGTTCGGGCCGACGATCCGCCCTGACGAACGACATCGCCGTCTCCCCGCCCGAAAAGGGGACGCGCTGCGCGAAATCGGCCTGGCTGATCGGCGTCATCCGCGCCCCCTCGATCAGCGTGCCGAGCCGGCCGGCCACGAGGCCAGGCGATGCCGTGCCCGCACCCGTTGTCTGACGCTCCCACGCCGCGAGGCCGAAGCGCAGCTGTCCGAAGGCCAAGGCGGCCATCGCCGCCGTGAGCGCCGTGGCGAGCAAGAGCTCGAGGAGGGTGAAGCCGCGGGTTCCCCCGGCGCTCATGGCGCGCGCCCCGAGATCACCAGGGTCTCCAACACCAAGGCAGGCCCCCGCTCCGGTGTCACGGTCACCGTGACCCGCCAGAGAGCGCGCTGAGTGGCCGGGACGGGCCGGTGCAGCCGAACCTGCCGACGCCAGGGCGGCCCCGACGGGTCGCGGCCCACCTCGTCGCCGGGCGCGAGCCTGGCCCGGGCGCGGAGCTCGGCGATCCGAGACCGTGCGACCAGCACCGCGGCGTCCCGCACCTCCGCGCCGCGCACACCGAGCGCCGCCCGCCCGATCGCTTGCTGCGCCAGTACCGTCCCCCCCGCGAGGATCGAGAGCGCGACCACCACCTCGAGGAGCGTGAAGCCCCGGGCGGTCATCGCGCGGTCTCCTCGAGGGCCACGGCCCCGGTGAAGGCGTCGATCCGGAGGCGATAGCCGATTTCGGACCGACTGAGACCGATGGTGGCGGCCTCCGCGCCGCCCTCAGGAAAGAAACGGAGACGGACGGGGCCTGACAGGCGCGTGCCGGGAGAGAGCCCGGCTGCGATCTCGCTGCGGTCGAGCGTGACGATCCGCCCGGTGCGGGCGGCGCGGACACGGCTCTCCGTGAGGGCGACCATCAGTGTCGCGGCGTCCTGCCGAAGCGTTGCGCGGTCCGAGCCCGCGGTCAGCCGCACGCCGACGACCCCCGCCAACAGCGCCAAGAGCGCGATCACCACCAGGATCTCCACGAAGGAAAACCCCGCGGAAGCGGTCGCGCGCTCAGTGGGCAAGATCGTTGGCACTGAGGATCGCCGACATGATCACCGCAGAGAAGCCGCCCACAAGGCCGCCCAGAAGGAGCGTCATCACCGGGGGAAGGAGCGCCATCAGCCGGGCGATCCGCGCTTCGGTCTCCCGCTCGAGGGTGTCGGCCGCCGTCTCGAGCATCGGCCCGAGCCGGCCCGTGCGCAACCCGACGGCGACCAGGGCGGCGACGCCCGGCGGGATGGCCGGCTGCGACCCGACCGCCCGCGCCAGATCGGCGCCGCGCCGAAGCTCGCCGGAGATGGCCGAGAGCGCGTCCTGGAGCGCCGCGAGCCCCGCGGACTTCGATGCGAGGGCGAAGGCTTCGGGCGCCGGAGTGTCGGCCGCCACGAGGCTCGCGAGGAGCCTGAGGGCCGCCGCGGCGTCGCGGCCGAGGGCGAGGGGGCCGACCACGGGCATCGCGAGGAGGCCGCGCTGGCACGCCTGTTGCACCGCGCGAAACCTGAGCCCGATCCCCGCCGCGACAGCCAGACCGGCCACCCCGGCCGCGACGAGCTCCCCCTCGCTCCGCAGGAAGCTCGACATGGCCAGCAACGCCCGCGCCGAGGCCGGGGCGGCGTCGCCCGCGCTCTCGAAGAGCGGCGCGAGGTTGGGCACGACGCCGAGCAGGATCACGAGCAGCGAGACCAGCGTGACCGCGAGCAAGATCGCCGGATAGACGAGGGCGCCCGTCATTGCACGCCTCAGCGCGGCGCGGCGCTCGAGGGTCTGCCCGAGCCTCATGAGCCCGTCTCCGAGGGCACCGCAGGCTTCGCTGGCCGTGATCGCCCCGGTTTCCGCCGCGTCCGCGCCCACCATCCCAAGGGCCTCCGAGAGCCGCCCGCCCGTGGCCGTGACCTCGCGCAGCCGCTCGGTGGCACGGCGGCGGCGCGGCTCGGTCGCGTTGGCCGCCAGGGTCTCGAGCGCGTCGACGAGCGGGATGCGCGCGGCAAGAAGCGCGCCGAGTTCGTCATAGAGCCGCGCCCGCTCCGCCGGTTTGAGGGCCCTCCCCCCCGCCGCACGACCTCGCCGAGGCTCACCGGCGAGCCGGTGGACGACGATCCCCCCCACCGACAGGCGGCGGATCGCCTCGTCCCGGTCCGACGCCTCGATCGCCTGGCGCACCGGATATCCCTCCGCCGAGAAGCCGGTGGCACGCCAGACCGGCATCAGAGCGTCGCAGCTTCGGGCAGGCCGACCCGCTCGGCGAGGCGAAGGGCGTCCTCGATGGCGATGAGGCCCGCGCGCGCCTTCGTCACGCCGTCCTCGACAAGCGGAACCATCCCGGCGGATTGGGCTGTGGCCGCGATCTCCGCCTCCGAGGCCCCGGACAGGATGAGCCGGCGCAGCGCGGGATCGGCGGCGAGCACCTCGGCGACGGCGATGCGCCCCCGGGTGCCAGCGCCGCGGCAGCTTCGGCAGCCCCGCGCCCGGCGCAGTCCGTCCAAACCGCCGAGGCCCATGCTCTCGGCGAGGCCCGGCGGCGGCGGCGCGGGCTCCGAGCAGTCGGGGCAGAGGCGCCGAACGAGCCGCTGGGCGATCGCGCCCGAGAGAACGGCCGCGAGGAGATAGGGCGGCACCCCCATATCGCGGAGGCGGGTCACCGCCCCGGCGGCCGAGTTCGTGTGGAGCGTGCTCAGAACCGGGTGTCCCGTCAGCGCCGCCTCGACCGCGATCTCGGCGGTCTCGCGATCGCGGATCTCGCCGATCATGACGACGTCGGGGTTGTGGCGCAGCACGGAGCGCAGCACGGTCGCGAAGCTCAGGCCGATCTCGGCGTTGGCCTGGATCTGCGTCACGCCGTCGAGGAGATACTCCACCGGGTCCTCCACGGTGAGCAGCTTGCGCGACGGCGCGTTCAGAGCCCGCAACGCCGCGTAGAGCGTGGTCGTCTTGCCCGAACCTGTGGGGCCCGTGGCGAGCAGAATGCCCGACGGGCGGGCGAGCAGCGCGCGGATCTGGGCGAGCGCGTGGTCGGAATAGCCCAGTCGATCCAGCGCGGCGGCGCCATGCTGCCCGTCGAGCAGACGGACGACGACGGTCTCGCCGAAGGGTGTGGGCGCGGTCGCGATCCTGAGGTCGATGCGTCGCCCACGCAGGGTGACGGTCGCGCGGCCGTCCTGCGGGAGCCGCTGCTCGGCGATGTCGAGCTCCCCCATGATCTTGATGCGGGACACCACGGCGGCGCGAAGCTCGGGCGGCGGCGGATCGACGGCTGCGAGCGCCCCGTCGATCCTCAGCCGCGCGCGGAGGGCGCCGGGGCGCGGATCCAGGTGGATGTCGGAGGCGCCGGCCGCGACCGCCCGGTCGAGGAGGCCGTCGACCCACTGGACCACCGGGGTGTCGCTGGCAAGGTCGCGGAGCTGGGCAAGGTCCTGATCGAGATCGCGCCGGGCCGCGGCGCGGGCGGGCGCGGCCGCGGCGCGGGCGCGCTCGAGCGCGGCGCGGATCGCCGTCGGCGGGCCGACCGCAGGCCGCGCCGCCCGCCCCCAGGCGAAGGCGATGGCCCGGGGCGCGCCGTCGTCCAGCGGGTCGCCCTGCACGACGGTCACGGCGCCGTCGCCCTCGTCGAGGGGAACCGCCAGCCGGGCCGCCAGATAGCCGACATCCAGACCCTCGATCCCGGGCACCGTCTCCGACAGATCGGGCTCGGAGTAGAAGGGACGCTCCAACACGGCCGCCCAGGCGGCGGCCACCGTGGCTTCTGGCACGAGGCCGAGGCGCGAGAGCAGGATGTCGGCGCGCGCGCCCTCCGCCGCGGCGATCTCCCGGACCCGATCGAGTGCGCCGGGCTCCAGGGTGGCGTCCTCAGCGAGCCGGGCGAGAAGCGCGTCGAGCCGCGCCGCCGCTTGCGGGGCCGCGGCGGGCGGGGCGAGCTCTCGTCGTCCGGCGATCTCTGACATGTGTGGGCTCCGACAGGCGCTGCGGTTCTGTGGGGAGGAACGACGGCGAGCCTCGACCGGATGCAGGGATGGTCGAGTTTCTCGAGGGCTGCATCCGCTCCCGCCGATCGAGCCGTTCTCTCCAGGAAACCCCATCGGTCGGAGCCCCGCCCATGCCGCATGCCGCATCTCCTCGATCCCCGGACCGGGCGCTGGCCGGATGGCTTGGCCGGCGGCTCGGCTGGTGGCTCTTCGAGCTCGAGGCGACGCTGGGGCGGCTGGGCCCCTGTGCCCGCCTGGTCAGGCTGGCGCGCGGGGGGGGCGAGGGCGGCGGCCCCAACCGGCTCGCGGTGAGCGGCCCCAGGATCGCCCCCCGGGCCCGGGTGCGCCTGGTCCTGCCGGAGGACGACATCTTCGTCGTGCCGCTCGACCTGCCCGCGGTGGCCGTGATGCGCCTGGAGACGCTTCTGGCCCTCAGGGTGTCGGCCGAATGGCCGCTGCCGGGCGAGCCTCCCGCCTGGCGTGCGGAGCTGGCTCTCGGGGCTGGGATGCGTCTGATCGGCGCCCTCGCCATGGTGCGCGCCGATCTCTGGCGCGAGGCCGTGGAGCTGGCGCGCGCGCGCCGCCTCCGGGTGGTCGGCATCGCGCTCTCCGAACGCGGTGGCGATTGCGGCGAGATCGGTCGAGACGGGTCGCCCGCGCAGAGGCCGGCCGCGCCGTGGCGCGCCGTCGCCGCCCTGGTCGCGCTGGCCCTCGGCCTCGGGGCCTGGAGCCACCTCGATGGACTGCATCGCGCGCGCGCCGACGCCGAGGGCGAGCTTGCCGATCTGCGAGCGGCGGCCCGGCCCGCGATGGCCCAGGCCGCCCGCGACCAGGCCATGCTCGATCTCCTCCACGCCCTCGCCGCCCGGACGGCGAGCCGCGGGCGCGGCATCGACATCCTGGAGGCCCTCGCCCGTGGCTTGCCGGACGACACCTGGCTCGAGGAGGTCGAGATCGACCGGGCGCGTGTCCGGCTCCGCGGCCGAACGGGCGACCCCGCGCGCACGCTGAGGGCGGTGGCAGTGGGCACGCCCTTCGCGAATGCCCGCTTCGCCGCCCCCGTCGTCACCGAGGATGGCGGCGCGCTCAGCCGGTTCGAGCTGCTGCTCGACCGGCCCGTCCGCGAACCCCCATCCGGGATGGCGCGATGATCCGCCCTTCTCGCCGGCGCCTGACCTCGCGCGCCCTCGCCCTCGCGCTCTTCGCGGCGGTCGCGGCGCTTCCCGGCCTGGTCCTCACGACCGCGCTCGATCGTCGAGGAGACGCGATCCGGGCTGAGACCGCGTCCCTTCGCGCGCAGACCGCGGCGCTCAGGGCACGCCTCGCCGGGGGTGAGGCCCGCAGACAGGCCGTGAATGCCCGGATCGACGCGGCCGAGGACGCCGGGGTCTTCGTCGCGGCGCCAACCCCGCAGCTCGCCTTCGGTGCGCTTCAATCCGTGGTCGGCGCGGCGATCCGTTCTGCGGAGGGGGAGCTCGTGAGCATCGGCGTCGCGGAGGTGGAGCCTCTCGGCCCGGCTGCCCGCCTCCAGCTCGATCTCGTCTACCGGGCGGAGCCCAGCTCGGCGCTCCGCATCCTCGAACGCCTCGAGACGATGCGCCCGCGCGTCCTGGCCGAGCGCATCCGCATCGCGCCGGCCCGCGCCCGCGGCCTCGTCCTCGCCGGGGCCGCGCCTCTCCTCGAGCTGGATGTGAGGCTCGCCGCGCATCTGACCATGGTCGCGGAATGAGGGGCGCGCCGCTGATCGTCGCCGGGTGGCTCGTCGGAGCGACGGCGGCGCTGGCCCTGGTCCTCGGCGGCCGGCCGGACCCGTCGCCGGACTGGGAGCCGCGGGCGGAGGCCGAGGCGCCGCCGGACTTCACCTGGTCGCCGCCGGGCTCCCCGCTCTCGGACGCCTGGGCGCGCCCGCTCTTCGCGCGCGATCGGCGCCCGCCGTCCGCGCCCCCTTCGGCGAGGCCCCGGACCCCGGCCCGCCCGGCGCCGACGACACCGGCGCGGATCAGACTTCTCGGCGTGTTTCAGGCGGGGGACCGCGCCGCGGCCCTGCTCGCAACCGACGCGGACACATCCCCGCGATGGATGTCGGTTGGGGAGAGCGTCGCCGGGGCCGAGCTCCTGGCGATCCACCGAGACCGTGTGGCGATCCGGTTGGCGGGCCGGGTCCGGTCCATCGTCCTTCGACGCGCCCACCCCCCCACCGACTGATCCGGAGCCCCATATGCCGCCTCGCCGACCCGCGTTCCCCCATTCGCTGCTCTCTCTCCTGCTCGCGGGCACGGCCCTCGCCGGCTGCACCGAGCGTCGCGTCTTCCCGACGCCCGCGCCGCTCGCGCGGATCGCGCCGGCCCCGCCGGAGGCACGCCCCAGCGCCCCACCGCGATCGCTGCGCATAAACCCCGGAGCCAGCGCCGGCGCGGCACCCGGCTTCGTCCGCCTGGGAGACGCGCGTCGCGATCCCGTCGTCCAGCGCGTTCCGCCGGCGGTGCAAGGCGGCGCCCGGGTCACGCTCAACCTCACGGATGTCTCGATCGAGGCGATGGCGGACCGGGTGATCGGCGAGCTCCTCGGCGCGAGCTTCGTCGTGGAGGACAGTTTCGAGGGCGTTGCGAGCTTGCGGACCGAGCGCCCGATGACGACCTCCGAGATCCTCGCGCTTTTCGAGGCCATCCTGGCGTCGCGCGGCGGGGCGATGATCTTTCAGAACGGCAGCTACCGCATCGTCCGCGCGGACCCGGAGAGCCCCGCGCTGCGGGCGGCCCCCCTCGACACCGGGGGCCGGCTGTCCGTCGGCTACGCGACCCGGGCGGTGCGGCTCCTGCACGGTCGTGCGAGCGCCATCGCCGAGCTCATCCGTCCGGTGGCGCCGGAGGGCGCGATCCGCAGCGTCGACGACCGGCTCGGCGTCATCCTCCTCTCCGGGACCGCGGCGCAACTCACCGACCTCGAGCGCTTGATCGCCACCTTCGATGTGGACTGGCTCCAGGGTCTCTCCGTCGCGCTCCTGCCGGTCCGGCGGGCGGACCCGGAGCGGGTGGCCGCCGAGATCGCCTTCACCATCGCCGAGGAGGGAGACGGCTCGACGGGGCGAACTCGCATCCGTGCCGTCGAGCGCGCCGATGCGGTCCTCGTCGTCTCTCCGGATCCCGGCGCGATCCGCACGGCGCGTCAGCTCCTGCCCTATCTCGACTTTGCCGGCGAAGACGATCGGGCGATCTATCTCGTCCGGGTGCAGAACCGAGCGGCCGCGGAGCTGGCAGAGATCCTCGAGGCGGCGCTGTCGAGCGGCGGGAGCGGGGCAGAGCCTTCCCGAGAGGACGAGCTTGCCCCCCAAGCGGCGACCTTCGCGCCCGACACGGCCGGGCGCCCGCGCCGAGACGTCTCCGTCGTCCCGGACCCCGCGGGCAACAACCTCATCATCCGCGCCCGGCCCGAGCTCTATGCGAACGCCCTCGCCATCATCGAACGGATCGACACCGTGCCGGATCAGGTCCTGCTCGAGGTGACCATCGCGGAGATCAGCCTGGCGGACGAGCTGCGCTACGGGCTCGAATACTTCCTGCGCTTCGGAGACTTCGAGGGCGCGTTCACCGGCAATCTCGCCGGCCTCGTCGCCCCGGCCGCGCCCGGTCTGTCGCTCCTCCTATCGGGGACGAATGGCGGCGTCGTGCTCAACGCGCTCGACGGGCTGACGGATCTCAACGTCATCTCCGCGCCGTCGCTCATGGTTCTCGACAACTCGGAGGCGGTGCTCCAGATCGGCGATCAGGTGCCGGTGATCACCCAGAGTTCGGTGAGCACCGGAGATCCCGACGCGCCCATCGTCAATTCGGTGGTCTATCGCGACACCGGGATCACCATGCGGGTGAGGCCGCGCATCGGCGACGACGGGATGGTGCTTCTTCAGATCGATCAGGACGTCTCCGACGTGGTGGAGACCACGAGTTCCGAGATCGACAGCCCGACGATCCGCCAACGTCGCGTGGTGACCGAGGTCGCCGTGCGCGACGGCGAAAGCCTCGCCTTGGGGGGGCTCATCCGCAATTCGAGCGGCGAGCGCGTCAGCGGCATTCCGCTGTTGAAGGACATCCCGATCGCGGGAGAGGTGTTCAAGACCACCGAGGAGACCGCCGAGCGCACGGAGCTCTTGATCACCATCACCCCGCGCGTGGTGCGCAGCGTTCCCCAGGCCCGGGCAATCACCGAGGAGCTCCGCGCGCGGCTCGTCTCGATGCGGGCGGAGCTCGATCTCTGAGCGTCCGCTCCGCCGCGCCGCCCGGCTCAGCGGCCGATATCGGCGGCGTCGCCCTCGCCCCCCTCCGCGCCGTCGGCGCCCCGGGACAGAACCGCGGGCCGCGTGCCGCCCCGGGCCTCGTAGACATACGGATTGCCCCAGGGGTCGACCGGCACAACGCTCTCCTGAAGATAGGGGCCGCGCCATCCGCTGGCGCGGCGGGGCGCGACGACGAGCGCCTCCAGCCCTTCCTCGGCGTTCGGATAGCGCCCGACATCGAGGAGATAGAGATCGAGTGCGGCGCGCAGCCCCTCGATCTGGGAGGCGGCGGTCTGCGTCTTGGCGCGGGCGAAATAGCCGATCACCTTCGGCCCGACGAAGCCGGCCAGAAGCGCCATGATGGCGAGCACCACCAAGAGCTCGGTGAGGCTGAAGCCCGCATCGCGGCGTCGGCGAAAGCTCTCGGCATCGGTCTCACGACGAAGATGGGAGGGGCGGGTCATCTCTCGGGACCTTCGGCGGTGGTGATGGCCGTGGTGCGGGAAAGGCCGGGGAGGCGCGCATCCTCCAGCCCCTGCGCGCGCGCCCAGGCGAGCGCGTTGTCGGCCGCGGTCGGCAGGCCGGCGGCCTCGGCGGCGGCAACCAGCAGCCAAAGATCCCCCGGCTCCTTTTGCTGACGCCAGTTTTCGCGGGCATGGACGAGCGCGGCCTTGGCGTCGAAGGCAATCCAAAGGGCGAACTCCGCTTGCTCATGGGCGTGTCCGGTGCCCCGGTCGCTCGCATGCTCCGCGATGCGGGCCTCGAGAGCCGCCTCCACCGCGGGATCGACGGCGCCGAGACGGCGCCGCGCCCGCGCCTCGATCAGCAGCGCCTTGGGCCCGGCGTGGTCTTGTGCCAGCGCCAGCGCGCGCGCCGGCTCTCCGTGGCGGAGGAGAAATGCGGCATAGGCCAGCTGCGGCGCGCGTCCCTCGGGCAGAGCGGCGATCGCGGCGATATGGGCCCATCGGGCCGCGTCCGTCCGGCCGAGCCGCTCGAGGATCTCCGCGCGCATGCCGTGGAGATGGGCCTGCAACGCCGGCGCCGCCCCGGCTCCGGCGTCGAGACCTTGGCCGATGAGCCCGAGCGCGGCGCTCGCACGTCCCGTGACGCTCGCGAGCCGCGCGGCGCAGGCGATCCGTGCCAGCCGCGCCCGCCGCGGCGGGAGGGCGGCGCAATCGGCGCGGGCCGCGGAGTGGTCCCCGACCGTCACGAAGAGGTAGGCGCGCGACAGGCGGGCCTGCGGATTGCGCGCGTCGAGGGCGATCGCGCGGTCGAGATCCGCCTTGGCGGCGCCAAAATCGTGGATCGACTGGCGGAGGGAGGCGCGCAGGATAAGGAGCCCGGCCAAGGCCCGGGGCCGGTCTTGAGGCGCGTGCGCGATCGCGTGGGTGACGGCGGCGGTCGCGGCCTCGAGGAGCGCGGGCTCGCCCCGGTCCACGGCCTCGGCGATCTGCCCGCGCAGACCGTCCGGACCGGTCGGGCCGGGGAGCGGCATATGGCCGTCATGCGCGCCACTCGGGGTGGCAAAGATGAGGAGCAGGAGAGCGGCGCCGACGCGCGCGGCTTTCGGGGTCACGGCGGATCCTCCATATGGCGTGAGGGAGAGGCGGGCGCGACCGGCGCCCGCTGGACCGGACGCGGCTCAGAGCCCGCCCTGATCCTCGCTGCGCACTTGAACGGGATGGTTCCGCCCGTTGAGCGGGGTGGCCGCATAGGGGAAGACATCGTTGTAGGTGATGTCGTTCTCGTCCACGCGGTCGCCGGCGAAGGCGGAGAAGTCCGGGCCGGGCCCCGCGACGCCGAGGGCGATCAGCGCGATGTCGATCACGTCGTCGCCAAAGCGCCGCCCGTTGGGCCAGCCGCCGGGGATGAACCCGCCATTGCCGAAGGGATCCTGCACCTGGCTTTGCAGCACGTCGCCGCCGAAGACCGACCGGTTGGAGAACTCGGGATCGCCCGCCAGCCGCGCCGAGCCGGTTGTGAGATCGACCTTGATGAGGTCCGGAATGAAGATCGAGCGCAGAAGCCCCGGGATGAGCTCGGAGACGCCGAGCACGCGGCCGAGCTCGGGATCCTCGGCGAACTCTGCGAAAAGTGCCGCGTCGCGGCGAGGCTGGGTGCGGTTGTAGAGGTCCTTCGCCCGGTTGGCGATCAGCGCTTCAGCGAACAGCGGGTTGCCCTGCCGGCCCACCTGCCGCGCGGGGCGCAGCCGCTCGCCCGAGACGTCGACGCGGCGGAGCGTGGTGGCGTGCACGCCGGCCATCTTCGCATCGCCGAGCTCTGAGATCGGAATGTTGAGCACGATGGTATGAACGTTGAAGCCGCCCTGGCTGTCGAAGGGTTTGGTCGGCGTGCCGGTGGCGGTGCCGAAGGAGAAATCCAGATCGAAGACCGACTGGATGTCGGCGTAGAAGCCGTCGTCGCGCTGACCGGCGAAGACCTGGTAGCCCCGGCGCAGGGTCGCGATCGAGGCCTGGGTGTAGGGGTCGAGATCGGCGAAGGCGGCCACGCCCTCCTTGGCCGGCATGTCGCCGTCGTCGTTCTGGTTGTAGAAGGGGGTGACGAGGCCCTGGTTGTTGGGCGGCACGATCAGCCCGTCGGACGCGCCGCTGCCGAGCACCTCGCGGCGGCGTAAGATCCGCGCGCGGTGGTCGACCTTGGTGACCGTGTAGCTCTGCCGCTGGTTCTGATTGGCGAAGAAGCCGCCGTCGCGCTCGGCCGGGTCGACGACGCCGAGATAGTTTTGCAGGATCGTGTCCTCGTTCACGAAGTCCGTGCGAAACTCGAACTGGTAGGTCAAGTCGGGCTCGCCGCGCGCGATGTTGTCGTCGAGCGAGACCCGGATCCGGTAGATCACCCGATCGTCGAAGCGATAGTTGTTGGGCCCGATCCCGGGCTCCTCGAACGGATACACCGACAGCGCGGTGGTGAGATAGGGGATCCCGGTCTCCGGGTCTTCGCTGAGGAAGGCGTAGACATCGGTGGTGTTGGCGGCATCGTCGAAGGTGATGAGCGGCGCGTCCATATGGCTCGAGGCCGAGGCGCTGGCGGCCATGGCCAAGGCCGCGAGGACCACGGCGAGGCTCGAGAAGGGCTTGAGTGGCATGGGGCGGGCTTCCTCTGTGGCAAAGGTTGTGCGATGCGCGGGTCGGTGCGACCGGCCTGCCCTTAAGCGAACGCAGCGCCGCCGCGGTTTGGATGCACCGCCCCCCATCGCAGCCCTCCACGGGCCGGGGCGAGCGCCGGGTGCGCCCGAGGCTCTCAGGGCTCTGACGGTGCGAAACCATCGAGCAAGACCCGGGACGGGTTTTGGCCCGAGTTCACCCGCTCGGGATCCGCCGCGTCCTGGTCGACGAACGGGATGCGACACGCGCGGACGTCACCTGGCTCTCACGGCCGTCGCGCTCGGCGTCGGCCTCGCGGGCGGGGTCTAGATCGAACCGCTTCGGGTGCGCGCGGTCGGCGATCGTGTCTCGGCGGGCGATCTTCTCTTCGAGCTCGGCGCTCCCGACATCACCATCGCGAGCTCCGGGCTCTTGCGCGTCGCCCCGACCGAGGCCGAGCCCGCGGAGGTCCGGGGCATCCTCGTCGCGCTCGACCGCGCGCGCCGCCGCGCCGGGCGAAGCGGTGGAGTTCGCTGGCTTTCGCGGAGCCGACGGGCTTCTGGCCCTCTCCGCACTGGGGCGCGACGACGGGATCGACGCCACCGGCACTGGCGTGGTCCAGGTCACGCCCGATGGCAAGCTCACGCTCAGCCACGGCCATCGATGGACCTGACGCTCCTCGAGGGTGCCGAGCTCGGCCACGGTTCAGCCGGAGACACGGCCATGATGGCGCTCGAGACGGGTCCCGACGGCCTTCGCGGCGTTCGCGCTCTCATGCCGGTCGAGTGACCGGACCGCTCGGCGGGCCGCTGTCCCTGCCCGTGGGCGCACGAGCCAAGCCCGGCGCGGGAGATGTGGCCGAGGTTGGTCCGCGCGCCACTTTGATAGACATGGGGGTGGCGACCGGCTCGCGAAAGGACGTGTGATGATCCAAGTGCTGTCCGGCGTCTGGGCCCTGCTGCTCGGCATCGTGTTGATCATGCTGGGCAACGGCATGCACTTCACGCTGATCGGCCTGCGCGGCGGGATCGAAGGGTTCTCCGCCGCGGAGCTCGCGATCGTGACCTCCGGGTACTTCCTGGGCTTCCTGGCGGGCGCCCGCCACACGCCCACGCTGATCCGTCGGGTCGGGCATGTCCGCGTTTTCGCCGCGCTCGGCAGCTTCATGTCGGCCGGCCTCATCTCCTTTCCCCTGCTGGCCGACCCCATCGCCTGGACCTTGCTGCGGGTGCTCGTCGGCTTTTGCATGTCCGGCATCTATGTCGCGGCCGAGAGTTGGCTCAACGACACCGCGACGAACCGGACCCGCGGCAAGGTCCTGTCGGCCTATATGATCTGCCAGACGCTCGGCATCATCGGCGCTCAAGGGCTTCTGACGCTGGGCGACGCGGGCACCTCCACCCTGTTCATCGGCGCGTCGATCCTCGTCTCCATCTCGTTTGCGCCGATCCTCTTGTCCGTCAGCCCCGTGCCGGCGACCGAGATGGCGCGCCCGATGCCGCTCCGGGCCCTGTTCGTGGGCTCCCCGCTCGGCACCGTCGGAATCTTCCTCTTGGGCAGCATCTACGCCACCCAGTCGGGCATGGGCGCGGTCTTCGGCTCCGAGATCGAGCTGACGCCGGCGAGCATCGCGCTCTTCGTCGCCATGCTGTTCGCCGGTGCCCTCGTGCTGCAGTACCCGGTGGGCTGGCTGTCCGATCGGATGGACCGGCGCAAGCTGATCTTCGGAGCGGCGGCCCTCGGGGCGGCGTCCTGCGGGGCCGGCTGGGCCGCGGGCGACGGCCTCTGGTCGATGCTGGCGGCGGCCTTCCTCGCGGGCGGCGTGACGACGCCGCTCTACGCGCTCTTCCTCGCCTACACGAACGACTATCTCTCGGTCGAGGACATGCCGGCCGCGTCCGGCGGCCTTGTGTTCACCTTCGGCCTCGGCGCCATTGTGGGCCCGCTGATCACCGGATGGGCGATGGAGCGGTTCGGACCGTTCGCCTTCTGGCTGGTGCTCGGCGGGTTCTTCGGCGCCATCGCCCTCTACGCCCTTTACCGCATGACCCAACGCTCGGCCGTGCCGGTGGAGGAGACGGAGAGCTATCTCGGCGTGCTGCCCTCGGCCTCGCCCGTGGCGGTCGAAGCGGCCGGCGCCTGGGCCGCGGACGAGAGCGGGGCCGACCCCCGGACCTGACGGCGAACTCGCGGCCCGGCGGGCGAGCCGATGCGATCGACCGCACAGGCATCCCTTTACAGCCGGTCATGGCCCGTGTCAGGCTGATCAGATTGGCACGCGCCGGTACTCTGCCCCGAAGTGCGGGCGGTGTGCCGAACTACACTGCCATGAAGGATAAGATAAGGGGACACCCAGTGTACGCAAAGATTATGGTTCCAGTCGACCTGCGCCATCTCGATATGCTATCGAAAGCTACGCAGACGGCGGGCGATCTGTCCAAACACTATGGCGCGCCCGTCACCTACGTGGCCGTGACCGCGATGACCCCGAGCGACGTCGCGCACACCCCGGCCGAGTTCCAGAGCAAGCTCGACGCGTTCGTTGCCGAGGAGGTCCGCCGCCACGGCCACGAGGCCACCGCCCGGATGATGGTGAGCCACGACCCGACGGCGGATCTGGACGACACCATCCTGAAGGCCATCCGGGAGACCGGGGCGGATCTCGTCGTGATGGCGACCCACCTGCCCGCGACCGCGGATCTCATTTGGCCCTCGAATGGCGGGACGATCGCCACGCATGCCGAGGTGTCGGTGTTTCTGGTCCGCTCGGCCTGAGCTCACGCAAAACGAGAACAGAGGAGGATCATGTGACCGACCAAGCCACGAGCCAAGGGATCCCTGAGCCAGACGGCCAGGCCGCCATCATCGAAACCGACTACGAGATCGGTCAGGACAACATCAGCACGCAGATCGGGCCTTTCGGGCTCGACATTCACAACCCGGTGTTCCTGATCTCGGGTCTGTCGATCGTGGCGTTCGTCTTCTACGCCCTCGCTCTCCCGGACCAGGCGGAGGCGATCTTCGGCGCCCTCCGGCCCTGGCTGACCAGCACCTTCGCCTGGTTCTTCCTCGGCGCCGGCAACATCTTCGTGCTGTTCTGCCTGTTTCTGATCGTGAGCCCCTGGGGCTCGGTTCGCCTCGGCGGCAAGGAGGCGGTGCCCGACTACAGCTATCCCGGCTGGTTCGCGATGCTGTTCGCGGCGGGCATGGGCATCGGGCTCATGTTCTACGGCGTCTCGGAGCCGATGAGCCATTTCGCCAGCTCGCTCGGCGGCACGGCGGTGGGCGAGGACGGCGCGCGCACCGATTGGGCGCCGCTCGGCGCGGCCGCTGGCGACGAGGAGGCGGCGATCCGCCTCAGCATGGCGGCGACCATCTATCACTGGGGCCTGCATCCCTGGGGCATCTACGCCATCGTCGCCCTCGCCCTGGCGCTCTTCACCTACAACAAGGGCCTGCCGCTCACGATACGCTCCGCCTTCTACCCGATCTTCGGCGACCGCGTGTGGGGCTGGACCGGGCATGTGATCGACACGCTCGCCGTGTTCGCCACGCTCTTCGGGCTGGCGACCTCGCTCGGCTACGGCGCCACCCAGGCGACTGCGGGCCTCAACGCGCTCTTCGGCGTGCCCCTTGGCACCACGACGGAGGTGATCCTCATCACCGCCATCACGGCCGTGGCACTCGTCTCGGTGGTCCGCGGGCTCGACGGCGGGGTCAAGGTGCTCTCCGAGATCAACATGGGCATGGCGGGCCTCCTCCTCCTCTTCGTGCTGCTTGCGGGGCCGACCATGGCCCTCCTTTCGATCTTCGGCGACAGTCTCGTCGCCTATGGTGAAAACCTGCTCGCGCTCTCCATGCCCTTCGCCCGCGAGGACGCCAACTACAGCGAGGGCTGGACCGCCTTCTACTGGGCGTGGTGGATCTCCTGGTCGCCGTTCGTCGGCATGTTCATTGCCCGCGTCTCGCGAGGCCGGACCGTCCGCGAGTTCATCGTGTGCGTTCTGTTGATCCCCACCTTGGTCTGCGTGCTCTGGATGAGCGTCTTCGGCGGCACAGCGCTCCAGCAGTTCGTGCAGGATGGCTACACGGCCGTGAAGGACGCGCCGCTCGAGCTCAAGCTCTTCGAGATGCTGGCCGAGCTGCCGCTCGCCGCGATCACCTCCTTCGTCGGGATCATCCTCGTGATCGTGTTCTTCGTCACCTCGTCGGATTCCGGCTCGCTGGTGATCGACACGATCACGGCCGGCGGCAAGGTCGACGCGCCCATGCCCCAGCGCGTCTTTTGGTGTTGCTTCGAAGGGGCCGTGGCGATCGCCCTCCTGATCGGCGGCGGCCTCGCCTCGCTTCAGGCCATGGTGATCTCGACCGGGCTGCCCTTTACCGTGATCCTTCTTCTCATGTGTTGGGCGATCGTGAAGGGCTTGATGGACGAACCGCGCTGACCGCCATGCACCGCGCCTGGCCGACGGAGCCCCCCCGGGCTCCGTCGCTCAACCGGATCGCGTCGACCTGTCCCGGATGACCTGCCCCTGACTATCCACCTCGATGAGGGCCGCGCTGTGCTGGAATTTACCGGGTCGCGCGCTGTCCTTGAACCTTAGGCCAGTCGAAGCCGGAGGTTCCGCGCGCTTTCACGGCGGCGGGCCGGATCCGCCGAGGTGAACGGTGAGCGATATCGGGACGGTGACCCGATCCCGCTGTCGGGGGCGGTTTTCATCGAGGAGCCTCACCCAAGCCTCCATCGTCTCGCGCGCATCTGCGGCCGGGCAGAACCGCGAGAACGCGTCGACGATCGTCAGCACCCGCCGCATCCGGCCGGTGGCGAGCTGGTTGCGCACGACGTCCAATCGACCAGGTCTCGTGGCCAGGGCGGGATCCTGGCGGTCTTCACCCGCGGCTTTGGCGTCGTGGTCCTCAGCTGCAGGCCCAACTCCTTGTCGATGCGATGGGTCATCTTGTGATTGAGCCCTCAGCCGTCTCGGCGAAGCTGCACATGGACCCGGCGCAGGCCATAGCGGACACGCGTCTCGCACATCTCCTTGATGCGCGCTTCGAGCGTGGCCTGCCCGGGCCGGCGCGCGCCCGGCAGGTCGTGGTTCTCGAGCGGGATCCGGGTCTTCAAGGTCTGGTGCCCGCGCTCGATCTTGCCCTGCGTCTGCCGGTGGTTCGGCGCGCCCTGGACGTGCTCCATACGCGTGCCCTCGAGCATGGCCGCAAGGTCGCCCGCGATGGAGGACGCGCCATTTGCCATCGTCGCTCGGACCAATGGCGCAACCACAGGCGATCCGCGATCATGCTGTTTTT
>CAYXPI010000054.1:20736-21392 GCA_964467005.1 uncultured Limibaculum sp. | reverse complement strand
GGCAAGCGCTACAACCGGGAGACGCTCGAGGTCACCTACAAGGGCAAGTCGATCGCCGAGGTGCTCGACATGACCGTGGAGGACGGGGTGCCCTTCTTCGAGGCGATCCCGATGATCCGCGACAAGCTCGAGACCTTGGAGCGGGTGGGCCTCGGCTACATCAAGATCGGCCAGCAGGCCACCACGCTCTCGGGTGGCGAGGCGCAGCGGGTGAAGCTCTCCAAAGAGCTCTCGAAGAAGGCGACGGGGCGCACGCTCTACATCCTCGACGAGCCGACCACGGGCCTGCATTTCGAGGATGTGAAGAAGCTTCTCGAGGTGCTGCAAGAGCTTGTGGAGGCGGGCAACACCGTGGTGGTGATCGAGCACAATCTCGACGTGGTGAAATGCGCCGACTGGGTGGTGGATCTCGGTCCGGAGGGCGGCGATGGCGGCGGTCGGCTGGTCGCCGAGGGCACGCCCGAAGGGGTGGCCGAGGTTGAGGACAGCCACACCGGCCGGCATCTCCGCCCGATGTTGGTGAAGGCCGGTCGGATGGCGGCGGAGTGATCCGTCTCGTCTGAGTGGCGGGGCCCCCGGGGGGGGGGGGCGGGGGGCCGGGGGGGTTAATGGGCGGGGCGGGGGGGGCCCGCGGGCCGCGGCGGCCATGGGGGGCC
>CAYXPI010000054.1:0-20726 GCA_964467005.1 uncultured Limibaculum sp. | reverse complement strand
GGCGCCCCCGGGGTCGGGGGCGCCGTCGGCCGAGCGGTTACTGCGGCTGCGCGGCGGGGCCCGGCGGACCGGCAGGCCCTTGCGGTCCCGGGGGCCCGGCCGGCCCAGCCTCGCCCTGCGGCCCTGGCGGGCCTTGCGGCCCCTGAGGTCCCGTCTCGCCCTGCGGCCCGGCCGGACCGGCTGGGCCGGTTTCGCCGCGCGGACCGGCGGGCCCTTGCGGACCCGGCTCTCCCTGGGGCCCTTGGGGACCCGTCGCGCCGGCCGGCCCGGTCTCGCCCTGCGGTCCCGCGGGACCGGCCTCGCCCCGCTCGCCCGTCGCGCCCTGCGACCCGGCGGGGCCGGTCTCGCCCCGTGGCCCTTGCGGCCCTTCGGCACCGGCGGGCCCGACATCGCCCTGCGGGCCTTGCGGTCCGGGCTCGCCCTGTTCGCCCTGAGGTCCCTGCGGCCCTGGAACGCCCTGCTCGCCCCGCGCACCCTGCGGGCCCGGAACCCCCTGCGGTCCCGCCGGCCCCGTAAGTCCGGTCTCGCCCTGGGGCCCGGTCTCGCCGCGAGGTCCTGGCGCGCCCTGGGGTCCCGTCTCGCCCTGGGGTCCCGTCTCGCCCTGGGGGCCGGCCTCGCCCTGGGGTCCGGCCTCGCCCTGGGGGCCCGTCTCCCCCTGCGGCCCCGGCGGGCCCATCGCACCCGCTGGCCCGGCCTCGCCACGGGGACCCTGCGGCCCCTCAGGCCCGGCGGGCCCTGCCGGACCGACGGCGCCTTCGGGCCCCTGCGGTCCGGGCTCGCCCTGCGGGCCGGGATCGCCCTTCTCCGGCGCCGGGCGGCTCGCGAGATCCTCGCGGAGATCCGCCACCTCCGCCGCGAGCGCCGCGTAATCCGCCGCGGGCACACCCCCGAAGAGGCGCAGCACCCCGTCACCCGAGATCGCGTTGAGGATGAGGAGCAAAAGCCCGACCCCGAGAGCGCCGGCCGCGCCGTAGCCGAGGCTGGCGACGAGATCGCCGCCCTCGCCCTTGGCCTCCCCCGGGCCGTTGCTGTCCGAGGCGTTCTGATCGGTCATGTTCCCCCCCATGTTCCGTTCCGGGCCCCGACTCGCTTAGCAGAAAGCCCCTGGCGATGCGACGGCCTTGTGCCCTGCCGGCGTTTCCCGGCTGCTCTGTTTCCGGTCGAAGCGTCCTTGATCGGTTCAACCTATGAGTGTATACGACACATGTTCGAGCGCGGCGAATCGCGCTCGGCCGGCGGTGGCGCTGCGCCGACCGCCCGCGTCGAAGCGCACCGAGCGGCGGCCTCTCAGGGCCGAGGCCGGCAGAATGCCCCCGACGGCCACCGCTTTCCCGAGAACCTGACGGATATGGGCTCACCAGCGGGCGCCGTTGCGCGTGCCGGATCGATGGGGGAAATCGACATGACCGATGGCGTGGAAACCATCGAGGCGGAGAGCATGGGTCTCCAGGATGGCTACACGGTCGAGAGCGCCGGCGCGGCCTCGGGCGACGCGCTGATCTCGCTCCGCGGCGACAGCGACCTTGCGGGCGTGGCCACGGCCACCTTCGGCGGCGAGACCGGAACCTACGACGTTGCGCTCAACTATTTCGACGAAAGCGACGGCGCGGGCGAGCTGGTGCTGGTGATCGACGGCCAGGTGGTCGGCTCCGTGGTGCTCGACAACGACGGCGGCGGCAACGCAGCCCAAGCGGCCAATCTCCGCACGCTGACCGTGCCTGGGGTGGAGGTCGCGGCGGGCGCGGTGATCGAGATCCTCGGACGCGGCGACGGCGGCGAGTTCGCGCGGGTCGACAACCTCGAATTCACGCTGGTGAGCCAGGAGGCCTGCTCGGACGAGACCGCCCAGGTCGTGCTCCTCGAGGAGACCTTCGACGGCACCGGCGACGCGATCGCCGAGAGCGACTTCCGGATCGAGGACGGGGAGGCCACCACCTCCGGCGCGGCCGACGGCCGGCTGGTCTTCCAGGAGATCGACCTGACGGGCGTGACCGACCCGGTGCTCACGCTCGAGACCCGCACCGCCCTCGCCTCGGGTGCGAGCTTCGAGGACTGGGGCGCGCGGCACGGCGACATGCTGAAGATCGAGGTCGAGGACAGCGCCGGCACCGTGCATCTCCTCGACCTCTTCTCCGGCGCGGGCGACACGCTGGTGGGCAGCGAGACCGGCCAGGTGATCGACCCGCGGGAGGGCGGCGGCCTCGTCTACCGTCTGGGCGATGTCTTGCCCGAGAGCGCGGTCTCGGCCCGGATCGTGCTGACCTCGGACATCTCGGCCTCCTCGGAGGTCATCGTGCTCGACAATCTGAGGGTGGTGGCGGAGACCGCGGGAGCGGCCTCGCCCGAGGAGAGCGGCGCCCGCGAGCTGCGGCTGTCGGAGGATTTCGGCGCCGTCTGGGAGAGCGTGACGACGAGCGAGCACGAGGGCGCCCAGGGCGGGCTCCTCGTCGCCGGGCCCGGGGAGGCCGCGACCGAGCTCGGCGCCATCGACCTTTCGGGGCTCGCGGAGGCGGAGCTGGCCTTCACCGCCCGCGTCCTCCAGGGCGGCTTCGAGATGTGGGGGACGACGAACGGCGACATCCTGCGCATCGAGGCGGTGGCGGCGGACGGCACGGCAACTGAGATCGCCCGCTTCACCGGGACCGGGCAGACGCTGACCGGGCCGGACGGCCAGGAGATCGGCGTGGCGGGCGGCCGGGTCGCCCTGTCGCTGCCGGAGGGTCTCGGCGCGGTCACGCTCCGGATCGTGTCGGACATCTCCTCAAGCGGAGAGCAGATCCTGATCGATGATGTGGAGGTGACCGCGGTGGGGCCGGAGGAGCCGCTCGCGGCGGCCTCCGAGCCCACCGATCCTGGGCTAACGGCCGAGGCCGGAGACCCCGGGCCCACCCGCCTCATCGATTTCGACGACCTTCTCACCGGCCCGGCCGCGGATGGCGGCGGCCTCGTCCTCGGCACCCAGATCGAGGGGATCAGCGTGCGGGCCTGGCGCCGTGGCGAGGATCCGGACGCGCCCGGCTTCCAAAACCGCGCGATGATCTTCAACTCCGACCCCGGGCTGGTCACCGGCGGCGACGACGATCTCGAGGTGGGCCAGGGCGGGGTTCTCATCATCTCCGAGGACCGCGACGCCTCCGATCCCGACGACGACGCCCGGGGCGGCAGCATCGAGATCGCCTTCGCCGCGCCCACCACGGTGGCGGCGCTGGATTTCGTGGACACCGAGGAGCCCGCGCCGACCCTGCGTCTCGAGCGGGCGGACGGGACGGAGATCGTGCTGACGGGCCCGGTTGCGGCGGATGGGGAGGCAGTGCGCCTCTCCGTCGCCGAGGCGATGGCGGCCCAGGGCGTGCCCGGCGCGCCAACGGAGATCGTGCGCCTCACGGTGGAGCTCGTCGGCTCGGGCGCCATCGACCGCCTGGAGATCGCCGCGCCGGAGGACCTCGGCGATCCCGGCACGCCGCCACCCCCGGCGGAGGATCCGCCCACCGGCGGCGGCGACCCCGACCCGACGACGGCCACGGGCGCGATCTTCGGCACGGCGTTCGACGATCCGGGCGCCGACGGTTTCCAGACCCCCGGCGATCCGGGCAAGGCGGATGTGCTCGTCACCATCGTGGAGGTCGGCAACCCGTCCAACGCCGTCACCCTGCGCACGGGCGCGGATGGCGGCTACCGGGCCGAGGGCCTAGCCCCCGGCACCTACACCGTGACCTTCACCGACGAGAGCGCGGAGCCCGCCCTACCCGATGTCACGCCCAATCCCGGCAGCCTCGACACGGCGGACGACGCGGTGACCGCCAGCGATGTGGACGCCAACGGGCAGGCCACCGTCACGGTCACCGCCGGCACGGACACCGAGGTGGATGCGGGCTTCACCGGCGCCACCTTGGGCGACCGGGTGTGGATCGACTTGGATGGCGACGGCCTCCAGGATCCGAGAGAGGGGGGAGCCGCGGGCGTCACCGTCCAGCTCTTTGCCGAGGGTGAGGCCGATCCTCTCCGCACCACCACGACGGATGTCAACGGGCTCTACCTCTTCGACGGGCTCGCGGCGGGGGCCTACCGGATCGGGGTCGTGACCTCGGGCACGGAGTTCGAAGGCTTCGCGTTCACCCAAGCGTTCGCCGAGGGCGTGCCAAGCGGGCTGGACAGCGATGTCGACCCCCTCACCGGGCTCTCGGGCCTCATCGCGCTGGGCGTGGGCGAGGTGAACACCGGCGTCGATGCCGGCCTCGTCGCGCCCGATCCCTTGACCGGGCAGATCGGCGACACCGTGTTCTTCGATGCCAACGCCAACGGGTTCCAAGACGTCGGAGAGGGTGGCGTTGCCGGCGTGGAAGTCCGGCTTCTCGACGCCACCGGCGCCAAGATCGGCGCAACCCAGGTGACCGGAGCCGATGGCGCCTACCTCTTCACCGGGCTTGCCGCCGGCACCTACAGCGTGGAGATCACCAGCCGCTCGGCCGATCTCGAATTCACCGCGGGCAATCCGGTCGCCACCGCTCTGCCGGACGCGCTCCTCGACGCGGTGCGCGCGGCCGAGGGCGACCCCACGCTGACCCGGGCGGAGGCCGCGGATCTCGTCGACAGCGATGTGCCCGCGGGCGCGGTCACGGTCGAGACGTCGGGAGGCGCGGTAACGGCCACCACCGGGCGCATCACCGGCATCACGCTGGCGGAGGGGGAGGCCGATCTCTCCCAGGACGCGGGGCTCCGCGCCATCGCGACCGGCGTGATCGGAGACCGGGTGTGGGTGGACGCGAACGCCAACGGGATCCAGGATGCGGGCGAGGCGGGCGCTGCCGGCGTCACCGTCGAGCTGTTCCAGGCGGGCGAGGCCATCGCGACCACCACGACGGATGCGGACGGGCTCTACCGCTTCGAGGGGCTCGAGGCAGGGTCCTACGAGGTCGGCGTGGTGCTCGAGGTCTCGGATTTCGCGGAGTTCGATTTCACCGTCGCGGGCCAGGGCACCGACGGGCAGGCCGACAGCGACGTCGCCCCGGCCACCGGCCGCAGTTCCGCCATCGCGCTCGCGACCGGGGAGGAGCGGCTCGACATCGACGCGGGCCTCGTCGCACCGGCGCCCACGCTCTCGGCGCTCTCCCTCTCGGGCAGCCTCGTCACCGAGCGGGCGGAGAGCCAGGCGATCGTCGCCATCCTCGACGTGTCGGACGCCGCCACCAACAGCTCGGCCTTCCCCGGCGCGGTGGACGGCAACGACAGCGGGCGCCTCGGCACACCGGTCGACGCCGCGCTCGAGAGCCTCGCCGATTTCGCCGTCACCCTCGTCGCCCAGGGCCGCGGGGACCAGGCGATCGCTGTGGTCACCAACAGCCGCCTCGGCGAGAGCCGCACGATCAGCGACCCCAATGGCGGGCCGTTCGACGGGCAGACGGTGAACCTCACGCTCACCGAGTTCGAGGGCCAGCCGCTCACCGCCCAGCTCATCGCCGACATCGCGGGGCCGGACCTCTCGGGCCTCGCCACCAGCGCGCTCTTCGCGCCCGTGCTCGACGTGCCCCCGGGCGGAAGCTTCGCGGCGGACGACACGATCGACCTCGGCCAGGCGCTCGAGGATGCGGTGGGCTATCTCGCAAGCCAGGACGCGGATGAGAACCAGGCGGTCCTCCTCACCGCGAGCTATGGTGTCTCCAACGCGCTCAACGCCCCCGCGGACAACGGCATCGACGCGGACGTGACGGGCGGCGACACGCTGGTGGAGGGCAAGATCACCGTCGAGGCCACGCCCGAGGGCGGTGCGCTCAGCCCCGGCCTTTTCGCGCTCGAGACCGAAGGCGTGGTCGCCGTTGATGGCCGTCAGACCGCGATCCTGGTGCGGGACTTCTTCGACCGGACGCCGGTCGATCTCGGCGCGAGCCTCCGGGCGGCCACGGGCGACGAGGGGATCGAAATCCTCAACTTCGAGAGCGCATCGAACCGCGGGGTGCTCCTCTGGAACGACCGGGCCGGGGTGCAGCGCGCGCTGGAGGTCGACTTCACCGGCGAGATCCACGCCGAGCGTATGGTGAAGGGCGATATGAAGGCGGGCTTCCTTGGCGCCTTCGCGACCGGGGCGGCGGCCACCACCGGGGTGACCGCGGGGGGATCGGGGCTCCAGCTCTCGGACGCGTTCGGGGGCGGCGTGATCGAGCTCGAGGGCATCCTCGGCGCGGGCGTTCAGATCACCAACTACGATCCCGCCACGCAGGTGGGCACTCTCTCCTCCTCCTTCGGCACGGGCACGCTCGACTTCTCGTTCTGGATTGTCGCCTTCCTCGCCAACGAGGCCGAGACCGCGCCGGCGGAGGCGGTGGACTTCACCGCGGGCACCACGGCCTCGGACCTCGCGGACGGGATCATCGAGATCACCCCGGGCGGTCCGGGCTCCGGCCGCGCGCCCGAGGCCTGGCTCCTCGACAATTCCCTGACCGATCAGGAGATCGAGGCCGCCGGCTACGACCCCGCGACGATCAACCGGGTGAACCCCAACCTCGTCTGGGATCCGGTCAATCTCGAGCTCATCGACGTCACGGACTACGACTCGACCACCTCTGAGACGTTCGCCACCGCGAATGTCTGGGACGGGCTCGCGCTGCCGGATCAGACCGATCTCGTGCAGAACGCCGATGGCAGCCTCACGATCAACGCGGGCGGCGAGACGCTCACCACGGGCTTCTCGGTCGTCTACACGGGCGATGCGAACCCGGACGAGGTGCTCATCATCAATTCGGAGGAGTTTTTGGAAGTGGGCGAGATCTTCAGCGAATTCCTGCGGCCGGAGGACCTTGTGGTGGAAACGCAATCGCCCTTCGGGCTCGACGACCTCATCGAAGCGCCGACCGTGCTGGATGCGGGCGACATCGTGGACTTCTCGATCCTCGGCCGCGACGCCGCGGGCGCGACCCTGGGCACGGCGGTGGATGCGAGCGACCCGGCCGTGGCGATCGACGGCGCGGGCCTCACCATTGGGGCGGGCGCCAGCGTCACCGAAGTGGCCGGTGCTGTGGAGTATGTCGCGGAGATCGGCCTCGACACCGATGGCGACGGGGCGGCGGACCGGACGGTGGATCTCGCGGTGGATTACGACGCGGAGGCCGGCACGCTCGCCTTCTCCGGCGACGTCATCGACCTCCTGGAGGACCCGACCACCTGATCGGTCAGCTGGCCGCGATGCGCTCCATCCGCGGCATGAGTGCCAGGAGATGGCGGGCATAGTCGCTCTCGGGCGCCTCAAACAGGCGCTCGGTCTCCGCCACTTCCAGCATCTGGCCGGATTTCATCACGCCCACCCGGTCGCACATCTGCCGGATCACCGGCAGATCGTGGCTGATGAACAGCATGGTGAGGCCGAGCTCGGACTGCAGGTCTTTGAGAAGATTGAGGATCTGCGCCTGAATGGACACGTCGAGCGCCGAGGTCGGCTCGTCGCACAGCAGAAAGCGCGGGCGGGTGGCGAGCGCCCGGGCGATGGAGATGCGTTGACGCTGTCCGCCCGAGAACTCGTGCGGGTAACGGAGCGCGGCCTGCGCCCCGAGCCCCACATGATCGAGGAGATCGCCTACGATCGCCTCCACCTCCTCTCGGCTCTCGGCCAGGGCGTGGAAGCGGATAGGCTCGGCCACGATGTCCCGCACCTTCATCCGCGGATTGAGGGACGAATAGGGGTCCTGGAAGATCATCTGCATCTGGCGCCGATGGCGGTTGAGCTCGGCGCGGGTGCGGATCTTGGCGAGGTCGATCCCGGCGAAACGGATCGCGCCGGCGGAGGCCGGATAGATCCCGGTGATGAGACGCGCGATGGTGGACTTGCCCGAGCCGGACTCGCCGACGATGCCGAACACCTCGCCCTCCGCGATCTGGAACGACACATCGTCCACCGCGCGGACCTTGCTGCCGCCGATCATCTTGCCCGACCGGAAGATCTTTGAGAGCCCCTCGACCTCGAGGAGCGGACCGTCGCCCGCGGTGTGCCGCGCCTTGCCCAGCCAATGGGTCGATAGGTTGAAAGGCTGTCGCGCGACCTCCGCCTTTTCGATATACTCGACAACGGGAAATCGGTCGATCTTGATGTCGGACCGGGGAACCGCGGCGATCAGGCTCTGGGTGTAGGGGTGGTCCGAGGCGGTGAGGATCTTCGCCGTCGGGCCCACCTCCACCACATCGCCGCGATACATCACGGCCACCCGGTCCGCCGTCTCCGCGATCACGCCCATATCGTGGGTGATGAGGATCATGCCGACGCCGCGTTCGCGCACCAGCCCGCGGAGGAGGTCGAGGATCTGTGCCTGGATCGAGACGTCGAGCGCGGTGGTCGGCTCGTCGGCGATGATCACCTCGGGGTCGGCGCAGAGGGCGAGCGCGATGACCACACGCTGGCGCATGCCGCCGGAGAACTGATGAGGATAGTCGTCGACCCGGCTCTTGGGGTCCGGAATGCCCACCTGATCGAGGAGCGCGATGGCCCGGACCCGGGCTTCGGACTGGCCGATCGGTAGGTGGGTGCGCATCGTGTCGATCAACTGGTCGGCCACGGTCTGCAACGGGTTCAGCGAGGTCTGCGGGTCCTGGAAGATCATGGCGATGCGCTTGCCGCGGATGCGGCGCATCGCGTCCGGCCCCACATCGTGGATCGGCTCGCCTTTGAGCCGGATCTCCCCGCCCGTGCGCTCCCCGGGCGGCTCCAGGAGGCCCATCACCGCGTTGCCGATCGTGGACTTCCCCGCGCCGGACTCGCCGACCACGCCCAGGATCTCACCCTGACCGACCGAGAGGTCGATGCCCTTCACCGCCTCCACCGTGCCGCGGCGGGAGGCGAAAGCGATGCGCAGACCTTTGATCTCGAGAACCGGGGTCATCGGAGCTTGGGGTTGAGGGCGTCGCGCAGCCAATCGCCCAACAGGTTGACGGCCAGCACCAGGATGACGAGCGCGATGCCGGGGAAGATCGTGATCCACCACTCGCCGGCGAAGAGGAAGTCGTTGCCGATGCGGATGAGCGTGCCGAGCGAGGGCGAGGTGGGGGGCACGCCGACCCCGAGGAAGGAGAGCGTCGCCTCGGTGATGATGGCGAGCGCGAGTTGGATCGTGGCGATCACCAGCACGGGCCCCATCACATTGGGCAGCACATGGCGCCAGAGGATCAGCCAGTCCGGCAGCCCGATCACCTGGCCCGCCTGCACATACTCCTTGGAGCGCTCGACCATCACCGAGCCGCGGACGGTGCGCGCGTATTGCACCCAGAAAGAGAGGCCGATGGCGAGCACCAGCACCGAGATCGCGAGCTGATCGTGGCTCTCGCGCGGCAGGATCCCGCGTGCGATCCCGTCGATCAGAAGCGCAATCAGGATGGCCGGGAAGGAGAGCTGCACATCGGCGATGCGCATCAGCACGGAGTCGACCCAGCCGCCCGCATAGCCCGCGATGAGGCCGACGGCGATGCCGATCACCGCCGCCAGGATCACCGAAAGCACGCCGACGGTGAGGGAGATGCGCGCGCCGTAGAGGATGGTGGAGAAGACGTCCCGCCCCTGGTCGTCGGTGCCGAGGAGGTAGTTCTCCGACCCGCCAGGCTCCCAGGAGGGGGGGAGGAGGCTGTCGAAGATGTCCACCTGGGAGAGGTCGAAGGGGTCGTAGGGCGCGATCCAGGGTGCCGCGACCGCCGAACCCACCATCACGAGCGTGACCACGGCGGCCAGCATCGCGAGCGGCGAGCGGATGAAGGAATGCCACAGGTCGCTGTCGAGCGCCCGACCGAGGCGGGAGGCGGGGGCGCTCAATGCTGCACTCGGAGCCGCGGGTCGACCACCACATAGAGGATGTCGACGATGAGATTGATCACCACGAACACGAAAGCGATCAGCATGAGATACGCCGCCATCACGGGGATATCGACCTCCATCACCGCCTGGACGAAGAGAAGCCCCATGCCCGGCCACTGAAAGACGCTCTCGGTGATAATGGCGAAGGCGATGATCGAGCCCACCTGCAGCCCGATGATGGTGATCACCGGCACCAGCGTGTTCTTGAGCGCGATGCGGAAGTTCACCAACCGCTCCGGCAGGCCGCGGGCCCGGGCGAACTTCACGTAGTCCGTGCGCAGAACCTCCAACATCTCGGCGCGCACGAGGCGCACGATCAGGGTCATCTGAAAGACGGCGAGGGTGATCGCCGGCAGGATGATGGCGCGGAGCCCGTCGGCGGTGAGAAGCCCCGTGGTCCACCCACCGAGATCCACCACCTCGCCGCGGCCGAAGGCGGGCAGCCATCGGAGCTGCACCCCGAAGAGGAGGATCAGGAGAATGCCGATGAGGAAGGTCGGCAGCGAGACCCCGATGAGCGAAAGCGTCATGAAGGCGCGGGAGAGCAGCCCCCGCCTGTGGAGCGCGGTGTAGACGCCCATGGGGATCCCGACCGCGAGGGCGAGGATGGCGGAGATAAGCGAGAGCTCCATCGTGGCCGGGAAGCGCTCCGCGATCAGCTCGGACACGGGCTTTCGGAGGCGGTAGGAGTAGCCGAACTCCCCCTGCGCCGCGTTCTCAATGAAACGCGCGAACTGGACGAAGAACGGGTCGTTGAGCCCCAGCTCCTCTTGCAGCTTGAGCCGATCCTCCAGCGTGGTGTCCTGGCCCACGAGGTTGTTGATGGGATCGCCCACGAAACGGAAGAGCGCAAAGGCGATGAGTGCCACCGTGAGCATCACGAGGACGGACTGGAAAAGCCGCTTGAGGATGAAAAAGGCCATGGCGGGCGCGGGAAATGGGGCGAGCCGGAGCCCGCCCCCATTGGGTCAGGGCATGACCACGTTGCGGAAATCCAGCACGTTGTCCGGCCGCTGAGCGACCTCGAGACCCGAGCGGACGCCCCAGGAGAGCGGCTGCTGGTGGAGCGGGATGTAGCCGAAATCCGCCCGCATGATGGTGAAGGCCTCGTCGATGAGGGCCTGGCGCTTGGCCGGGTCGGTCTCGCCCTCGACGAGCGTGGTGATCTCGTCGATCCGCGGGTTGGAGTAGCGGCCGTAGTTGAACTGTCCCGTGTTCTTCTCCGTGTCGAAGGAGGAGAGGAGGTTGAAGAGCGGATTGTGCGCGTCGATCGTGCCGGGGGTCCAGCCGAGGAGATAGAACGAGGTGTCGTTGCCGTTCTGCGGGCTCACCTTGGCGAAGTACTTCGACTTGGGCTGGGCGTTGAGGTCCACTGTGATCCCGACGCGGGCGAGGAAGGCCGCGACCGCCTGGCAGATCCGTTCGTCGTTGACGTAGCGGTTGTTGGGGCAGTCCATCCCCAGCTCGAAGCCCTCGGGGTAGCCCGCCTCGGCGAGCAGCGCTTTGGCCCGCTCGGGGTCGAAGGCGGCCGGGGTGTTGAGCTCGGGGTTGAAGCCGTTGATCTGCGGCGCGATGAGAAGGCCGGTGGGCGTGGCGGCGCCGCGCATGATCTTCTCGTTGATCGCGTCGAGGGAGATGGCGAGGGTCATGGCCTCGCGCACGCGGGCGTCCTTGAGCGGGTTCGTGCCCGTCACGTTCGAGTAGAGGAGCTCGTCGCGCCACTGGTCCATGCCGAGGAAGATCGTGCGGGCCTCGGGTCCGGTGAGGGGCTCGACGCCCTCGGCCTCGTCGAGGCGGCCCCAGTCCTGCACCGGCACGGGGTAGACGAGATCCACCTGGCCCGAGATGAGCGCGGCCACCCGGGTCGCGGCCTGGGAGATCGGGGTGAACTCGATGTCCGTCACATTGGTGGCGATCTCGCCCCAGTAGGCGTCGTTGCGCGTGAAGGTGGATTTCACGTCCGCTTGGCGCTCGACCACGATGAAGGGCCCGGTGCCGTTGGCGTTCTGGGCGGCGAAGGTGGCGGTCTCGTCGCCGGCCTTGGGCGAGGTCGCCTCGGTGGCGCCGTTGGCCTCGGACCACTCCTTGTCCATGATGTAGAGGAAGACGAGCTCGCGCGGCAGGATCGGGTTCGGCGCCGGCGTGGTGATCTCGATCGTGTGGTCGTCCATCACCTCGATGGCAGCGATCTTCGTGCCGTAGCCCTTCATGTCCGAGCCGTCGGTCAGCGAACGCTCCCAAGAGAAGACGACGTCGGCCGCGGTGAAGGGGTTGCCGTTGTGATACGTCACGCCCTCGCGGAGCTTGAAGGTCCAGGTGGTGGGCCCGGTGTTCTCCCATTCGGTCGCAAGGCCCGGGACAAGCTGGAGGTCCGAGTCGTAGGCCGTCAGCCCTTCATACACATTGCCGAGATAGCCGAGCGTGAAGGTCTCGTTGAGGCCGTGAGGATCGAGCGACTGCACATCGCCCTGAAACGCCCATTTGAAGGTTTTCGCGGGGGCCTGCACGGCCACGAGGGCGAGCGCCATTGCGCTGCCGAGGAGGAGCTTGTTCATCTCGTGTGTTCCCTGTCGATTATCGAACGGGAGCCTCTGCTCCCTCAAAGGATCAGGCTAGGCCGGTGCGGCGCACAAATCAACGGCGCTGGCGGGGCAGATGCCTCGGATTAAATCACGCCCATGCGCGCAGACGAGCTTCTCTATCCCACCGAGGCCGGGCTCTACTGCCCGGCGGGAGATTTCCATGTGGATCCGGTGCGCCCGGTGCCGCGCGCGCTCGTCACCCACGGCCATGCGGACCACGCTCGGCCGGGCCATGGCTCGGTGCTGGCGACCGCGCGCACGCTTGCGATCATGGGGATCCGCTATGGCGCGGACCACGCGGCGGCCACCCAGGCGGCGGCCTGGGGCGAGGAGATTGCCATCGGCGGCGCGCGGGTCTCCTTCCACCCTGCGGGGCATGTCCTGGGCTCGGCGCAGATCCTTATCGAGACGGGCGGCCTGCGCTTTTGCGTGACGGGGGACTACAAGCGCGGGCCCGACCCGGCCTCGGAGCCGTATGAGCCCGTGCCCTGCGACGTGCTGATCACCGAGGCCACCTTCGGGCTGCCCGTCTTCCGCCATCCCGACCCCGCGGCGGAGACGGAGAAGCTCCTCGCCTCGCTCGCGCAGTTTCCGGACCGGGCGCATCTCGTCGGGGTCTACGCGCTCGGCAAGGCGCAACGGGTGATCCGCCTCCTTCGCGCGGTGGGCTACGACCGGGAAATCTCCATCCACGGCGCCCTCACGACCCTCTGCGACTATTACGAGGCGGAGGGGGTCGCGCTCGGCCCCCTTGCCCCGGCCACGGTCGCGCGCGGCAAGAAGGGGGGTTTCGCCGGCGCTGTGGTGCTCGGGCCCCCATCGGCCTTCGCCGGCACCTGGGCGCGGCGGTTCCCCGACCCGGTGGTCTCCTTCGCCTCCGGCTGGATGCAGGTGCGCGCGCGCACCAAGCAGCGGGGGGTGGAGCTGCCGCTCGTGATCTCGGACCATTGCGATTGGGGCGAGCTCACGGCGACGATTTCCGAGCTCACGCCCCAGGAGGTGTGGGTGACCCATGGCCGGGAGGAGGCGCTGGTGCGTTGGTGCGAGCTCGCGCAGATCCGGGCGCGGCCGCTCCATTTGGTGGGCTACGAAGACGAGGCGGAGTGATGCGGCGCTTTGCGGCTCTTCTCGACCGGCTGGTGCTCACCCCCCAACGCACGGGCAAGCTCACGCTCCTCCAGGCTTACCTGGCCGAGGCGCCCGACCCCGACCGCGGCTACGCCATCGCCGCCATCACGCGCGACCTCGACCTGCCCGCGGTGAAGCCCGCCATGCTCCGCGCCTTGGTGGAGGAGCGGACGGACCCGGTGCTCTTCCGCCTCTCCTACGATTATGTAGGGGATCTGGCGGAGACGATTTCCCTCATCTGGGGCGAGGCCGGCGCGAGCGCCGAGGATCTCTCCCTCGGCGCGGTGGTCGAGCGGCTGCAGCGCCTCTCCCGTTCCGACGCACCCGGCCAAGTGGCCGCCTATCTCGACGCGATGGACCCCTCGGCGCGCTACGCCCTCATCAAGCTCGTGACCGGGGGGCTGCGCATCGGCGTCTCGGCGCGGTTGGCCAAGCAGGCGCTGGCAAACTACGGCGGTGTGGATGTGGCGGAGATCGAGGAGCTCTGGCACGGGCTGGCGCCGCCCTATCGGGAGCTCTTCGCCTGGCTCGACGGGCGCTCGGACAAGCCCGCGGAGACTGCGCGCGCGCTCTTCCGCCCCGTGATGCTGGCCACCCCCGTGGAGGCGGGCGATCTCGAGACGCTCGACCCCGCGGACTACCTGGCCGAGTGGAAGTGGGACGGCATCCGGGTGCAGGCGACCTCAGAGGGCGGCCTCCGCCGGCTCTATTCCCGGACGGGCGACGACATTTCCGGCGCGTTCCCCGATCTTGTGGAGGCGCTCGACTTCGAGGGCACCGTGGACGGCGAGCTCCTTGTCCTGCGGGCCGATGCGCCGGACCGGGTGGGCAGCTTCTCCGAGCTTCAGCAGCGGCTCAACCGCAAGACGGTGTCCGCCAAGCTCCTCGCCTCGCACCCGGTGTTTCTCCGCGCCTACGACCTCTTGGCGGAGGGCGGCGAGAACCTGCGCCCCCGGCCCTTCGAGGGCCGCCGCGCCCGGCTCGCGGAGCTGGTGGCTGGGTTGGATCCGGCGCGGGTGGACCTCTCGGCCCTCGTGCCCTTCACGAGCTGGGACGAGGTGGCTGCCCTCCGCGCCGCGCCTCCGCACCCGGCCATCGAGGGGGTGATGCTGAAGCGGCGGGACAGCGCCTATGTGCCGGGGCGCCCAAAGGGCCCGTGGTTCAAGTGGAAGCGCGACCCCCATCTCATCGACGCCGTGCTCATGTACGCGCAGCGGGGCCACGGCAAGCGCTCGTCCTTCTATTCGGACTACACCTTCGGCGTGTGGCAGGGCGAGGCGCTGGTGCCTGTGGGCAAGGCCTATTTCGGCTTCACCGATGCGGAGCTGAAGGAGATCGACAAGTTTGTTCGCGACAACACGGTGGAGCGCTATGGCCCCGTGCGCGCGGTGCGGGCGGAGCGCGGCCACGGTCTGGTGCTCGAGATCGCCTTCGAGGGGCTCCAGCGCTCGCCCCGCCACCGATCGGGGCTCGCGATGCGCTTTCCGAGGATCTCGCGCCTGCGCTGGGACAAGCCGCCGGGGGAGGCGGACCGCCTCGCCACCCTTGAGGCCATGCTGAGCTGAGCGGCGCGCTCGCCTCTGCGTGCCGCGCGTGTTACAAAACCTTCATAAATTAAGGGAGGACACGCATGGGCAAGAAGCGGAGGCGCATGGAGGAGGCCGGGCCCGACCGTCGCATGCCGAGAACGGTGTACGAAGCCGAGCTCGCGCGGATGCAGGTCGAGCTTTGCCATCTTCAGAACACCGTCGTGGAGCACGGCCTTCGGGTCGTCGTGGTCTTCGAAGGGCGTGACGCGGCGGGCAAGGGCGGGGTGATCAAGCGGATCACCGAGCGGGTGAGCCCGCGGGTGTTCCGCACCGTGGCCCTGCCCAAGCCCACGCCCCGGGAGCAGTCGCAGCTCTATGTCCAGCGCTACATCGCGCAGATGCCCGCGGCGGGCGAGGTCGTCCTGTTCGACCGCTCCTGGTACAACCGGGCGGGCGTGGAGCGCGTTATGGGCTTCTGCTCGGACACGGAGTACGAACAGTTCATGGCGAACGTGCCGGCCTTCGAGCGGTATCTCGTGAACGACGGCATCACGCTGGTGAAGTACTTCTTCGATGTGAGCCAGGAGGTGCAGGAGCGCCGCTTTCGCGACCGCGCGACGGACCCGCGCAAGCACTGGAAGCTGAGCCCCATGGACGTCGAGGCCTGGGCCCGGTGGTGGGACTACACGGCCGCCTATGCACGCATGATCGCCGAGACGGACACGCCCCATGCGCCGTGGTTCCGGGTGCCGGCGGACGACAAGCGCTCGGCCCGGCTCAACTGCATCTCCCATCTCCTCGGCCAGGTGCCCTACGCGCCGCAGGAGTTCGAGCCGCCGACGCTTCCCAAGCGACGGCCCCGCGCCAAGGGCCGGCCACGGGAGGTGGCCTTCCAGCAAACGGTGCCTGAGCTCTTTTGAGGCGGACCACGCAGGCATGTGCTATAATGGAAATATATTCCAAAATGGAGGATGCCATGCAGGCTCAGCCGTCTCTTGTCACGCGCGTTGCGGTGGGCAAGCTCGTCGGTCTTGCGCTCGGGGTGGTCGCGTTCGTCCTCACGCCCGAGTTGGTGCCGGACGCGGACCCCTACATGCGCTGGGGTTTTCTCTTTTGGTACATGACCGTGGGTGCGATGATCGGGCTCGCGGGGGTGTTCGAGCATCACCCGGTCTTCGGCGTGCCGCTGCCCTGGTATGTTCGGGGCCCGGCCATCGCGGCGTGGATGAATCTCGTCCTCGCGCTCATGGCGCATGGGGAGTTTGCTCGGGTGGTGACGCCGCTCTTCGGCGAGCTGAGCCCAGGTGCGGTTCTCGGGCTTTCGGTGGCCGAGGGGCTTGTGGTGGGCGCGCTCATCGGCGGGCTGGCCACGCGCTTCGGTGGCGAGGGGCCCGCGACCGTCGCGCGCTGAGCGCTTTCCCTCGGGCCGGCTGTCCCTAGCTTGCCGCGGGTGAGCGAGAGGAGAGCCCCATGCACCGCCGTCTGATCCTGGTCCTCGGCGACCAGCTGAGCCTCGACGCCGCCGTCCTCGAGGGGCTGGACCCCGAGCGGGATGCGGTGGTGATGACGGAGGCAAGGGAAGAGGCGAGCTATGTGACGAGCCACAAGAAGCGGCTCGTGCTGTTCTTCGCCGCCATGCGCCATTTCGCCGAGGAGCTTCGCGGGCGCGGGATCACCGTGCACTACCACGCGCTCGACGGGGAGGCCCCGGCGGAGACGCTGGCCGAGGGGGCGGCCCGGCACGCCGCGGAGGAGGTGCATGTGACGCAGCCCGGGGACTGGCGGGTGGCCGAGGCGCTTCGCCGGCGGTTCAACGGGCTCGTGGTGCACGCGGACCGGCATTTCCTCTCGACACCTGCGGAGTTCGCCGATCTTCGCGAGGGGCGCAAGCGCTTCATTCTGGAGGACTTCTACCGGGCGATGCGGCGAAAGACCGGTTGGTTGATGGATGGCGACGCCCCTGCAGGCGGGACCTGGAACTACGACAAGGACAACCGCAAGCCCTTCGGCAAGGCGGGGCCCGGCCTCACCCCCGGCCGGCCGGAAAGCCGGCCCGACGACACCACCCGCGCGGTGATGGCGATGGTGGAGCGGGAGTTCGCCGACGCGCCGGGCTCGACCGAGGGCTTTCAAGAGCCTGTGACGCGGCGCCAGGCCCTCGAGCATCTCCGGGACTTCGTGGAGCATCGTCTGCCGCTCTTCGGCGACTATCAGGACGCCATCGCGGTGGGGCACGAGACGCTCTGGCACTCGCGCCTGTCGGCGGCGCTCAATCTCAAGCTCCTCGATCCGCGAGAGGTGTGCGAGGCCGCCATCGAGGCTTGGGAGGCCGGCCATGCGCCCCTGAACGCCGTGGAGGGGTTCGTCCGCCAGATCCTCGGATGGCGGGAGTTCGTGCGGGGCGTCTACCTCACCGAGATGCCGGACTACGCGGAGCGGAACGCGCTGGAGGCCGATGCCGCGCTGCCGGACTTCTATGTCACGGGCGAGACGGAGATGGCCTGCCTCGCCGACACGCTGGGCCAGATCGTGGAGCACGCCTACGCCCATCACATCCAGCGGCTGATGGTGAGCGGGCTCTTCGCGATGCTGTGGGGCGCGCATCCCTACCGGGTGCATGAGTGGCATATGGGCATGCATCTCGACGCGATCGACTGGGTGAGCCTGCCCAACGTGCTCGGCATGTCGCAGCACGGGGATGGCGGCCAGGTGGGGACCAAGCCCTACGCGGCCTCGGGCGCCTACATCTCGCGGATGTCGGATTGCTGCGCCCGCTGCCCCTACGACCCCAAGCAGGCGACGGGCCCGAAGGCCTGCCCGGTCACCACGCTCTACTGGGACTTCCTCGACCGCCATGCGGAGCGGTTCCGCCCCAACCGGCGCATGGCGATGCAGATGAAAAACCTCGACCGCAAGGCGGACGACCTGCCCGAGATCCGGCGCGCCGCCGAGGGCCTCCGCGCCCGGATCGGCTGAGCGTCACTTGGCGCCGAAGAGGTACTTTCTCGTCTCGGGGTTGTCGCGCCGCCAGATCACATTGTCGATGAAGTAGTGGTGGATGTTGATCGTGATGGCGAAGACGAAGAACCACGCGGCCTCGCCCAGGAGATCGCCATCGAGCGCGAAGGTCCCGTCGAGGAGGCTGGGAAGCCAGTAGAAGCCGGCAAGGCCGAGGAGCACGCCCCCGATCCCGAAGCCGAGGAGCCGCACGCTGGCGGGCATGGCCGCCTCCGCCCCGCTGTCTTGCGCCCGGTTCACCTCGTAGCGCCAGACGATCAGGAGATACTGGAGCGAGTGGAAGGCCGGGACGAAGATCAGCGTCGCCGGGTCGAGCCGCGCCAGGAGCCAGATGTAGAGGCTGACCGTGTAGGCCATCACCCCGGTCCAAGGCAGTGGCTTGCCGTCGAGGAGCGCCTTTTTGGCGAGCACCCAGAGGCTCCCGGCGGAGGTGAGCGCGGCGATGGCGCCGGAAACCCAGAGCGCAGGCTCCGGCATTGGGATCGCATAGACCGAGATGTCCCAGTACTGCTGCTCGCTGATGTAGATGTTTCCCGCGATCCAATAGAAGATCCAGCAGGCATAGGCGTTTTGCCGGAGGATCCACTTGTCGCGGTCGTTGAAGAAGCGGCGCTTGAAGACGCTGTCCACCATCAGCATGCCGTAGCCCTGCTTGGTGTAGTGCCAGCCGACCAGGAACGCCATGAGATTGGCGGCGTAGCCGAGCATCGCCTGGCTCTCGGCGATCAGCGAGGCCGCGAAATAGAGCGCGAGCGCCGTGGGCACGAGGATGCCGGCGATCCGGTAGCGCAGGCGCAGGCCCGGCGCGAGTGTGTCGCCAAAGGCCTTCTCGCGGAAGCCGCGGTAGAAGATTTGGTAGGAGTGGGCGAAGTGCGGGTGGTTGACGATGTCCGAGAGGACGAAGGCGAGGAGCCCCAGTTGAACCTTCTGCTCGTCGTCCACCAGCAGCATGAGCGGCAGCACCAGGACGGAGAGGCCGCCCAGGCACAGAAAGTCGATCCACGGATGAAAGACCGCACCCTGCGGCGGTGTGGCGGGGCCCGATCTGGCGGGGCCCGCGGTCGGGGGGGCGAAGGTCGCGTCGCTCGGCATCTGGGCTCCTCCCTTTGGCCGGGAGCCTAGATCGACAGTGGGGCGAAAGCTGGGCGCTCAGCCCTCGGCGGGCAGAAGCGCTTCGATGGCCGCGGTCACCTCCGGCGCATTGGGCTCGGTCGAGGTGCCGAAGGCGCCGACCAGCCGACCGTCCGGGCCCACGAGATACTTGTGGAAGTTCCAGCGCGGGGCGTTGGCGGCGCCCAGGGTGTTGCGCGCCCAGACATAGAAGGGGTGCGCGCTTTTGCCGCGAACCGGGGTGATCGAGGTCATCGGGAAGTCGATCGCGAAGTTCATTTCGCAGAAATGCTTCACCTCCGCCTCGGTCGCGAGTTCCTGGCCGCCGAAATCGTCCGACGGCACGCCAACGAGGACGAAGCCACGGTCCCGGTAGCGATCGTAGAGCGCCTGCAGCGCGTCGTATTGGTAGGTGAAGCCGCATTTGGAGGCGGTGTTGACGACCAGAACCGGCCGACCGGCGTAATCCGCCAGGCGGACGATGCCGCCGGAAATGCCGGGAAAGCCGAAATCATGGGCGATGAGCTCTCCGGCTCTCGCGGGGCGCTGGCCGGCGCCCAGGGCGGCGGCGGCGACGACGCCGAGGGCGGTGGCGAGGAGCGCGCGACGTGCGGGCATGGGCTGTCCTCCAGGTGACACGGTTTCCCTACAGCTGAGACGGGGTTGCGCTTGGTCAAGGCCGGGGGAGCGGCGCTCTGACAGGGCTCGCGCGATCTTGAAGTCTCGGAGCTCCCGCCATGCTGCGTCTCGCCGCCATCATTTACGCCCTCACCGGACCGACCATGGCCGGTGTGCTCATCATCGCCGCACTCGCCACCGGGCTCGACACGCTGCGGCCCATCCTGATCGCAGCGGCGGTGGGGTTCGTCGCCGCGGTGCCGGTGGCCTGGATCATCGCGAAGGAGCTCTCCAACCCTCGGCGGTGAGCCCGCCTCAGCCGAAGACCCGGGCGAAGATCGTGTCCACGTGTTTGAGGTGGTGCTCGAGGTCGAAGAGCCCGGCGAGGGCGTCGGGTGTCAGCGCCCCGGTCACCTCCGGGTCGGCCCGGAGTTCGGTAAGGAAATCCGCGCCTTCCTCCCAGACCTTCATGGCGGTCCGTTGCACGGCCGCGTAGGCCGCCTCTCGCGACAGCCCGGCCTGGGTGAGGGCGAGGAGCACCCTCTGGGAGTGGACGAGCCCGCGCGTGCGTTCGAGGTTCTCCCGCATCCGCTCGGGGTAGACCACCAGCCGCTCCACCACGCCCGTGAGCCGGGCCAACGCAAAGTCCAGCGTGACCGTCGCGTCCGGCCCGATCATTCGCTCGACGGAGGAGTGCGAGATGTCCCGCTCGTGCCAGAGCGCCACGTTCTCGAGCGCCGGCGTGGCGTAGGCCCGCACCATCCGCGCGAGGCCCGTGAGGTTCTCCGTCAGCACCGGGTTGCGCTTGTGAGGCATGGCGGAGGAGCCCGTCTGCCCGGGCGCGAAATACTCCTCGGCCTCCAGCACTTCCGTGCGCTGAAGGTGGCGGATCTCGGTCGCCAGCCGCTCGACCGAGGC
>CAYXPI010000053.1:0-21436 GCA_964467005.1 uncultured Limibaculum sp. | reverse complement strand
CGTCCCCAACCCGGCCACCGGAAACACCGCCTTCGTGATCCGTCGCGTCATCGCTGCCTCCTCGACCACCCCGGACCGCGCGATACCGAGCCTCGGTGGTGACATTATGGCAGGCCCGCGCCCCCGATGGCCAGGATCGGGTGCCGCCGCCTCACTCTGTGCCGCGGGCCCGGAGCACGGCCTCGACCGCGGGCACGTCCCCGGGATTGTTCACCTCCCAAAACTCGGCGCCCCGGGCCTCGACCTCGACCGCGGCGATCGGCCGGCCGTGCTCGAGAAACCGCAGCTGTTCGAGGCCCTCGGCGCGCTCGAGCGGGCCTGGCGCGCGGGCGGGGTAGCCGCGAAGCGCCGCGGCCGTGTAGGCGTAGATCCCCACATGGTGGAAGACCGGGGCACCGGAGGCCTCCGCGCCGAAAGGCAGCACCTCCTTCGAGAAGTAGAGCGCGCGGCCGCCCTCGCTCAGGACCGCGGTGGTGCCACCCACCCGGCCCGCGCGCCGGTCTCCCCGGAGGCGGGCGAGGGTCTCGGGGTCGGCGCGGAGCACGGGCGTCGCGACCTCTGGCCCCGGCGCGGCGGCCATCCGGGCGATCAGCGCCTCCACGAACCAGGGCGGCGTGAGCGGCGCGTCGCCCTGGAGGTTCACCACCACATCCGGGGCCGGGTCGAGCTGGGCCAGCGCCTCGGCGCAGCGCTCCGTGCCGTTCGCGGCCTCGGGCGAGGTCATGAGGCAGGGCGCGCCGATCCGGGCCGCCTCCTCGGCGATGCGCGGATCGTCCGTCGCCACCGCGCGGGTGTCCACTCCCGAGACGGCGAGCCCCGCCTCCCAGGTGCGGGCGAGCAGGGTCTTCGCCACCCCCGTCGCTCCCCGGAGCGGCGTGAGCGGCTTGCCCGGGAAGCGGGACGAGGCGTGCCGCGCGGGGATGAGGAGCGCGACCCTCATGGGGCGACGAGCTCCACCCCCGGCACATGGGCGAGGAAGAAGCCGTTGACGTAGCCGGGCTTGCCATAGGAGAAGGGCCTGTGGTCCTCAAGGCGCACGACCCGCCCCCCCGCGGCGGCGAGGACGGCGTGGCCCGCGGCGGTGTCCCACTCCATGGTGCGGCCGAGGCGGGGGTAGAGATCCGCCTCCCCCGCCGCCAGGAGGCAGAATTTGAGGGAGGAACCGGCGGACACGCAGTCCACCACCGGGTAGCGGGCGATGTAGGCATCCGTCGCCGCGTCGCGGTGGGATTTCGACGCCACGACGCGGAGGGCGGCAGGGTCCGGCTCGGCCACGCGCAAGGGGTGTGCGGGCCCCGCCACGGCGCCGTCCTCCACGCGCTCCTCCCAGGCCGCGGTGCCGTCGCCATCCGTGAGGAAGAGCCGGCCCTTGGCGGGCGCGTAGACGACGCCGGCCACCGGGCGGCCCTCGACGATGAGCCCGATATTGACCGTGAAATCCCCCCGCCGCTGGACGAACTCCTTGGTGCCGTCGAGCGGGTCCACCAGGAGAAACGCCCCCGCATGGGCGCGGTGGGAGGCGGCATCCTCCTCCGTCACGACGGGCACATCCGGCAGCGCTGCGCGGAGACCCTGGCCGATGATCCGGTCCGCCGCCAGATCCGCCTCCGTCACGGGGCTCGCATCCGCTTTGGCCGCGACGGTCATCTCCGCCCGGTCGTAGACCTCGAGGATCGCGGCCCCGGCCTCGAGCGCGAGACGGCGGAGGAGATCGGGCAGACGGTCGGGATCGGGCAGCATGGGCGGGCCTTTCATCGGTGTGTCGCCCCTCTAGCGGAGGCGGCGGGCTTTGGCGAGGTCTCGCGCTGGACGCGGCGCGGCGCGGGTTGTAGGCAAACGGTCGGACCAACGGGGTTTTGCCATGCCGACGCGCCTTCGCCACGACGATCCGGAGTTCGAGCTCCGGTTTCGCGCAGTCCTGTCGGAGGAGCGGGCGTCGGGGCCGGATGTGGGCGCCGCGGTGTCGGAGATCCTGGCCGATGTGCGCGCCCGCGGCCTCGCCGCGGTGGTCGAGCGGACCCGCGCGCTCGACGGCTGGGAGGCGACCGAGGCGACGCTCGCCGTCACGGCCGAGGAGATCGACGCCGCGGTGGAGCGCGTGGCCGCCGAGGACCTGGCCGCGCTCCGCCTCGCCGCCGAGCGCATCAGGGCCTACCACGCGCGCCAGATGCCGGAGGACGCGGCCTGGACGGACGCCGAGGGCGTGCGCCTCGGCTGGCGCTGGGGTGCGGTGGATGCGGCGGGCCTTTACGTGCCCGGGGGGCTCGCCTCCTACCCATCGAGCCTGCTTATGAACGCGGTTCCGGCCAAGGTGGCGGGCGTCGGCCGGCTCACGGTCGTCGCGCCGGCGGCGGAGGGTGTGCTCAACCCGCTGGTTCTGGCCGCGGCCCGGGTGGCGGGGGTGGACGAGATCTTCCGCGTCGGCGGGGCCCAGGCGATCGGCGCGCTGGCCTTTGGGGCGGGGCCGATTCGCGCCGTCGACAAGATCGTGGGCCCCGGAAACGCCTATGTGGCCGAGGCCAAGCGCCAGGTCTTCGGCCGGGTCGGCATCGACATGATCGCCGGGCCCTCCGAGGTGCTGGTGATCGCCGATGCCGGGAACGACCCGGACTGGCTGGCGATGGACCTCCTCGCCCAGGCGGAGCACGACACCCGCGCCCAGTCGATCCTGGTGACCGACGACGCGGCGCTGGCCGAGGCCGTGGCGCGCGCCGTGGAGCGGGCCCTCCAGCGCCTGCCCCGGGCCGAGATCGCCGGCGCCAGTTGGCGAGACTACGGCGCGATCCTCGAGGTGCCCGACCTCGCGACCGCCGCCGAGATCGCCAACCGCGTGGCCCCCGAGCACCTCGAGCTCTGCGTCGCCGAGCCGGAGGCGCTCTTGCCCAAGATCCGGCACGCCGGGGCGATCTTCCTCGGCGCCCACACGCCGGAGGCCATCGGAGACTATGTGGGCGGGCCCAACCATGTGCTCCCCACCGCGGGCTCGGCGCGCTTCGCATCCGGCCTCTCGGTGATGGACTTTCTCAAACGCACCACCATCGCCCGGCTCGACGCCGATGCGCTCGCGCGGATCGGGCCGGCCGCCGAACGGCTCGCGGAGGCGGAGGGGCTCGGCGCCCATGCCCGCTCCGTCGGCCTCCGCCTGGGGCGGGGCGCGTGAGCGACTTCCGAGAGACCGACCGGATCGCCGAGGTCCGGCTCCTCGGCGCCGAGGCCCTGCCGCTCACCCCGGAGCACCGCCAGGAGCTCGACGTCGCGCTCTACGATCTCGCGGAGGAGAACCGGTTTCGCCCCGAAGGCCCGGCCTCCGGCCCCTTCGCCCTCGAGATGGCCTATGGCCGCGGGCAGCTCACCCTCCTCATGCGCCCGGCCGAGGGGGCACCGGTCGACATCGCGCTGGAGGTTCGGCCCTTCCGCGCGGCCATCGAGGAGCATGCGGCGATCACCGAGGCCTATCTCGACGGGGTGCGGCGTCTGCCGCCCTCCGAGATCGCGGAGATCGACGCCCGCCGCAAATCCGTGCACGACACCGCGGCCGAGGCGCTGCGCGCCGCGCTCGCCCCCCGGGCGGCCACCGATCACGCGACGGCGCGGCGCCTCTTCACCGTCCTCTGCGCGCTGGCGGCCAGGCCCTGAGGCGGCCGGGTTGCTTTCCCCCCGGCTTCGCCCCATTTTGCGCGCCGACACATCCACGGAGAGCCCATGTCCAAGGAAGAGACACTCGAGTTTCCGGGCGTCGTGACCGAACTGCTCCCGAACGCGACCTTCCGGGTCAAGCTCGAGAACGGGCACGAGATCATCGCCCACACCGCCGGCAAGATGCGCAAGAACCGCATCCGCGTGCTCGCCGGCGACAAGGTGCAGGTCGAGATGACCCCCTATGACCTCACCAAGGGACGGATCACCTATCGCTTCAAGTGAGCCGCGGCTCGTCCTCGCCTCGGCCTCGCCCCGGCGGAGGGCGCTCTTGGCCCAGATCGGCGTGGTGCCGGACGCGGTCGTTCCGGCGGAGATCGACGAGACCCCGGCCCGCGGCGAGCTGCCGCGCCCCTATGCACAGAGGCTGGCCCGCGAAAAGGCCCAGACGGTGCGCGCGCCTGGGGCGCTGGTGCTCGCGGCGGACACGGTGGTGGCGGCCGGCCGGCGCATCCTCGGCAAACCCCGCGATGCGGCGGAGGCGGTCGCCTTCCTCCTCCTCCTCTCGGGCCGGCGGCACCGGGTGGCCACGGCGGTCTGCCTCGCCACGCCCGACGGCCTCCGCGAGCGGCTGGTCGAGACCCGCGTGCGGATGAAACGCCTCTCGGACGCCGAGATCTCCGCCTATATCCGCTCCGGCGAGTGGCGGGGGAAGGCGGGCGGCTACGCCATCCAAGGCATCGGCGGCGCCTTCGTGCCCGAGATCTTCGGCAGCTACACCGCGGTGGTGGGTCTGCCGCTCACCGAGACCGCGGCGCTTCTCGAAGGCAACGGCTACCCGGTGAGCTACGAGGGCCCGCCCGCGTGAGCCGGGCGATCCTGATCGACCAGGTCGCGGAGGGGCGCACGGCCGCCGCGCTCCTGGTCGACGGCCGGCTCGAGGACCTCCTGATCGACCCGCCCCCCGGCGACACCATGCCCGCGCCGGGCGAGATCTACCGCGCGAAGGTCGACCGCCTCGTGCCGAAGCTCGGCGCGGCCTTCGTGAAGCTCGGCGCGGGCCGGATGGGCTTCCTCCGCGAGGCCAAGGGCCGGCGCGAGGGCGAGGGCCTGCTCGTCCAGGTGGTCAGCTACCCCGAGCCCGGCAAGGCGAGCCCTGTGACCGCGCGCATCCTCTACAAGGGACGCACCGTCATCCACACCCCCGACGCGCCGGGCGTCAACGTCTCCCGCCAGATCAAGGGCCCCGCCGAGCGCGCGCGCCTCACGCAGATCGTCGAGGGCTGGGAGCCGCCCGAGGCGATGGGGGCGCCGGCCGCGCGCGCGCGATACCGCGAGATGCACGGCGCGGGGGGCTTCATCCTCAGGACCGCCTCGGCCGGGGCGTCGGCCGACGAGCTGCGCCGAGAGGTTGCCGGGCTCCTCGCCGCGCGGGGCGACCGGGAGGGGTTGGCGGAGTTCCGGGCGGCCGGGCCTCCGGTGGCGATCGCGGCCTTGCGCGAGTGGACCGATCCGCCGGCGCCCCGGATCGTCCTCACCCCCTCGGCCGCCCAGCATCTCCTCCAAGAGACCGAGATCGCGCGCCGCGCTTCCGCGGAGATCGACAGGGCCATCGACGTTGTCCCGCGGCCCGATCTCTTCGAGCATCACGGCGTTTGGGAGGAGGTCGAGCGATTGAGGGGGCCCCGGGTCGAGCTGCCCGTCGGCGGGTGGATGAGTGTGGAGGCGACGGCGGCGCTGGTCGCAGTGGATGTGAACACCGGCGGCGGCTTTCAGGGGGGCGACGCGCTGACGGCCAATCTCGAGGCGGCCCGCGCGCTGCCGCGCCAGCTCCGGCTTCGCGGACTCGGCGGGATCGTCACGATGGATCTCGCGCCGGTGCCGAAACGCGAGCGCAAGCGGATCGAGGACGCGCTCCGGGCGGCGTTCCGCGCCGACCCCGTCGAGACCAGCCTCGCGGGCTGGACCCCCCTCGGCCTCTTCGAGCTCCAGCGCAAGCGCGAGCGTCGGCCGCTCGCCGAGCTTGTGGAGGGCCTGCCCCTCGGCTAGCGCCAGAAGGGGTCCGCCGCCTTGAAGGACTTCCAGAGGCCCTTCGCCTCCTCCCAGCCGCGGCGGGCGCGCTCGGCATAGACCCCGATGGCCAGGCCCGCGGCCCGGGCCGATGCCAGGCCGGGGCCCAAGGGCGCGTCCGGCGCGCGGAAGAGCAGCTCGGCCATCGCGACATCCTGGAGATCGCCGAAGAGGGCCTGCATCTCGCGGAGGCGCTTGCCGTAGCTCCGCACCGCCTTCTCCGGAAAGAGGCTGCGCACGAACTCCACGGTGTAGCGCAGCTTCTTGAGCTCTTTGCGAAGCTCGTGGCGCGCCTCGATTTCGAGATCTTCGATGTCCGCGCCCCGGCGGAGGACCTTGGAGAGCCGCTGGTCGAGCGCCTCGGCGGCGTGCGCCGGCAAGGGGCGGGCGAGGCGGGCGGTCTGCTCCCAGTCTCCGGGATCGAGCCAGCCGCGCGCCGCGATGTACTCGCCGGTGTCGAGGAGGAAGGCCCAGGCGCGCTTGCCGAGGAGGGCGGTGCGGAGATCGGCCATCGCCTGAGCGCGGCGCTCGGCCAGGGCGGCGAGCAGCGGCTCGAAGCCCGGCTCTTCCGGCATCGCGTCCGCCAGAGGGCGGAGAATGTCGGCCGCCGCGACGTCGAGATCGCGCACCCGCCCGGCCTCGTGGGAGAGCCAGCGCGCCTCGCCGTCGAGCCGCTTGAGCCCCGGCGCGCCGAGCGCAGGCGCAAAGATCTGGATGGCCGAGCGGAGCCGCCGGAGCCCGACGCGGAGCTGGTGCGGGCCCTCCGGATCCTCCGAGGCGAGCACGACGGCGATGTTGGCCGACACCTGGTCGAGGCACTCGGCGAAGACCGCGCGGGCGCCCTGCTCGGTGGTGACGGCGGCGCTCAGATCCACGTCGCGGGCGAGGCGGGCCGCCGGCTCCTCGGCCTCGGGCTGCGCGAGGCGGGCGCCCCGGTCGGCCTTGGTCTCGCGGGAGAGGCGCACCCCGCCGTCGGGGAAGAGCTGGCGTGCGGCCTCGAACACCGCGCGCGGGCTGCCGGAGACGAGCTCGATCTCCGCCTCGCGCACTGGCGCGCGGCGGCCGCCGGCCGTGATCTCTCCCGTGTCGAGGGCGAGCTCCACAGTCCCCAGATGGGGCAGGTCGAGCCGGCGGGTGGTGCGCGCGATGTCGGTCTCGAAGACGGGGGCGAGCGGCGCGCCCGCCAGGCAGGTGTGGAGCCGGGCGCGGGCCGTCGCATCGGCGATCGCGTCGAGCTCGGGCGCAGGGCCGGCCACGGGCGCCTCGCATTCCCGCGCCTCCGAGAGCCCCGCGGCGAGCGCCTCCCGCTCCTTGAGGGTTTGGGTCCAGGCGGTCCCGTCGTGGCGGAGGCGGAGCGCGATCCCGGCCTTGGCCAGAGCGAGATCCGGGCTGTCGAGATAGATCGTTCTCAAAGCTCGCGAGACGGGCTCGCCAGCGGAGAAGCGGAGCACCGCGGCGCTCCCGCCCAGGCGCTCGGCCGTGGCCGCGTCGATCTCGATCTTGAGCTCCAGCTCTTTCATGACGGTCCCGCGTCGGTTTTATGACACGTCACGACATGGGGTTTGACGGCCCGGCTGTCAATCTCGGAGGGGCGGGGGCTCTTACTCCGCCGCCACCGGGGGGCGGGACCGGACGGGCGCGGGGTCGCGCGGGCCGCGCGGGGCGTCTCCCGGCTTGGGCGGATTGGCGAGCCAGCGCAGATCCTCGACCACGAGATAGAGGGCCGGGATGAGGAGGAGCACGATGAAGGTGGCGAAGAGGATGCCGTAGCCGAGCGACACCGCCATGGGGATGAGGAACTGGGCCTGGCGCGAGGTCTCGAAGATCATCGGCGCGAGCCCGCCGAAGGTGGTGAGCGTGGTGAGGAGGATCGGGCGGAAGCGGCGCACGCCCGCCTGCCAGATCGCCTCGAAGGCCGAGAGCCCGGCGAGCCGCGCGTCGTTGGCGTAAGCGATCATGACGATGGCGGCGTTGATCACCACCCCGGCGAGCGCGATCACCCCGAAGATCGAGATCATCGAGAGCGACATTCCCATCAGCATATGCCCGAGCACGGCGCCCACCACGCCGAACGGGATCGCCGCCATCACGATGAGCGGCTGGATGTAGGAGCGGAACGGCACGGCGAGGAGCGCGTAGATGAGCGCCAGGGTGAGCGGCACGGAGAACTGCACGAAGGTGTCGATCATCTCGCGCTGCGTCTCCTGCCGGCCGCCGAAGGCGGTGCCGAGGCCCGGATGATCGGCCCGGATCCGGGGCAGGATCTCGTCGGTCAGCGCGGCCTCGATCCGGGTGGCCTGGGCGTCGTCCGTGAGCTCCGCCGTCACCTCGACGACCCGCCGGCCGTCCTCGCGGGAGATGGCCGCGTCGGCCCGGCTGCGCGTGACATCGGCGATCTGGAAGAGCGGCACCTCCCCCATATCGGGCGTGCGGATCAGCAGGCGCTCGAGATCGGTTTCGGAGTCGCGCTCGGCCGCGGGCAGCCAGACGCGCACGGTCACCTCGTTGCGCCCGGCTTGCTGGGAGAGCGCCTCGACGCCGGTGAAGGCCGCGCGCACCTGGCGCCCGATCTCCTCGGAGGTGAGGCCGAGCGCCCGCCCTTCCGGACGGAGGCGGAAGGCGATCTCGGTCTTGCCCGGGGTGAAGCCGTCCTCCACGTCGCGCACCACGGCGAAGGTCTTGAGCGCGCGGGCAAGGTCGGCGGAGGCCGCGGAGAGGACGGCGACGTCCGGGTGAGAGAGCTCGACCTCAAGGCCGCTCGCGCCGCCGGGCCCGCCGAAGGCCGAGGAGTATCGGGCCGAGCGGGCCTCCGCGATCTCGCCCACCGCCTCCCGCCATTTGGCCGCGAAGGCGCCGGTGGAGAGGGGGCGCGTGCCCGGCGGCTGGAGATAGGCCCGAACCGTGATCTCGTTGAGGTCGACGAGCGCGTGCACGCCGCGTCCGAGGGTCTCGCCCCCATTGGCCGCGATGGTCGCCTCGGCCGCGGTTACGATCCGGTCCCGCACCGCGAGGGCCGTGGCGTGGGGTGTCCCGACGGGCAAGGTGACCGACAGCCGCGCATAGTCCCGCGGCACTGGGGGGAAGAGGCTGAACCCCATCTGGCCCGAGACCGGATAGGCCATCACGATCAGGCCCGCCCCGGCCATCGCGGCGATCGTGGCGTAGCGCCAGGAGAGCGCCAGGCGGAGGAGCGGGCGGTAGAGCCGGTCCACCACCCAGGCAAGGCCCGCGGAGAACCGGCGCTGGACGCGCTCGATCCGGTTCGGCCGGTGGTCCGGACCCGGCCGGGACACGCCCGCGATGTGGGCGGGCAGGACGAAGAGCGCCTCGATCCAGCTCAAGAGAAACGCGGTCGCCACGACGATGGGGATCCAGATGAAGAACTTGCCGAACCCGCCCGGCACCAGCGCCAGCGGCAGAAAGGCGACGATGTTGGTGAGGATCGAGAAGGCGAGTGGCGTGGCGATGTCGCGCGCGCCCTGCACCGCCGCCTCGATCCGCGACATGCCCCGTTCGAGATACTCGTAGATGTTTTCGCCCACCACGATCGCGTCGTCGACCACGATCCCGAGCGCCATGATGAAGGCGAACATCGTGACCATGTTGATCGAGGCGCCGGTGCCCGGGAGGATCAGAAAGGTGCCGAGAAAGGCCGTAGGGATGCCCACCGCCACCCAGAAGGCCAGCCGGTATTCGAGAAAGAGGCTCAAGACCAGCAGCACGAGGAGGAGCCCGATGAACCCGTTCTTGAGGAGGAGGTTCAGCCGGCCCTTGTAGACTTCGGCGTCGTCGTCGGTGATCGTCGCCTCGAAGCTCGCGGGCAGGCTGGCCATCGCGCCGGGCAGCGCCGCGCGCACTGCGTCGGAGACCGAAATCGGCGTCTCGTCGCCGGTGCGGTAGACGAGGAGCTCCACCGCGGGACGGCCGTCGAAGGTCGAGACCACGTCGATATCCGCGAAGCCGCGGCGGACCTCCGCCACATCGCCGAGGGTGAGGACCGGCCCCGCGGCATCGGCGACAAGGGGGATGGCGGCAAACTCTTCGGCCGTGTCGCGGCGGTCCGCGAGGCGCAGGAGAAGCTCCTCCCCCCGGGTCTCGAGCGTGCCCCCCGCCCGGTCGAGCGCGCTCTGGCGGATGCGGCTGGCGATGTCGTCGAGGGTGAGGTCGTGGGCGAGGAGCGCGGCCTGCGACGCCTCCACATGGATCTCGAGCGCCTTGGTGTTTTGGAGCTCCACCTGGCTCAAGCCGGGATCGAGGAGCAGCGTCTCCCGGATCCGCTCCGCGGCCATGCGCAGCGCGTGGCGGTCCGCCTCCCCGTGGAGCTGGAGCGCGATCACCTGCCGGCGGGGCACGACGAGGCGCACCACCGGCTCCTCCGCGTCCTCTGGAAAGGTGGTGATCCGGTCCACCGCCTGGGCGATCTCGTTGTAAACCGCCTGGCGCTCCCGGTCCTGCGCGATCTCCACCACCACCGCGGTGCTCCCCTCGTTGGCGTTGGCCGTGAGCTTCTCGATGCCGTCGATCTCGGTCAGCGCCTCCTCGATCGCGAGGGTGACGGAGCGCTCCACCTCCTCGGGCGTGGCGCCGGGGAGGGCGACGGACACCGTTACCGTGTCGGTCTCGTAGGAGGGGAAGACCTCCTGCGTGATGCGGCTCGCGAACAAGAGCCCGCCCACGACCATGAGAAGCATGAGGAGGTTGGGCGCAACGCCGTGGCGCGTCATCCACCCGATGGGCCCCATGGGCCGGAGGCGCGCGGTCATCCGCCAGCGCCCAGACGGATGGCCATGCCGTCGGCCACCGTCTCGATCCGGGTCGTCACCACCTCTTCGCCGGGGGCGAGCCCGTCGGTGACCAAGACCGCCTCGGGCCCACGCCAGGCGACCGTGACGGGGCGGATCTCGAGTTGGCCCTCCGCGGCCACCCACACCGTGTCGCCGTCCCGAAGCGCGACACGGTCGAGGACCACCGAGCCCGGGATCGCCGGCAGGTGGATCTCGGCGGCGAGGAAGCTCCCGAGGAGAAGCCGCGGGCCCGCGGTCTCCGAGGCCAGAGGGTCCCGCACCTCGACGACGACCTCGGCCATCCGCCCGATCTCGCTCAGTTCGGCGCCGAGCCGCGCCAGCCGCCCGGTCCGCGCCTCCCCCGCTGGCCACACGCCGGGCTGGCGGAGAACCACCTCCGCCCCCTCGCGCCCGCGGAGCCAAACGAGCTCCGACGGCGGCAGGGCGAGCACCACGCGGAAGACGTCGGTGGCCACGAGCCGGGCGACCTCGGACCCCTCCATCAGCACCGTGCCGGGCGCAAGGTCCTCGCTCTCCACCACCGCGTCGAACGGCGCGCGGATCACGGCCTTCTCAATCGCGAGATTGGCCGCGTCCCGCCGGGCCTCCGCGCCCGCGCGGTTGGCCTGAAGCTCGGCCATCTGGGGCTCGCGGAGGATGAGGCCGCGTTGCTCCTCGGTGATGCCAGAGCGCACCGGGTTCCGCGCCAGGTCGCGGCGCGCGCGATCCTGCTGCCCGGCCTCCATGCGGATCTCGGCGTCGATCCGGGCGATCTCGGCCTCCGCCTCGGCGAGCTGGAGACGCGCGTCCCGGTCGTCGAGCTCGAGGAGCACGTCGCCCTCCGCCACCACCCCACCCGGCGTGAGCGCGGGGTTGAGCCTGCCGATGCGCCCGCCCACCTCCGGGCGGAGCACCAGGCGACGCTGGGGCTCGACGATGCCCCAGGCCTCGATCACCGGACCCTGGGCGGCGGCGGCCACCGGAGAGACCTCGACGAGCCGGGCCTGACGCTCCGCCGCGGCGCGCATGGGCGCGGGGGCCGAGGCCATGATGTCGCGCGCGACCTCGGCCGCGGCCAGAAGGAGCGCCACCGGCAGCGCCGCCTTGAGGAGAAAGGCCATCGCGCGGTGCCAGAACGGCGCGGGTTTCGGCGGCGCGTCGGCCTGAGCGACGGGGTCCGGGCGGACATACATGGCGGATGGCTCTCGGTGGTCTCGCGGCATCGGTTGCGGGAGTATATAACGCGGATCGCACCAATATCCGTCTCGGAGAACGAGGAGCGGCGAGATGGCACCGCGCACCCCATCCGGGCCCTGCCCGATCTGCGGCCAGGCCGCCGCAAGGGAATGGCGGCCATTCTGCTCGAAACGCTGCGCCGATGTCGATCTCGCGCGCTGGCTGGGCGGCGTTTACGCGATCCCGACCGACGAGGCCCCGGAGGAGGGCGGCTCTCAGTCCGGCGGCTGATCGGCGCAGCGTCGCGCGAGGGCCGGGATCTGGACGAGGGCCGCGGCGATCCGGCGCTTGAGCGGCTCGGCGGCGACCTCGAGCGCCCGCGCCCCGTGCTCGAGGCGGGCCGCGCGCGCCCGCTCCGCCTCCCGCCAGGCCGCTGCGGCGGCGAGATCGGCGCCACTGGCCGGCGTGTCGAGCACCGCTTCGGTGCCCCGGATCTCCGCCGCCGCCTCGCGGAGGCGCTTGGCCTCCCCCAGCCGGGCCGCGAGCCGCGCGACATCCGCGGCCTTGCGCGCCCGCACCGCGGCGGCCAGTCGCGCGTACCGCTCCGCCCGCGCGCTCACGCCCGCCGCGCCTTGCCGCGCATCCGGTCCGCGAACAGGATCGCCGCGGCGACCGCGCGGTAGTGCTCGGGCTTCACCTCGCGCCCCACCTCGATGAGCGCGTGGATCGAGCGCGCCGTCGCCGGGTCCGGATGGATCGGCACTCCGGCGGCCTCGGCGAGCTCCCGGATGCGGAGGGCAATCTCGTCCACCCCCTTCGCGAGGCAGACGGGCGCGGTGCCCTCCTTGCGGTCCCATTTCAGCGCGACGGCCACATGGGTGGGGTTGGTGACGACCACATCCGCCTCCGGCACCGCGTGCATCATCTTCTGCGTCGCGATCTCGCGCGCGCGGCTGCGGCGCTCGGCCTTGAGATGGGGGTCGCCCTCGGCGGATTTGGCCTCCTCCTTCAGCTCCTGATGCGTCATGCGGTTGCGGCGGAGATGTTCGTGGTTTTGCCAGGCGAGGTCGAGCCCGGCGATGGCGGCCGAGACCAGGAGGACGCCGAGCATCACCGCCTGGGTCTGCTCGGCGAGAAGGGGGCCGAGGGACCTGGCCTCGGCCCCGGCGCTCGCCAGGATCTCGTCCATCGAGCGGGCGATCACGACGGCGAGCACGCCCGCGACGGCGGCAATCTTGACCACGCTCTTGGCGAACTCCACGAGCCCAGACGGACCGAATCTCTGCCCCGCATTGGCGATGGGGGAAATGCGCTGGATCTTCGGCAGGATCTTGTCCGGCGCGACGACGATCCCCCTCTGCGCGACGAGAAGCGCGAGGATGAGGCCCGCGGGAAGCGCGACCAGCGGCAGCGACGCCGCGATCACGCGCCCGAGCATCTCCGCCAGGGCGCCGCCGCCGGTGCCGAGGATGTCACCGGCCAGGGCCTCGGGGTCCGCGAGCGTCGGGCGGAGCGTCTCCCCGAGCCGCAGCGCACTCCAGCTGCCCGCGAGCGCCAGCGCCACCGCAAGGCCCAGATAGGCGGCGAAGGTCTGCGCGTCCTGGCTGCGGGCGACATCGCCGCGCTCGCGGGCCTTCTCGAGGCGCCGCGGGGTCGGGTCGTGCGCCTTGCCCTGGCCGCTCTCCTCCTCGGCGGCCATCAGCCGATGCCCCCCAAGGGCTCGAGGAAGAGCCGCTCGAGCGCGCCCAGCCAGCGGCCGAACACCACCGGCAGCGCGGCCCAGAGGACGAAGAGCCCGAGCCCGATCAGCACCGGCACGCCGATGAGCACGACCATGAGCTGCGGCATCGCCCGGCTGATCGCCCCGAGCGCCAGGTTGTAGGCGAAGCTGATCGCGACGAAGGGGAAGGCGAGGGAGACGCCGAGGGCGAAGACCTCCGCGACGCGGGCCACGGTGAGCTCGGCCAGGTCTCCGGGGTCCGGGAAGCGGCCGAACGGCAGGGGCGCATAGAGCCCGGCGAGTGCGGCCACCACAGCCACATGGAGCCCCGCGGCCATGGCCAGCACCACGCCGCCGAGGGCGAGGAAGGTGGCGATGGTGGGCTCTGGTCCCTCGCTGACCGGCGTTCCGAACACATGGGTGAGCGACAGATGCGCCGCGGCCACGCTGCCCGCGATCTGAAGCGCCATCACCAGGAGCCGGAACCCGAGGCCGATGGTGAGGCCCGCCACCGCCTCGGCCGCGAGGAGACGGATGAGGCCCGGGACGTCCCCCGGCGTGTCCGGGACCAGGGGGCGGATGAGCGGTGCGAGGAGGACCGTGATCGCCAGCGCCGCGCCGAGCTTGAGCCGCGTGGGGATGCCCCGCTCGCCCAAGCCGGGCACCAGAAAGACCGCCGCGGCGACCCGGGCGAAGACCCCCGCGGCGGTGAGGATCGAGGCCTCCACCGCCCGAAAGATCTCCGCCAGATCTTCCATCAGGCGGTGCCGAGGAGGGCGAGATCGGCATGCGTGCCGATCTCCTCGAAGGAGAGAACGGGGGCGGAGATCCCTTTGGCCGCGAGCACCTGGCGGAGGAACCGCCGGCGTCGAGCCGAGGTGGCGATGGCCGGGCTCAGCCCTTGCTCGCCCGCGCGGCGGAGCTGTTGGCCGACGGCGCCCGCGAGGCGGTTGAACTCCGCCGGGGGGAGCGCCACGTCCCGCCCGCCCTCGGCCTCGTGCTCGGCGAAGAGGGTCTCCCAGGCCGGGCCGATCTGGATGAGCGGGAGCTTGCCCGCGCGGTCGCAGAGCCGGGCCACGATGTGAAAGGCGATGCGCCGGCGGATGTGCTCCACGATGTCCTCGGGCGGCAGATTGGCGGCGCGCGCCTCTGCCGCCGCCTCGAGGATGAGCGGCAGATTTCGGATCGAGACCCGCTCCTCGAGGAGGAGCCGGAGCACGGCCTGGAGGAGATCGTGGGGCAGCTTCTCGGGCACGAATTCGTCGATCAGCCGGCGGTTCGCCTCGGCGCGCGCGGGGTCCGAGGGCTGGGCGAAGGCCTCGAGGAGCTTGCGGAGCGCGCGGCGGGTAAAGAGGCGGCCGAACTGGGCCTGCACCGTCTCGAGAAGATGGGTCGCGACGACCTCTCCGGGCGCCACGACGGGAAGGCCGAGGGCCGCCGCCTTGTCCTGCTCGGCCTCGGGGATCCAGCGCGCGGGGGCCTTGTAGACCGGCTCCTCCACATCCTCGCCGGGCACGGGCAAGGGCCGGTCCGGCCGGGTGAGCACGAGCACATGCCCGGGCTTGAGCTCCGCCTCCGCCGCCGTCACGCCCTGGACGAGGATCGCGTAGCGCCCCGCGCCCAGAAGGGGGTCGTCCGTCAGCCGCACCTCGGGCATCACGAAGCCGAACTCGCTCGCGATGTGGCGCCGCATGTTCACGATGCGCTTCTCGAGGCCGGTGCCCGGCTCCATGATCGCGCCGATGAGGTTGGGGGCGAAGCGGAGGTGGATTTCGTCCACATCGAGGAGGTCGCCGAGAGGGCGCGGCGGCGTAGGCGCGCCCTCGTCCGGCACCGGCGCAACCTCGGCCAGGGCCTTGGCGCTCTGCGCGCGGGCGGCGAAGAGGGCCGCGAGCGCCAGCGCCGCCGAGCCCGCGATGAAGGGCGCAAAGGGCAGCCCCGGCATCAGCGCGAAGAGCCCGAGGAGCGCCGCCACCGTGCCGAGCGCCGCCGGATAGCCGCCAAGCTGGTCGACGATCGCCCGATCCGCCGACCCGGTCACGCCGCCCTTCGAGAGAAGGAGTGCCGCGGCGATCGAGGTGATGACCGAGGGGATCTGGGAGACGAGCCCGTCGCCCACCGTCAGGATCGCGTAGGTCTCGAGTGCGTCCGAAAAGCTCATGCCGTGGACGGCCAGGCCCATGGTGAGGCCCATCACGAGATTGAGGAGCGTGATGAGGAGACCCGCGATCGCATCGCCCTTCACGAATTTCGAGGCGCCGTCGAGCGAGCCGAAAAAGGTCGTCTCCTCCTGCTCCCGCGTCCGCCGCTCATGCGCCTCCTTGTGGGAGATCGCGCCGGCGGCCACGTCCGAGTCGATCGCGAGCTGCTTGCCCGGCATCCCATCGAGCGCGAAGCGCGCGCCGACCTCCGCCATCCGCCCCGCGCCCTTGGTGATGACGATGAAGTTCACGATGAGGAGAACGCCGAAGACGACGAGGCCGAGGAAGAGGTTCCCCGACATGATGAACATCGCGAAGCCCTCGATCACCCCGCCGGCGGCCCCGGTGCCGGTGTGCCCCTCGCCGATGATGAGCTTGGTCGAGGAGACGTTGAGCGAGAGCCGCAGCATGAGGGAGGCGAGGAGGACGGTGGGGAAGGCCGAGAAGTCCAACGGCCGTTCGATGAAAAGCACCACGGTGAAGGTGAGGATCGCGAGGGCGAAGGAGACGGCGAGGCCGATGTCGAGGAGCCAGGGCGGCATCGGCAGGATCATCATGACGATGACCGCCATCAGTGCCAGGACGAGGAGCACCGTCGGTTGGTAGAGCGCGCGGATCGAGAAGCCGTCCATCCCCCGCCTCCTCAGCGCCGGTCGAAGAGCCCGCCGCGGGCGGCGCGAAGCGTGCTGAGCCGCACCCCGCCGGGGGTCGCCGCGGCGATCTCCGCCGCGGGAGGCAGGGCGGCTGGGGCGGCGGGCGCCGGGGGCGACCGGCCGATCTCGGCGCGGGCACGCGTGAAGACCGCGCGGTAGCGCCGGGCGTGGCTCGGCGTGCGGGAGTGGTACCAGCCCGCGGCCACCGTCCAGTCGCCCGCCTCGGCGTGGAGATCGGCCAGAAAGCGCGCGGCGTAGTCGGCGCCCGCGGCCGGGTCGAGCATCTCCTCCGGCCCCGCAAACGCCGACCCATGCCAGCGGAAGTTGATCTGGAAGCAGCCGAGATCGGTGGAGACGCGGCCCGCGCGGATGGCCGCCTCCGCGGCCGCGAGCGCCTCGGCCCGGCTGTCGAACCAGCGGCCCGCGCCCTCGATGTTGAGCGTCCAGGGCCAGGGGCCGCGGCGGCCGGCGCGGGTGGTCCCAGTCTCGGTGAGAGCGATGGCCGCCAGCACGTCCCGTGGCACGCCGTGACGGTCCGCCGCGCGATTCGCCGCGCGGAGGCAGAGCTCGGACGGGTGCGCGGCGCGCGGCGCGTCCGCGGCGAAGAGCCCGGCGGCGAGGAGGGCGGCGAGGGCGGTCATCTCAGCCCCCCGCGACCAAGGGCAAGAGGCGTGCCTGGAAGAGTTCGACGAGCCCCTGGGTCACGAAGCCGAGACTCACCCAGAAGACCACCCCGATCGCCAGGAGCTTCGGCACGAAGGTGAGCGTGAGCTCCTGGATGGAAGTGAGCGCCTGCAGGAGCCCGATGCCGACGCCGACCCCGAGGGCCACGAGAAGGATGGGCGCGGAGATCACCATGGATGTCCACACCGCCTCGCGCATGATGGAAACGAGATCGACGGTGTCCATGGGTCTCAGACCGGCATCCGCAGAATGTCCTGATAGGCCTCGACCACCCGGTCGCGCACCGCCACGGCGGTTTGCAGCGCGAGCTCGGTCGAGGTGAGCGCCTCGACGACCGATTGCACGTCGCCCCGCCCGGAGACCGCGCTCTCGGCGACCTGCTCGCCCCGCTGTATGGTCTCCGTGATCTCCTGGGCGGCGCGGGCCAGGGTCTCGGCAAAGCCCGTCTCCGGGCGCTCCGCCTCCGCCGCCTTGGGCTCGCCCAGCTGGCGTGCGGTGTCGTAGAGGCGGGCGGCAAAGCTCGTGTCGATGTCCATGTCTCTCTCCTGTCTCAGCGGCGGATGAGCTCGAGCATCGCGCCGTACATGCGGCGCGCCTGGTCGTAGAGCGTGAGGTTGGCCTGGTAGGAGCGCTGGGCCTCCCGGGCGTCGGCGATCTCGATGAGGGGGTCGACATTGGAGTAGGTGACGATCCCCCGCGGATCCGCCATCGGATGCCCAGGCTCGTACACTTCCCGCGCCGGCGCTCGGCTGAGATCGACGGGGCCCGGGCGCACCGTTTCAGCACCGGTGCGGCGGTCGAGCACGGCCTCGAAGCTCACGCGCTTGCCCTGGAAGCCGGGCGTGTCGGCGTTCGCCACGTTCTCGCCGATGAGGCGGAGCCGGGTGGATTGCGCGCGCATGCCGGAGGCGGCGCTGGTCATGGCTTTTACCAGGTCGTGCATGGCGTCACCGGCTCCGTCCGAGACCGATCCGCCAGAGATCCGCGGCCTTGCCGTAGATCGCCATGGCGAGGGCGTGCTGGCCCTGGGTCTCGGTCGCGCGCACGCTCTGCTCCTCGAGCTGCACCGTGTTCCCGTTGGGAGCGGCGGGGGCCTCGACCTCCACCATCTCGAAGCCCGAGACCCGATCCGAGCCCGCAACATGCTCCGGCCGGCTGGCGCGCAACGTCAACGGGGCGTTTACCGTCTCGCGGTTAACGATTTCCGCGAAGGGCCGCAGGTCGCGGGCCCGAAAACCGGGAGTGTCGGCATTGGCGACGTTTTCAGCGAGCAAGCGGTGGCGGGCGGCGGCGTGGCGCGCCATCGCCGAGGCCTTTGCCAGCACGGTCAGCTTCTCCAACATGGGCCACCTCGTTTCTTCGGGTTTCGGGTGCTGCTTACGCCCATCATGGTTAAGGGTTCGTGACCTGGAGGTGGGCCGATGAGCCGGGCGCTGCCGGCCTCGGCCGCGGTCTGGGGCCGCTTGCTTGCCTCCGACGGGGCGGCGGTGCGCCTCGGCGGCCTCGCGGCGCTCGCCCGGATCGGGGACCGGGTTTCGATCGGCGAGGGGCCGGCGCTGGAGGGGGAGGTCATCGCGCTCGACCGGGAGGGGGTGACCGCGCTTCTCACGGGCTCGGCCGCCGGGCTCGCCTCCGGGGCGCGGGCCTGGCTCGCCCCGGCCGCCCTGCCCCGCCCCTCGGACGCGTGGCTCGGGCAGGTGGTCGACGCGGATGGCCGGCTCGCGAACGGCGAGCCCGCGCCCGAGGGCCGGTCGGTGGCGCCGCTCCTCGCCGCACCTCCCAAGGCCGCTCGCCGCCGTGGCCTCGGCCGGCGCCTCGCCACCGGCCTCGCGGCCACCGACACGCTCCTGCCGATCTGCCGGGGCCAGCGCATCGGCCTCTTCGCGGGCAGCGGGGTCGGCAAGTCGATGCTCCTCGGCCATCTCGCTCAGGGCATCGGTGCGGAGATCCTGGTGGTCGGCCTCATCGGCGAGCGGGGGCGCGAGGTGGGCGAGTTCGTGCGCGAGCGGCTGGGGCCGGCGATGGCGCGGGCGGTGGTCGTCGCCGCGGCGTCGGACGAGACGGCGCTGGCCAAGCGGCGCGCCGGGCTCCTCACCCTCGCCGTCGCCGAGCATTTCCGCGACCGGGGGCGGCATGTGCTCTGCCTCTTCGATTCGCTCACGCGCTACGCCGAGGCGCATCGCGAGATCGCCCTCGCCGCCGGGGAGACGCCGGCGCTCCGGGCCTTCCCCCCCTCCACCGCCGGCGCGCTCGCCCAGCTTTGCGAACGCGCGGGGCCCGGCGCCGAGGGGCCGGGGGACATCACGGCGGTTTTCTCGGTGCTCGTCGCGGGGTCGGATCTCGAGGAGCCGGTGGCCGATATGGTCCGCGGCGTGCTCGACGGGCATGTGGTGCTCGACCGGGGGATCGCCGAGCGCGGGCGCTTCCCCGCGATCGACCTCCGGCGATCCGTTTCGCGGTCCGCGCCCAAGGCCTGGACCCTGGGGGAGGCGGAGCTTGCCGGCACCGCCCGCCGGCTCGTCGCGGCCTACGAGGAGGCGGAACCGATGATCCAGGCAGGGCTCTACCAGCCGGGGGGCGACGCGGTGCTCGACCGGGCGGTCGCGCTCTGGCCCCGGCTCGACGGCTTCCTGGCGGAGCCCGCGCCCGGGCCACGGTCGGAGGACAGCTTCGCGCGCCTCCGCGAGATCCTCTCGGAGGAGCCCGGCTAGAGCAGGCGCGCAGCGAAGAGATTGGCGCTCGTCGCGGTGCCGAGGCCGCCGGCTTGCAGAATCTGCACGGCCGTGGGGCCAGCCGCGGCGGCGGTCGTGGCGATCCCCCGCTCGATTTGCGCGCGCAAGAGGAAGCGGCTCAGCACCTCCTCCACGGCGGCGCCGTCGAGAAAGGCGGCGGGGCTCTCGACGCCGAAACGGCGGCGGGTCTCGGCCTCGAGATCGGCCACCTGGCGGTCGATGTCGAGAAGGCCGAACTGCTGGGGCAACCCGTAGGCAAGCTCCACGACCCGGCGGAGCGGCTGGGAGCCGACCACCCGCAGCCAGCCCGTGGTCTCCGCCGTCTCGCTGGCGCTGATCCGCGCGATCTCACGGCGAAAGGTGAGGGCGAGGCGCAGGTCCACATCGCCCTCCCCCACGGCCCGTTCGAACGCCCGGGTCTCGTAGCGTCGCACCAGGCGCTCGCGCACATCGGTCAGCACGAGGCGGCCACCCAGATCGCCGAAGCCGAGCTCGGCCGCCATGTCGCGATAGGCGGGGTCCGCCAGGCGGTTGGCAAAGGCCCGCGGCTCCAGCGAGCCCTCCTCCAGGACCTTCCGGACGAAGGCGCGCTTGTCGAGATCCTCCTCGAGCCCGAAGGCGCCGAGCACGACCTGGAGGACCTCGCGATCGGCCATGAGCCCGTCCAGCGTGGTGATGGTCGAGGCCCGCTCCTCGAAGGCGGCGACGGTGCGCTGGATCTCCGGCGACTGCGTGAAGACCGCGAACTGGCGCTCGAAGGTCCGGTCGAGAAACCGGAGCCCGGCGATCCCGCCCACGGGGAGGATCGGGGCGAAGGTCATCCGCGGGCCTCCGGCCGCTCCGGGGCGCCGGCATGGGCCGCGAGGAGCGCCTCCTCGATGGGCAGAAGCCGCCGCAGAGCGCGCATCACGCCATAGAAGTTGGCCTCCTCCAGCGCGGACTGCGCATCCGCGAGATGGCTCGCGCAGGGATGACCGTCGAGCGCGTCCTGGAGCTGGCGGATCCCGCGGCGGAGCTGATGCACGGCCTCCGCCGGATCGGTCTCCCCGGCCACGGCGAGCTGAGCGATGTAGGCCACGCGCTTCACGGGCGTGTCCACCTCCTCGGGATGGATCGCGTCGCGCAGGCGCAGGATCTTGGCGTCCGGCGTCTTGATGATGAGCCGCGTGTTGCGCTCGCCGTTCTGCATGACGACCCCGTTCACCAGGATCTGCTCATGGGCCCTGAGCTTGAGAATGAGGCCGGCCATCACCCACCTCCGGCCGTGGCCCGCGCACGCAGCCCGCGCATCACGGCCGTGTTGATGTCGACGAGCACGCCCACCTCCTCGGTGTCCGAGAGCACCCGGTCCCCATGCTTGCGCACGAAGATCGCGAGGCTCAGAAGCTGGGCGCGAAGGCTTTCGGGCAGCGCGTTGTCCGGCCGGGCGAGATCGCCCGCGAGCACCGTCCACAGCCGGTTGTTCTCGTGGATCGCCGCGGCGAGCTCCGCGAAGGGCGCCCCCTCGCGCTGCGCGAGCGAGAGCCGGCCGGTGATCTGCCCGAACACGTGGTACTCCACGTCGCGATCGGTGCCGAGGGCTCTCGTTGCGGTGCCGTAGCCGGTTTCGCTGGCGGCGTGCAGGCTCATGGGGCGTCCGTCCTTCCTGGAAACCTTGCGTCGCCGGGCCATGCCGGCGGTGGATCGGGCCGGGGCGCGCGCACGCCCCGGCCCTTTGCGTCCGTTACCGGAAGAGGGCCAGCAGGTTCTGCGGCTGCTGGTTGGCGATCGAAAGCGCCTG